>NZ_MBEW02000019.1 GCF_001693775.2 Criibacterium bergeronii | reverse complement strand
TGTTATTTGTATTTTATTCATAGTCCACCTCAAGATATATTATACTACTTAATTTTTATCTTGAGAATAGTGTGATATTGATTGCGCTAAAACAACTCTACAAAAAATAATCAAGTTTTTTGTACTCAGGGATTAAATATCATCAGATTACACAAGGTCTAGTTGCTGAAAAGCATACTTAAAAAGCGGGTAAATTTAACAACTTACGTTAAACTTATCCGCTTTTTTATTGTATTATACTATACCATTTTATTAATATGTCAATTTCTCTTACCTGTTTTCAAGTCTATTTAATATACTACATTTCTTACTTGATAGCCTGATATATTTTTGTGACTTTTTGTTTATAAATCTATTATATTTACCTCATAGCCTATTTTTTCTACGAATTTAAATAGGTCTGTCGTCTTTATAAACATAGTTTTGGTGTTGGTATTTGGGTGGAAGGTCTGTATACTTTGCTCAGCTATATCCTTATCAAAGTAAAACTTTATATCGTGGTCTGTATTAAATAGTAGTCCGAAAGGTGAAACTACTCCCGGCTGGAGTTTCATTTTTTCATGTAGTAGCTCCTCTGATACTAGTCTTAGCTGTTTATCTCCGACAATTTCTTGGAATTTGCTCATATCTAATCTTTTGCTGTCGTCCAATATTACTAGATAAAAATTTTTCTTTTTCTTGTTGGTTATAAACATGGACTTGGTTCTAACTCCTTCCAGACCTTCTATAAATTTGTCAGCCAGCTCTGTTGTAACTGCCGGTTCATGCTCTACGATACTGGTTTCAATATTTAATTCGTTTAGTATTTGCTGTATTTTTTCAAATTTTTCTTTTTCTGTTAGTTCTTCCATTTTTCCTCTATCTTATACTATAAATTTTGATAATAGCTATATTTTAAAATATATTATTATTTTGTCGGCTTTTTTCTTATTATTCTTTAATAACCAAATCTTGTATTTACATATCCTCTAATGATGCACCTAGCGAAATGGATTTTGAATTTATTACAAAAACATATGATATACACCATTTTTCATAAGCTTGTCTTTATTCATTTTAATTTAATATAAAATAATTTACCATTTCTTTTTAAATTTTTTCGTATTCAACATAAAGCCAAGCGTTGAGCCGACCAAACCGCCTATTATGTGGGTTAGATTTGACACATTATCTTGTATAAATGTGCCCTCATACACCTGCTGTCCTATATAAATGACAGCGACCAATATAAATGTAACCGGTATTTCTCCGCCTTTTATGCTTGTCATGGATGCTAGTAATATAAACGCAAAGACTACTCCGCTTGCTCCAAGTAGCTGAGTTCTTGGAAAAAATATAAAATTAATCACTCCGGTTACAAATGCAGTCACTAAAATTACAAATAATAGTTTCTTAGAGCCATATTTTTCCTCTAATAGAGGTCCGATGACTAGAAACAGCATCATGTTGCCGAAAAAATGTCCCCAGTCTGCGTGTCCCAGCACATGACCAAAAAATCTGACATATGTCAGCGGGTCAAGCATAGATGACCTATAAACGCTAAAAAGCATATTTGTAGACATACCTAGTGTAAATTTATCTAATACTAAAACAACTAAGCAGGCGAAGGTAAAACCTAATACTACCGGAGAATTAAAAGATATTATAAGCCTTTTTCGATAAGAACTCATATAACAGCTCCTTTTTTTTCTTTACTTAGAAAGTATATTTTTAATATTTTGTTTACAGCTTTTCATTTAATATATATTCTGTAGGCTCAAAGTTTGTGTCTTTATATTCTAAAACCAAGCAGTCGCAATTTCTCATTATAATAAAGTTCGTAGCTTTTAATGCTCTATATTTTGACTCAAATTCCGCACCTTTAAACCAAATCCAATTTGCAATCACCAGTCCATGGGATACAACCAATACATTTGAATACGCTGAATTACCTATATTAATCAATTCATCATTAAAACGATTAAAGGCGTCTGTCATATTTTCAAGCCCTAAAGGTCCAAGGTATTTGTCATATGTACCCAATCTCAAATCAGGAAATCTTGCAAAAATCTCTACATCACTTCCGCCCTCCATAGGTCCAAAATTTACTTCTTTGAGTGATTTATATCTAGTGTATTCTACAGAATTTTTACAGATATAATTCAGCGTATCCTCTGTCCTTTCAGAGGTAGAGCAGTAACCATGGTCGAAAGATATCCCGTTTTTTTCAAAGTAATCTCCTAGGTTTATTGCCATCTGTATACCTTCTTTTGTCAAAGGTGAGTCACAATGCCCTTGGGTTTTATGCTGCACATTAAATAGTGTCTGACCATGCCTAACTAAAAAAATTTTTGCCATATATTATTCCTTTTGTAAATTTCTATTTATACTTAATTTTTTATTAAAAAGGTGTAAAGAATATCGCAAGATAGCTTTAATTTTTATCAATGCTTTCGTCAATATATACTTACTCCCTCATGCTCCAGTAACCATATTTTTTTGTCTATACCTCCGGCGTAACCTGTAAGCTTACTGTTTGTGCCAATTACTCTATGACATGGGATAATTAAGGAAATTGAATTGTGCCCTACTGCTCCTCCAACCGCCTGAGCGGACATATGCTCTTGACCACTTTTTTTTGCAATTTTAACAGCAATTTCTTTATAGGTAGTGGTTTTACCATACGGTATCTTCAGCATTTCTTCCCATACAGATTGCCTAAAGCCTGAGCATATCATCGAAAGCTTAGGAGTGAAATCAGGATTTTTACCGCTAAAATATATATCCAGCCATCTAGTCGTTTCGTCAAATATTTCTAAATTTTTTTCTTCATGCTCACTTTCAAGCGTATCTGCAAAATATTTTTGTCCGTCAAACCATAATCCTATTAGTGCTTCTCCATCACTAGCCAGTGTAATACCTCCAAGCGGTGAATTGTAATGTTTTGTAAAATCCATGATCTTCCTCTACGCTTTCCTTAATGCCAACGTATTTATTTATTCATCAGGCAAAATACCTTATATGCTGATGACACTGGCACTGTTTCCATGTTCTTTTATAATATCTAGCAAGTCCTCAGCCTTTAGCCAAATAGACGCTGTATTTTCATTTGGATGCATACCCATTATACCGCTATTTTCTGTAAGCTCCTTATCTAAAAAATACTGTACTTTACATTCCTTGTCATTTAAGATGCCCAATGGAGATACTGAGCCGGGAGAAAGTCCTAAAATAGACATTAAATCCGCCTCACTGGCAAAGCTGAGCTGGCTTGAGCCTACTTTTTCTCTAAATTCCTTTAGGTTTATCTTTTTTTCACCCTTGAGTGTTATTAAATAATAGTTTCTCTTCTTGCTGTCTCTAACAAATACGTTTTTTGCGTTTGACTCAGGATATGGCAAGTCGACATCTCTCAAGTCCTCCATTGTAAAAACAGCCTTGTGCTCCGTAATTTCATACCATATGCCACGATTTTTTAAAAATTCATACACTTCTTGTTTATTCATTTCATGTCCTTTCAATTTAATCTATTAAAAACTAGGGTATAAGCCATCCCATACAATTTTTCTATAGTTTTCCTTGTCAGTGTCGCCTTCTGTAGAAAAGCATAGTACCACTGAGTTATTATCTATTTTAAGCATTTTACGCAAATTATCAAGGCTGTCATTTTGCATAATCTCTGCTACAAATCCGGTCGTAGATGCTCCGCTTTCACCGGAAATTATTTTTTCATCATCACCAACAGGATTGGCAAGTACACGCATACCCTTTGCCGCTACATAATCAGGCATTGAAACAAAATTTTCTGCATATTGAGATAATTGCTCCCACGCCAATGAACATGGCTCTCCACAAGCAAGTCCTGCCATTATAGTGTCTAAAGCTCCGCCAACTGAGTGCAATTTGCCGTCATTTATTTCGACAGTCTTGTAAAAACAATCTGCTTTGTTTGGTTCTATAATTGTTATTATCGGCTTATCTTTTTTATACAAATCCGCAAAAAATCCGGCAATCGCTCCTGCCATAGCTCCTACGCCCGCCTGTAAAAATATGTGTGTCGGTCTTGTCTCTTGTAATTGCTCTACTACCTCTTGTGCCATTGTCGTGTAGCCTTGCATAATCCAATTTGGAATTGTCTTGTAGCCTTGCCATGCGGTATCTTGCACCAAAACCCAACCATATTTTTTAGCACACTCGTATGCAAATCTGACTGTGTCATCATAATTATACTCAGTAATTTCTGCTATTGCTCCACATTTGTGAATATTTTCCAGTCTTTCTTTTGCACTGCCTTTTGGCATATATACAACCGACTTTTGACCAAGTATCTGTGCTGTCCATGCAATCCCACGTCCATGATTGCCGTCAGTAGCTGTGACAAAGGTAATTTCTCCAAGTTTTTCTTTTATCTCAGGTGAAGTTATTTTTCCAAAATCAAGCTCGCTAATATCCATACCTAATTTGTCGGCTATGTATTTTCCTAAGCAATAGCTACCTCCAAGTGCCTTAAATGCGTTTAGTCCAAATCTTTTGCTCTCGTCTTTTACATAAATTTCTTTTATGCCTAATTCATTTGCTAGGTTGCTCAAGTGAACTAAGGGTGTTTTTTCATACATTGGAAAACTTTTGTGATATGAAATGACTTTTTGCGAAATGTCTTGCCCAAATTTTTCAGCCAAGGTGTAATCTACATTATTTAGCTCATGATGAACTGCTTTAATTGTACCATTTATTTTAAAAATTTCCTCTCAGTATAGCATTTTTCTATTAAACAAAAGGTGAGAGTATTATATTAATCTAATAGATACAACGCTCTCACAATTTTTTATAATTTTTCTAATTCGTCACCTATTAAATCAAGCCCATCAAATTCGCAAGCCTCTATCAAGCCTTTATCGCAAGCCTCGGCGATACTTGGGTCAATCGGCATTTTGCCCAATACTTTTAAATTATGCTCTTTGGCAATCTCTTCTATATGGCTTTCTCCAAAAATTTTATAAATTTTGCCGTTGTCCGGACAAAGAAAGTACGACATATTTTCTACTAGTCCAATAATTGGTATCTTCATCATTTCTGCCATATTAACAGCTTTTGTAACAATCATTGATACCAATTCCTGAGGTGAAGTCACAATTATTATGCCATCGATATTTAAAGACTGATAGACTGTTAGAGGTACATCTCCTGTACCCGGAGGCATATCTATAAACATATAATCCACATTATCCCAAATGGTATCTCCCCAAAACTGTTTTACAGCATTTGCTATGACAGGTCCTCTCCACACCAGTGAGTCTGTGTCGTTATCTAAAAATAAATTTGTAGAAATTACGTCTATACCTGTCTTAGTTTTTACCGGTATTATACCATCAGCATTGGCAAAGGCTTTTTCTTTTATACCAAAGGCTTTAGGGATTGATGGCCCTGTAATATCCGCATCTAATATAGCTGTATGAAATCCCCTTTTATTCATAGTAACTGCAAGCATAGATGTCACAAGAGATTTGCCCACGCCCCCTTTGCCACTTACTATGCCTATTACTTTTTTTACACTGCTTTTTTCATGAAGTTTTTGTGTAAAGTCGGGTTTTGCTTGCTTTTTATCGCTACAGCTTTGTGAACATGAACCGCAGCTTTGATTACAACTTTTGCTCATACGTTTTGCACCTTTTTTTAATTTTAAACGATTATTTTTTATTCTAATATCTATTATATTAACATATAAAATCAGCTCTTACAAGTGTTAACGATATATGTATAATTACAGATTTTATTTTTAATAAATTATTACACCACTTACAAATTTACATACGAATTTAAGTTAAAAACAAGGGGCACATCAATACGATATGTCCCTTGAATAATTTTTTGTAATTTAATTTCTATTTTTACTGTCTACCAAAAAGTGAGTCCCATGGATTTTGCATCTGTTGCTGTGGCTGCTGTGGTTGCTCTTTTTCAGGTACGCTGTTTGTTAGATTGATTGTTACTGTTTTTGTTTCGCCTCTGTGGTTGTATTTAATTTCAACCTTACTCATATCCCCTTGACCTACCTTGTATAGCTGTGCTTGTAGGTCAGACATATTTTTGATTTCTTGTCCGTCAAGTCCTATTATTATGTCGCCTTGTTTCATGCCTGCTGATGATGCTGGGCTATTTTTAGCTACTTGAGCTACAAAAACTCCTGATGTTTCTTTTAAGTCTAATTCTTTAGCTGCTTTTAATTGGTCTACAGATATGCCTTGTATTCCAAGTAATGGTTTATCTTTTATTTCTCCATTTTGTTTCATAAGGTCTACGAACATTTTCGCGGTATTAATCGGGATAGAAAATCCTAAGCCTTCTCCGCTGCCTTTTACTGTATTTATACCTATAACCTCTGCTTTGGAGTTTAGCAGTGGTCCGCCACTATTTCCTTGGTTTATTGAGGCATCTGTTTGAATTAGATTGCTCATGCTTACATTTTCTACATTTACACTACGTTCCAGTCCGCTTATGATACCTTGTGTTACTGTACGCTGAAACTCTAGTCCCATTGGGTTTCCTATTGCTACTGCTATATCTCCAACTTCTACCTTTGAGCTGTCACCAAGTGTTGCTACTTGTAAATTTTTGCCCTTTGTGTCCACTTTTATAAGTGCAAGGTCTAAAGATTTATCAGACCATTTTACTTCTGCCTCTTGGCTTGTTCCATCATTAAACAGCACGTTTACCTTTTGCACGTCACCATCTTGTACTACATGGGAATTGGTAAGTATATAGCCAGCTTTATCTACTATTACTCCTGTGCCTACACCTTCCATTAGTCTTGGTGAAGATGGCATACCTCCAAACATCATGTCATAGATACTACCGCTACTTTGGCTATAAAATACTGTAGTTACTCCAACAACAGATGGCATTGCTTTTTTGGCTACATTTTTATATATATTTTCAACTTCGCTTTGCTGTATGTTCTTAGATTTATCGCTTATAATTTTATCTATTTTATCCTCTATTTGTTTGTCACTTACTGTTGTAGCTCCTGAGCCTACTGCCGCTTTTTGCATTTCCCCGCTACCAGATGATATTAGAGCAAAATATGCTATTACACATCCTATTAATACTCCCATTACTGCTGCAAAAAATGTTCCTAACTTTTTTGACATAAAATTTCTCCTTTCTTGCTTTTAAAATCTATTTATAATTACCAAAATTTTGCTTAAAAATTTTTCTAGCAAAAAGATGTATTTAGCATCTATTATATAAAGGCTAATTTTTATTTTAATACCCTTTTTATAATAGATATAAAATACATCTTTTTTATTAATTAAAGCTTAAAATTTAATTTTATTTTTTAAATTTATTATATGCGTAATGGGCATATATTGATTGACTCTTATTATCTTTAGATTTATACTATTTTCGAATAGGAGGTAATGAGATGGCTAAAGTTAGTACTAATATCAACCTTGACCCGGTATTGAAAAAAATTCCCAAGAGCTTTTAAAAGAGATGGGTATGGACCTTACTACTGCTGTTACGATTTTTTTAAAACAAATGGTAAGGGAGTAAGCTTTTCCATTTGAAATAAGAAGAACTACATTAAATTCTGAAACAATCGATGCTTTAAATGAATATAAGGAAATGAAGGATAATCCTGAAAAATATAAAAGGTATAAGTCATTTTCTGAGGCACTTGATGAGGTTTTAAATGATTGATATTGTCATGTCCAATCATTTTAAAAAGGACTTAAAATTAGCAAAAAAACGTGGTTTTGATATGAAACTGCTTGATGAAGTGGTTACGACTTTAACTTTTGGTAATAAACTCCCCTCACACTATACACAACATGATTTACTAGGTAACTATGTCGGGTTTAAAGAATGTCATATTAAACCCGACTGGCTACTAATCTACAAAATTGAAAACTCTCAGCTGGAGTTGTTTCTATTTAGAACAGGTACTCGCGCTGATTTATTCGATTAAATGTTTTACAAAAAACACTCATAAAATTAGACTAATCTAGTTTTATGAGTGTTTTTTGCAATTTCAAATTATTTTTTTAGGAAATCATAAAATTTCACACGCTTGCTGTTTAGGCTTTCATATCCGTTTTGTACTGATGAAACATCGTTAGTTGATACTACTGCATTTACATCTTTTTGTTTTAAGTATTCGTACACTTTTTTTATGTTTTTTCTCTTTAAATTTGTAAATAGCATTAGTCTTTCGTCATCTCTGCCTTGGCCTGAAAATGTTGTCACTCCAAATCCCATAGCTCTTAAATCGTCTACTATAAATTCATTGTCTTTTGACGTAATAATCCTCATCTGAGCATCGCCAAATGCTAATGCAGACTCTATCTTTGAGCCTATAAATACTCCTGATGCAAAGCCAAGGCAATAGCATATCAGGTAATATTTATTGTCAAGGCTGGATACTACATTTCCAAGCACTGTAATATATATCAACACTTCAAAAAATCCTAAACAGGCAGCAATCTTTGACATTCCTTTAGTAAGTAGGATTGTTCTTATTGACATTAGTGTAACGTCGCATATTCTTGAAAAAGCAATTAATATTCCCATCAATATCATATGTGTATCCATTTAAGCCTCCAAATACATCTATTTTTATGTATCCTTTATAATTAAATATATAAACCATTTTATAGTAAAAGCTATGTAATTTCAAGATATTAGATAATTAAATTTTTGTAATATGCTTTTTTGCTACACACAAAGTGTAAATGCTGTATCTTAGCTACGTCACATGTATAACTTTTTTATATTTAAAAAGCTAAAAAGCTTACCTGCAAAAAACAGGTAAGCTTTTTACTATAGAGCTGTAGTAAAAATATTTTTTAGTTCTTAACTAAAAGATTATCTTACACCCAACCTCTTAAATCCATAGCTTCTGCTACTTTTTTAACAGAGTATGCAAATGCTGCATCTCTCATGTTTTTAGCATTGTATTGTTCTTTTGTAGTCCATACGTTGTTGAATGCTTTCATCATGTCTGCTTCTTGTTTTTCTTCAACTTCTGCTTCAGTCCAATAATATCCGTAGATATTTTGTACCCATTCATAGTAAGAAACAAGAACGCCACCGGAGTTAGTTAATACGTCTGGACAAATGTCTATTCCTCTAGCTAATAATTTTTCTGCTGCATCGTTAGTTATAGGACCGTTAGCTGCTTCGCAGATTATTTTAGCTTTAACTTTGTCTTGGTTTTCATCAGTAATAGCATTTTCCATAGCCGCTGGAACTAAAATGTCAACTGATAGTGCCCAGAATTCGTCAAGAGTAATTTCTTTTGCTCCTGGGAAACCAAGAACTGTTCCTTTTTCTTCTTTGTATTTAGCTAAATCAGCGTATTTAATTCCACTTTCATTGTAAAGTGCGAAAGTCTTTTTAGTTGCTCTGTCAAATTCTGCAACTGCAACAACTGTAGCACCTTGTCTTTCAATATTTTTAACAGTGTATTGTCCAACGTTACCAAAGCCTTGTACAGATACTTTAGCTGATTTGAAGTCTACACCATGTTTTTTAGCAAATTCTCTAGATATAACTGCTACACCAAATCCTGTAGCTTCGTTTCTACCTAAAGAGCCTAAGAATGCTGGTGGTTTACCAGTGATAACGCCAACTTCCATTCTGTCGCCATTTAGTTTAACATATTCGTCAACCATCCAAGACATTATTTGACCGTTAGTGTTAACGTCTGGTGCAGGTATATCTATTTTTTCTCCAAGATATTTATAAAGACCTCTGATATATCCTCTAGATAATCTTTCAAGTTCGCCCTTAGAAAGTTCGTGAGGGTCTACGCAGATACCACCTTTACCACCACCGTAAGGGATACCAACGATACCGCATTTAAAAGTCATCCATAAAGAAAGAGCTTTTACTTCGTCTGCATTAACATTTTGGTGAAATCTTACACCACCCTTAGATGGTCCAACTGCTGAGCTATGAGCTGATCTGTAGCCTTTGAATACTTTTACAGAGCCATCATCCATTTTTACAGGTATTGTGATTTCTATCATTCTTTGTGGTTCTTTTAATACTTCAAAATATTTTGCATCTAGTCCTAGTAAGTCACAAGCACTTTTAAGCTGATTTTGTGAGTTTTCTAGTGGATTTAATGTTTCTTTAGCCATTTTACACTCTCCCTAAAATATTATTTTATTATAACAATTAGTATGTAGTAGTGAAATTAATCATGTCTATTTTTATAAAGAAAACAATTTCATTACTTGGCTTTATTATATAACCTTGTGAATAAATTTGCAAGTATTTTTGATAAAATTTTTTAAATTTTGAATTATTTCCTGCACAATCATGAGATTTGACTCTCTGCATTTAGTTTTTTCAATTGAATTTTCAAAATTTCTTGATTTTTTTATAAAACTTTACTTTGGACAATTGACTTTTTGTGTAGTTTAAGTTATACTTTGTGTAGTTAACATTCTTATAAAATTGTTGCTATTATTAATTATTTTTCATAAGAATATTTTAAATAAGCCTTAAATGAAATGAGGTTCACATGGAATTTGGAGAAAAAATAAAAAAATTAAGAGATGAGCATAATCTGACTCAGGCAGATTTGGCTAAATCCCTAGGTGTTACAATAAAAGCTGTAAGCAACTATGAAAGCAAAAATGCTAGACCAAGATATAGAGCGACCTACAAAAAGCTGTCTGAAATTTTTGGTGTCAGTGTAAATTATCTTTTGACGGATGAAGATGACTTTGTGATGAGTGCGTCAGAAAAATACGGTTACTCCGGTGCTAAGGATGCAAAAAGGCTAGTAAGGGAAACCGCCACACTTTTTGCAGGCGGAAAACTGCCTGAAGAGGATAAGGATGCTCTTTTTGCAGCACTGCAAGAGGCATATTGGTCTGCTAAGATTGCCAACAAAAAATATTCTCCCAAAAAATTTTCTTCTCTTACGCAGGAGTAGGAATGTCAACTTATATATACGAAACAGTGCAATCTCTGATAGAAAAGTATAACACTTCAGACCCCTATCGTTTAATAAAATTAATGGGAATAAAACTGGTTTACATGAATGAGGCAAAAACCTTAATGGGCGTATACACTGTAGTTTTAAGGCAAAGAACTATAATAATAAGACAAAATCTTGGTAAATTAAAAAAATCTATTCTCGCCCATGAGCTTGGTCATGACAGCTTGCATAGGCACATAAAAAATAAGGATAACATGGTTAATTTTTTAGACGATGCCCTGTACGCTCCTTATGACAGTAAGGAGATGGAGGCAAATATTTTTGCCTGTCACCTTTTAATTCCTGATGACAGGTTTCTTTCGCTTTATAAGGAGAATTTGTCCTTTGCTGAAATGGCAAATATATTTGAAGTGCCTATTGAATTTGTAAATTTAAAGTCATACGAACTTTATAAAATGGGTATGCTTGACGCTAAAAGCTATTGTTTTGATAGACCTAGCGGTGATTTTTTATCAAAAAATTATGGTTAATTATAAATCTAATAAATAAAAACCTGCAAAATCGTTTTGATTTTGGAGGTTTTTATTTTATCCTCTTATATGATAGTTCAATGGAAATATTTAAATACTTCTAATGTATTTTGTCATGTCGCATAAGCAAGCTTTGTTCGCCTAGAGCTTTTGAATTTTAGTATTAATTTAGCACCTCTAGCCATTTTTCAACCTTAATTATAGGGTTTAAGTTATAAAAAAGTGGGTTTCCATTTTCGTCTTTTGAGGCAAAACTTTTCATATATTCGCTAGAAGGTTCTTCTATTCCAAACGCTATGATATAAAGCTTGATGCCTCTTTGTTTTAGAGTTTCAGCCTCCGATTTAATAGTATATGGCAAATAGTAATAATATTTATTGTTGTTGCCACCACCATCATTAAAGGCATGACAATAGCTTGGTATCACTGTATTATTTGATTTCTTCTTCATTTTTTGTATAGTATATGATATTACTATATGAAGTCGGTTCAATACTTCCAAATGGAACTATAGCAATCCTAGCTTTATCATTTATTTTAAATTCTTTTTTGACAAATTTTTTTGCAGTCTCTCTAGCATATACTATTAATTCATCATTTTTCGTGATTTTACGGTACATTGAGTTTGAACAGTCAATAACTAATACAACATCATTGCTTTTTTGATAGTCTTTTGCCTGCGCTGTTAATGTCATTTTATATGTATTTGCTTTGTTAAGTATTTTTTCTAATTTACGATATGTAATTACTTGCCCCTCTTGGTGTGGGTGGTCAAGGTTACATCCAATTGCATAGGAATTATTTGCACTTTGCACTATTGTATTTAGCAAAATTAACGCTAATATTTAGGTGAGAAAAAATTTTTTTCATTGTAAGCTCCTTTTGATGCGAAATTTATTATATCTGTTTACATTCACAAATTTCTTCTAATTTTATATTAGCTAGTAGCTATTCTTATGTCAATAAGTAATCAACGGCAAAATAAAAAACATTCAAAATCAATCTATGATTTTGAATGTTTTTTATTAAAGCTTTTTAATTAAAATTGTAATATCAGCTTTAGCAATAGCAATAACATACTCGTAAGCTCTAATACTACTGCTGTTATAAAAAAAACAGATGGCATGAAATTCATTTTAATACCTCTACCTTTAAACATCTTAAAATTATCTTTCTTTTTTCAATTATAGCACAAAAATGTAATTTGTATATAAAATTTTTTGCATAAAGAAGTAGCATAAATTTCTTTTTAATGTGTAGGCTACAATTTTCAAAGTAATTTAGTATTAAATAAATTTCACTATAAAAATTAAAAAATGTAGCTCTGATTTCTCAGATACTACATTTTTACTAATAATTTAAGTTCCAATAAAATATTTTTCTATTGTTTAAGACAACATTTTTTAGAAAAAAAAGCAATTAACTTATTTTTCCCTAAATTTTAAATATAAGGCCCTATTTACTGTAAATGTCAGCCAATTAAATTGCTCTATTTCAAACCAATTTATCTTTATTTTTTAATTAAATCCGGATAGTCAGACACCCTCAAGTCTTTATCAATTTCAAATATCAATGGCTTACCTGTTGGTAATTCAAGGTTCATTATGTCGTCCTTGCTGATATCCATTAGATACATTATAAGTGCTCTTAGTGAATTGCCATGTGCTGCTATTATAACATTTTTACCATTTTTTATATCTTGGCTGATGTCACTTTCCCAATATGGCAACACTCTAGCAATTGTATCCTTTAGGCTTTCCCCCTTTGGAAGTTCTGACGGTTTTAAATCTTTATATCTAGGGTCGAACTTTGGATTTCTTTCATCATCGTCTTCAAGCAAAGGAGGATTTACATCAAAACTCCTTCTCCAAATGTGTACTTGTTCATCTCCATATTTTTCGGCAGTTTCTTTTTTGTTAAGTCCTTGAAGTGCTCCGTAGTGGCGTTCGTTTAATCTCCATGACTTTTTAACCGGTATATACATTTCGTCTATTTCTTCAAGAATTATATTTAAGGTTTTTATAGCTCTTTTTTGGTATGAAGTATATGCCATGTCAAAAGTAATACCTTGCTGTTTTATTTCTATACCTGCATTTTTTGCCTCTTCTACACCTTTTTCAGATAAATCAACGTCTTTCCAACCTGTAAATTTATTTTCTAAATTCCATTGGCTTTGTCCATGTCTTACCATTACAAGTTTCATAAATTTTCCTCCAAATTTTTTAGTTAATTGTTTCTTTGTGATTAATAATGCTTTAGCATTATAAATTAAATTTTAAACTTTTTTTAGTCTTTTCAGCCTATAATCTCTATTCAATATCAAAATCGGTAAAAGGCCTCCTGTTAGGGGTACTTTTAAATGTCAAAATCTCTTTTTTAGTAGGATGCGGAAAACTTAAACTGTATGCGTGCAAGGCTATTGCTCTTGGCAATTCAATTTTTGAGCCATATTTTTTATCTCCAGCTACAGCATAACCACGACTTGAAAATTGCACTCTTATTTGGTGTGACCTGCCAGTCAAAAGATGTATTTTAAGTAGGCTTGTATTCGTATCTGAATGATAAGAAATTACCTCGTATTCCAATATAGCTAGCTTACCCTTATTTTTATCCTTTGTAATTGAAACTATATTCTTTGCAGAGTCTTTTATCAAATAATCCTGATATCTGCCTGATTTTTGTTCTAATTCTCCTTCAACTACGCAAAGATAAATTTTATCAAATTCATCTTTTCTAATACTATCCGAAAGTCTTGACGCTGCCTTTGAGGTTCTAGCAAATACCATTACTCCTGAGGTTACGGTATCAAGTCTATGAACCAGTCCTAAAAAAACTTCTCCTGGCTTTTGATATTTTTCCTTGATGTATGCTTTTAAAAGTGTAAGCATATCATTATCCTTGGAGCTATCTTCTTGTGATAATACTCCGATTGGTTTATCCGCCACTATTATATGGTTATCTTCATAAATTATTCTTGGCAAGTCCATTAATTGCTCTCACTTGCTTTCGGATTTTCAAATGCTGTAAAGTATGGTGACTCTTTTTTATGTTTTTCAAGCGCTTTTGAACTCTTTAGTTTAGAAACAAGCGTTCCAGGTCCACCTATACAGCCTACAGGGCAACCCATACCTTCAAGCAGATAGCCATTATATTTTCCTGCCTTTGCCATCTTTAGCATCTTCATACATTCATGCAGTCCAGGAGCATTGTATCTTTTTACCTCTATGCTTGGGTCCATTTCTGCTATTGTATTTACTATCGCTTGAGCAACTCCGCCCGGTGCAGCAAAGCCTCTGCCTGACAATGACGCGTCCTCCACTTCTGCTTTAGTCTGGTCTAGGCTGATTAAATCTATGTTTTTAGCTACTATCATGCCCATTAATTCTTCGTAGGTTATAACAAAATCTATTAAATCTCTAAGTGACTCCTGCGATGCCTCTGTCTTTTTAGCTATGCAAGGACCGATAAAGCATACTTTTTCACCTTGATTGTGGTTTTTTACATATTTTGCTGTAGCTACCATTGGTGTGGCTGAGGAGCTAATATTTTTTGCCAATTCCGGGAAATTTTTTGTAGCTGCCAAATACCAAGATGGGCAACAAGATGTTCCTAAAAAGTCTAAATCTTTGCCTACTCTTTCTATATATTCTTTTGCCTCTTTTTTAGACTCTATATCTGCTCCAAGGGCGACTTCTACAACTGATTTAAAGCCAAGTTGTTTAACTGCGTCTTTAATCATTTCAGGTGTTGCCAATGGTCCAAATTGTCCTACAAATGATGGTGCAATTATTGCATGGATTTTTTCACCGTTTTTTATAGCTTGTATTAGCTGATATATTTCTGATTTGTCAGAAATTGCCCCAAATGGACAGCTAACAAGACACATTCCACAAGTCACACATTTGTCTTGATTAATTATTGCTCTGCCTAGATAGTCAGACTCTATTGCCTTTACTCCACAAGCAGATGCACATGGTCTATCAAACATAACTATGGCATTGTATGGACATATTTCTTTACATTTTCCACATCTTATACATTTTGACTCATCTATTATTGTAGAATTTTCTCCCATGCTGATAGCGTTGACAGGACATACCTGTATACATGGATGTGCTAAGCACTTTCTACAGTTATTTGTCACTCTATATGTTTTTGTGGGGCAAGCCTCGCAAGCAAAAGGTATTACCTGCACTAAGTTGTCTTGTATTATTCTTTGCGGTTTATCTATTTCTTCCCAACCCTCTGAAAGTCTAGAGTGTTCATTTATTTGTCTCATTTTCATGCCAAGAGCCATACGAACTCTCTCACCCAATATCGCTCTTTCCTTAAATATAGAGCTACGATACTTTGCAACTTCGCCTGGTAATATATTATATACTGAGTTTTCTATATTTTGTGCCAGCTTTGAATTATCATCGTAAGCCATATTCGCTACCTCAGCAAATACCATCCTGCGAAGTTGTATCAGCGGTGTATAATCTTCCTTCATTATTTAGTCCCCTCCATTATTTTTTCCATCACCTTTGGAGCTGAAGCGTTATAAATTTTTTCTCCGTTTATTATTACTATTGGGGCTAAATTTTCCTTGCCCTTACATTCTTGTGTACAGGGAACTGGGCTAACTGTAATGCTGCCTTGTGGAACAATTGAATCCAATTCTTCTATTTCGTTTTTTAAATCTTCAACCTTTTCTAGCAAATGCAATGCACCCATCATTGAGCACCTTGCTCCGCAGCAGATATCTATGTGGATTTGTTTCATTTTCCCCTCCCTAATAGGAAATTTATTTTAACAGATTTGCATCTGTTTTAAAGCAAATTCAAAAACATATGTCAGCTAAAATTAATAAGATTTATCTTCTAACAATTTTTTATTTACCTATTTTTTTGATAAAATCAATTATCTTTTGACTTGCTGTACCATCTCCATATGGATTTACCGCATTTGCCATGGAGTCATAAGTATTTTTGTCATCTAAAAGCTGTTTAATATTCTTGTATACTGTCTGCTCATCAACTCCAACCACCTTTACCGTACCAGCCTCTACAGCCTCAGGACGTTCTGTCTCTGTTCTTAAAACCAATACCGGTTTTCCTATAGATGGTGCCTCCTCTTGCAAGCCTCCACTATCTGTTAGTACAAAGTGTGATTTAGCAATAAGATTTGCAAATTCGACATATTCTAACGGTTTAATCAATCTTATGTTCTTTGATATAAGCATTTCATTCGCTTTTTTTACAATGTCCGGATTTAAATGTACCGGATATACTACCTGAATGTCATCGTACTCGTCAGCAACTCTGTTTACTGCTCTAAAAATCTGACTCATTGGCTCGCCCCAGTTTTCTCTCCTATGACAAGTCATCAGCAAGATTTTTTTGCTTAAATCTATACCATCAAAATCCGATTTTTTAGAAAAGTCATAGTTTTTGTCTACTACTAGGTGCAGTGCATCAATCACTGTATTGCCTGTAATAACTATGTTTTTTTCGTTGATATTTTCTTTAACCAAATTCTGATAATTGCTTGTAGTTGGAGAGAAATGATATGTAGCCAATGTACCGATTAACTTTCTGTTCATTTCCTCAGGAAAAGGTGAATATATATTACCTGTTCTTAGTCCTGCCTCTACATGACCTACCGGCACTTTTTCATAAAATGCGGCTAGTGCTGCTGAAAATGATGTGGATGTATCCCCATGGACTAATATTAAATCAGGTCTGAAGTCATTTTTTATTACTTCCAAAACTCCGTTTAATATCCTAGTAGTAATGTCACCGATAGTTTGTCCATGCTTCATAATATCTAAATCAAAGTCCGGATGTATGTCAAATATTTCTAAAACACTGTCAAGCATCTGCCTGTGCTGAGCGGTGACTAGAACCTTTGAGTCAAAGTAGTCATCTTTTTCTAAAAGCTTTACAAGCGGAGCCATTTTAATAGCCTCCGGTCTTGTACCAAAAACTGACATAATCTTAAATTTTGCCATTTTATCTCCTAATTTAATTTGTGAAAAAATTTTTACCAAATTAATTTGCTTTTTTGAGTATTCTAAATTTTGCCAGTACATAAATTATTAGTACAGTATCTGCTAAAAGTACAAAAACTGAAAATCTTCTGCCTGCCTCTGCTATAAAATATGCCGATAAGCCTAGCATGGCACTCATCATATATAAAATAAGCACTGTCTGTTTTTGGTTAAGACCTGTACTTAAAAGTCTGTGGTGCAAATGCCCTTTGTCCGCCTGCATAATCGGCTGACCATTTTTTGTACGTCTGATTATCGCAAAGGTCGTATCAAAAATCGGAATACCAAGTGTCACTATAGGTATAAATACTGCAAGTGCCGCAGCAGACTTGATTGTGGTTGTCATAGAAATCACCGACAATGTAAAGCCCAAAAACAGTGAGCCGGTATCGCCCATGAATATTTTTGCAGGGTTAAAATTATACGGCAAAAATCCCAGTATCGCTCCAATAAGAGCAATCAGTATAGATGTATAGTAATAGTCACCATTTTTTAGTAGTATTAAGGCAAGCGTCATGGACGAAATCGCAGAAATCCCCGCCGCTAATCCATCCAAGCCATCAATTAGATTTACGGTATTTGTTATACCTACTATCCAAAATATTGTAATAGGAATACTCATATATCCTAAGAAAAAGTATTCCATAGGCACAAATGGGTTGGCAATAAATTTTATTCTAACCATAAATAAAGTAATTATAGCTGCTGCTACTATTTGTAAAAACAACTTTAGCTTTGCATTTAAGTCATATATATCGTCTAAAACTCCCATTATGATGATAATACATAAAGCCGCAAACATCACTAAAATTTCCGGTTTGACTTCATTTAAAAATATTGTGGATAAGAAAAATGCTATAGCAATAGCCAGTCCGCCAAGCCTTGGTATAGGAACTTTATGCACTCTCCTATTATCCTTTGGAACATCAATCGCTCCAATTTTTTTTGCTAATTTTATTACTAAGGGTGTAACTACATAGGAAATTGCCCCTGATGTTATAAAAAGTAATATAAAAAGCTTAGTTGTTGAAATATACTGCGTAATACCTAACATTTTTGCTCCTGTTTTTCTTTTTGAGCCTTATCAAATCCTGACAAAGAGTCATCGTTTGTTATCCACTCGTCCACCAAGGTTTCTTTGTAATTATCCTTGTCAATTCTTGATATGACCTTTTCAATGCCGGAATTTATTATTAATCTTTTGCACAAAGTACAAGGCTCAGCATTTTTCACATAGCTTGAATTATCTGCCTCAATACCGACAAGATATAAGGTAGCTGCAAGCATATCCTTTCTGCCGGCTGAAATTATAGAATTCATTTCAGCATGGACTGACCTGCAAGCCTCATATCTTTGCCCGCTAGGAATATTAAATTCTTTGCGATAACAAAATCCCAAATCTATGCAATTTTCTCTGCCTCTAGGTGCTCCAGTGTAGCCGGTCGATATTATTTCATCATTTTTAACTATTATACTTCCGTAATTTCTCCTAAGACAAGTTCCCCTAGAAAGTACCTGCTCAGCTATATCCAGATAATAATTTATCTTATCTCGTCTATCCAAGTTTATCTCCTACTTAGTACCAAAAATCCTATCCCCTGCATCTCCAAGACCGGGAACAATATACATATCTTCATTTAGTCTTTCGTCTAAGGCTGCAAGATATATATCAACATCCGGATGCTTTTCTTGTAGTTCTTTAACACCCTCAGGAGCACCTACTAAACATACAAGCTTGATATTTTTTGGGTTAAATCTTTTCAGCATATCTATAGCCATACACGCAGAGCCACCTGTAGCAAGCATTGGGTCTACAAGGATTAGCTCTCTTTGGTCTGTATCTTGTGGCATCTTGCAAAAATATTCTACCGGTTTTTTGCTTTCGTGGTCTCTGTATAATCCAACGTGTCCTACCTTTGCCTGTGGCACTAGCTCTAGTATACCATCAACCATTCCAAGCCCTGCTCTTAATATTGGTACAACAGCTAATTTTTTACCGCTTAACATTTTTGCTTTTGTCTCAGTTATTGGAGTTTTAATAGTGACTTCCTCTAACGGCAAATCTCTTGTTACTTCATATCCCATAAGCATACCAATTTCTTTTACCAGCTGACGAAATAAGCCTGAATTTGTGTTTACATCTCTTAATATTGCTAACTTGTGCATAATTAGCGGATGGTCTAAAATAACAACTTTTGACATTTGTGCCCCTTTTCAATTTTAAATTTCATACTTAAAAAATGTGAATAAAATTTACAATAAAAATAATTTATAAAACAGAAATTTATTCTTCTTCTATCTTCATTATTTTATCAACTCTTTTTTGGTGTCTGCCACCTTCAAATTTAGCCGACAAATACGCATCTACTATAGTGTAGGCAATTTCCTCTCCGACTGTCCTGCCACCAAGAGCAATCATGTTGCAATTGTTGTGCTCTACTGATTTTGCAGCACTGTATGTGTCTGACAAATTGGCACATCTTATGCCTTTAACCTTATTAGCCGCTATAGATATGCCTATGCCTGTTCCGCAAAAAATCATACCGCAATCAACTTCTTTATTAACTACACCTTCTGCTACTAATTTTGCAAAATCAGGATAGTCTACTGAGTCTTTGGAAAATGTTCCATAATCCTTTAATTCATATCCCTTTTCATTCAAATATTTTTTTATTTTTTCCTTTAGCTCATAGCCACCGTGGTCTGCACCTAGCCCTATTTTCCTCATAATATCTCCTAATCTATTTATGATTTTAAAATATCCGATATTTTATACTTATTCGATTATATTGTCTTATGCCCAGCAGCCTTGTTTAGCCTGTCCATAATTGAAAACCCTATGCCTATCGGTTCAAACGCAGTAATATACGCTTTTTCATACCCCTTTTTGTCTAGGGTTCTTAGAGCTGTATAGATATTTTTAGCTATTTCTTCATAGCTATCTCCTAATCCTATAAATTCTGTTAGAAAACATCCCATAAAACTTCTTCCAAGTGCAACACTTTTTATGCCGTTTTTTTGGTCTTCTGCCAGTTTAGCTTGGATTTTGGCAATTTTTTCTAATTCCTTTCCAGTCACTATATATATTTCACAATTTGGCGAATAGTGCTTGTATTTCATGCCGGGTGATTTTGGTGCAGCATTTGTGTCACTAAGGTTGGTATCCAATAATACATCCTCGTCTAAAACCTCTTGTAGGTCTTTTTTGGTTATATAACCAGGTCTAAGGATTGTAACCTTGTCACCGGTAGTGTCTACAACCGTTGACTCTATACCGATATTTGCCTCTCCACCCAAAACTATCATATCCACCTTGCCCATGAATTCTTCTACCAAAAAATTCTCTGAGGTTATTGAGGGTTTCCCTGAGATGTTGGCAGATGGTGCTGCAATAGGTACTCCTGATTTTTTTATTATATCATCAGCTATTTTATTGCTTGGCATTCTGATTGCTACAGTTTCCAAGCCTCCTGTAGTTGTCATCGGCACAGAATTTTTCTTGTTTGTGATAATTGTAATCGGACCTGGCCAAAAATGCTCTGCAATTTTTTTTGCTTGCTCTGAAAAGTCTTTTGCTACCATATCTACCATATCCATATCGCAGACATGAACAATAAGTGGATTATCTGACGGTCTGCCCTTTGCAAGATATATTTTTTCTGCGGCTTGACTTTTCATTGCATTTGCACCTATACCATAGACTGTTTCTGTCGGAAAGATTAAAAGTCCTGATTTTTTAATGATCTTTGCCGCCTCTTTGATTACTTCTTCATAATTTGTAGTGTCAATTTTTCTTATGATGGTTTCCATTTTCTTTTCTTTCAAAAAATTTTAATTTTCTTCTAAATTATTTAATTTTTCTGCCTGGTCTGTAGTTATAAGAGCATCTATTACTTCATCCATGTCTCCATTTAAAAAGCTTTCAAGCTTATAAAGATTTAGACCTATTCTGTGGTCTGATACTCTTCCTTGTGGATAGTTGTAGGTTCTAATTCTTTCTGCTCTATCTCCTGTGCCTACTTGTGATTTTCTTTGAGCCGCCATTTCTTTTTGCTGTTTTTCAAGCTCCATATCATATAGCTTGGCTCTTAATATCTTGAAGGCTTTTTCCTTGTTTTGTAGCTGTGATTTTTCATCTTGCATGGATATAACTATACCTGTAGGTTTATGTGTAAGTCTTATTGCTGAGTCCGTAGTATTGACTGATTGACCGCCATTGCCTGATGACCTAAATACATCGACTCTTACATCATTTAAGTCAAGATTTACTTCCACATCCTCAACTTCCGGTAAAACTGCCACTGTTACTGTAGATGTATGGATACGTCCTTGAGACTCGGTTTCAGGTACTCTTTGCACTCTGTGAACTCCGGACTCGAATTTTAATCTTGAATATGCTCCCTTACCATTAATCATAAAGATTACTTCCTTGTATCCACCTATACCGGTTTCGTTTGAGCTCATAAGCTCCACCTTCCATTTACGGTTAGCTGCATACATGGAATACATACGAAAAAGCACTCCTGCAAAAAGTGCAGCCTCTTCTCCGCCTGCTCCGCCTCTTATTTCAACGATTACGTTTTTATCATCATTAGGGTCTTTTGGTATAAGAAGTATTTTTAATTCTTCCTGATTTTTTTCTAAGGTTTCTTCCAATTCACAAAGTTCTTCTTTCGCCATAGCTCTAAGGTCTTCATCATTTTCGTTGGCAATTATATTTTTTGTGTCCTCTATTTGTGCTAGATTTGATTTATATTCGTCATATTTTTTTACTATTGGCTCTAAATCAGCGTGCTCCTTCATATATTTTTGCCACTGCGACTGGTCAGCTATTATTTGTGGGTCTGATATTTTTGTTTCCAATTGTAAATATTTTTCTTTTAAAGGTTCTAAATTTTCAAACATCTATTATCCTCATACTTTATTAAATTTGTTCATTATATTAGCATCTATTAATAAATTTTATTTATCAATTTAGCTACAAAAAATTATTTAAATATTTGTCCATAGTTACCCATATTAATTATAAATTTTTATCCTCTACATTTTATCAAATATGAATGTTTTTTACAAGTAAAAACAAGAATGTAAGACAAATAGGTTACAAACTCCAAATAATGCCCAAAAATAAAAACTCCCAATCAATGTGATAGGGAGTTTTTATTTGTACACTATTTAATAAATAAATTAGGAAGGATTAACACTAAGTCAGGAATATAAGTTATAAGAATTAATATAAATATTAAAACTGTCAACATAGGTAATAAATCTTTCATTTGGTCTTTTAATGACATCTTTGCAGTACTGCCTGCTACAAATAGGCAAACCCCTAAAGGTGGTGTACACATGCCAATTGTTAAATTAACCGCCATTACTAGTCCAAAGTGAACTAAATCTATACCAAACGTCTGACATAACGGTAAGAACAATGGAGTAAATATAACAACTGCACTTGTAGTATCTATAAACGTTCCAGCTATTAACAAAATTATATTGATTACAAGTAAAAGAATCCATCTTGAGTCAA
Organism: Criibacterium bergeronii; assembly: GCF_001693775.2. Lineage (GTDB taxonomy): Bacteria > Bacillota > Clostridia > Peptostreptococcales > Filifactoraceae > Peptoanaerobacter > Peptoanaerobacter bergeronii. The sequence continues at coordinate 16,709 of NZ_MBEW02000019.1, read as the reverse complement.
TATTATCAGTTAAAAATGCTCCAACCGATTTGTAAAAAAGTCAAACATTTTTGACACAAAGCCTATAATATAATTTTGATTATTGTATATCATATTTTTTGATTTGCACAAAGCTTGCATAATAAATAATTCCCCCAAGACTATTTAATGTCAGGGGGAATTTTATTTGTTAAGCTGTGATTAATTTAAATATTTTAATTGTTATTTATTATTTGCTAACTAGTTTGCCGTCATCAACCAAAATTTTATCTCCAATTTTCACATCTACTGATGCGTTTTCAGAATTATAAACAATCGAAAATTCGCTGTTTGGTGATGACTCAGGTTTTGGCAATTCTCCATCATATGCCTGTTTAACATAATCGGTTATCTCGTCTTGTGTAGCTGTGTTCTTATTTTCAATTATGTACGTCTTAGCAATTTGAGAAATCTGCATAGCTGTTACTTTATCAGTCTTTAGCTTTTGCCCCTCAACTATATTGCTGTAGACAGGCATAGCCGCTGATACTATAACCAGCATCAAGGTTATTGCTGCGATTATTTCAAGAAGTGTAAAGCCGCGCCTTTTTGAGTACATATTATCCCCATATTTATTATATTAATATACCAGCTATATCATATATAACAAAACTTGAAATTGTAAAGTAAAAATAGAACCAAATTTCTTTTTATATTTTTAAATATATTTATTATCCTAGGCTCTTATCTCTTTTGGCTATCAATTCGTCTACTACGTTTATCAGATTAACTATTTCCGGCTTGCTCATTTGAGCATCTGCGTGCACACTTTCCCCCTTGTGTCTTAGTGTGTCTGTGATAAGTGAGGAGAATATTATTACCGGTAAATTTTTTAGTATATTGTCTTGCTTTATTAGTCTTGTCAATGTATGTCCGTCCATTTGTGGCATTTCGATGTCTGTGATAAGTATGTCCACGTCCTGTGTGAAGTCTTCTCCATCTTTTTTTGCGATATCCTGCAAATAATTCCAAGCCTCTTGTCCGTCATTGAAAAATGTAAGTTTATCAAAGCCGGCATTATTAAGAGAGTCTTTTAATAGTTTTCGGATAAGTGCTGAGTCGTCAGATAAAACAACTTTTATGTTACTTCTATCTTTTTTTTCAACTGATTGGATGCTTTCTTTGGTTATTCCGGTAGATGGTTCGATGTCTGTAACAACTTTTTCGAAGTCAAGTAGCATTACTATTTCATTTCCAAATGTAATGTTTCCTATTACTAGGGTGTCCATATTTTCTACTACGCCCTCAGGTTTTTTGATATCTTTCCATGGAATTCTGTTGATGCTTTTTACTTGGTCTACTACAAATGCGACTTTTATGCTGTTAAATTCGCATAGTAATGTCTTGATATTGGTTGTGTCTGAATGTATGCCTTCTAAGACAAATTTCATGTCAATTAGTGGTATAACTTCTCCTCTTACAAGTGTCATGCCTATGATTGCGGGGTTAGATTTTGGGATTATAGAAAACTTATCTACGTCTAAAATTTCTCTAATCTTAATTACGTTTATTGCGTACTCGCCTTTGCCTACGCTAAATCTAAGTACCTCTAGTTCTCCGGTACCGGTTTCTAGTAAAATATCATTCTTAGCCATGCTCCACTCCTTTGCTCTTGGTTATAGATATATTAATCATATTTAGTTATTGATATTATATACTACTTTTGAGGTAATTTGTATAAAAATTTATTTTTTTAATTAGATATCGGATTAATTATGCTTAGCACCTGCATTTTTTCATCTAAAAAGTTGTAAGCCAACTGGTTTAATTCGTCTAAATCTATTTTTTGTAGCTCATCATTATAGAAAAATGCGTCAGCTCCTTGGAAATACATTGACAAATATAGGTTTGCAAATGAAGATGTGTAGTCATATAGCTTGATGTATTCGCCTTGTTTTTGTTTTTTTATTCTATCGAAGTCCGCTTTTGTAAAGCCTTGTTTTCTTATCTTCTCCACATATTCATTGACAATTTCAACCACTTTTTGTACGTTGTCGCTTTCGCTGTCAATGGTCATATAGCCGTAGTCATTGTTAAATGTAGAGCCTGAATTTAGCTGTCCATAGATGTAGCCGTTTTCGTAAAGATAGTTGTTTAAATCTGATGTAGTGCCAAAGGCAAGTGTTGAAATTAAATCCATCTGCACTGTCTTTTTTAGTAAATTTTTTGTTTCTAATATGCTTTTTGACTTTTCCTTGTAGGCAATCGAAAACATCGGTGTATTTATTTCTAAATCTTTTGTTATGATTTTTTGTCTAAGCTCATCGCTCTCGTTTATGCCTATCCTGTTTATTCTGCCCTCAAACATATTGTCGTCTTTGACTGTTTCTTTTATCAGCTGTGCTGTTTTTTCTACGTCTACGTCACCTACCACAAACAGTGCCATGTTTGATGGTGAATAAAAGGTGCTGTAGCAATCATATAGCTCTTCTTTGGTAATTTTGGCTATGGTAGCTTTTGTACCTGCAATATCTATGGAATTGGGATGGTCTTTATACATTGCGTATATGGAAGAGAAAAACAACTGCCATGATGGGTCGTCATCATACATTTTTATTTCTTGCTCAATTATTCCTTTTTCCTTCTCTACGTTTTTATCTGTAAAATATGGTGTCTGCACAAAGTGTATAAGATGTTTTAGACACTCATCAAAATTGTCTGTGGCTGAAAAAAGATATGCTGTCATATTGAAATTGGTAAAGGCGTTTGCGTTTGCTCCGTATTTTGAAAACTCTGTAAATGCGTCTGAGCCGTCAGGCATTTCAAACATTTTATGCTCTAAAAAATGTGCTATACCATGGTGCAAAAGCATATGTTTGCCTGTGTGAGGGTTTATATATTCAAGGTCATTTGAGCCATAGTTTACTGCAAGCACTGCATATTTTTTCTCAAACCCTTTTTTGTCCATGATAAACATATCCATATTGTTTTTGAGCTTTTCTTTATATATTTGCTCTTTTAGGCATGAATTTTTAATGTACATTTTTTCTCCTTGCAAAATCTTATATTCTATATATTAAATATTCAATACTTCGCTTATCATTTTCAAAAATCAAACAAGGCTTACTATATTTTATATTTAATCTATGATTTTTTATTAAAAATAAGTCAATTATTTATATCGTCATTAATTTTGTTTTTCATTAATATCTACTTGTTTATTATACCATATTTTCAGGATTGACGTCTATTGATACGCTGACGTTATCTGAGGTAAGCACCACTTTGCGTTTCGCACTTACTGTGTAATCTATCATTTTTTTTGCTTTTTTCAGGATTTCATTTTCTGCTCTTATTATTATTTTGTATCTGTACTTGTTGTCTATCTTTGTAATCAGTGCTGGCTCTGCGTTGTATACCTTGAGCTTGCCGTCTAGGTTATTGGTATTGTAAAAGATTAGTGCATCCTTTATCCTGCTGGCAGATTTTCTTGCCTCGTCCTCGTTTTCAGAAATTACTGTAACAGATATTATATTGCCAAAGGGTTCATAGGAATATATCTGTCTTTTTTGTATCTCGTCATTATAAAATGCTATGTAATCGTGAAGTGACAAATAGGCAAATATAGGATTGTTTTTTGCGTAAGTTTGTATTATTACTTTACCTCTTTCTTCTCCCCTGCCTGAGCGTCCTGCCACTTGTTCTATGATGTTGAAGCTTTTTTCTAAGGCGTTATATGAAGGAGAGTTCATGCCTTTATCTGCGTCAATCACACCGACAAGTGTAACACTTGGAAAATCATGTCCTTTTCCTATCATTTGTGTACCGATTAAAATTGATGATGGTTCATTTTTGAAAGACTCTAAAATTTCATAAAGAGACTCCTTGTTTGTCGCAGTGTCCTTATCCAATCTAAATACTTTTGATTTTGGAAATAGTGACCTTACTTCGATTTCTATTTTCTGTGTTCCTGTATTCATCATTATATAGTTGCCCTCGTGACAGCTTTCGCAAGTGTGGACAACTCTTTGGGTGTGACCGCAATAATGACATTTTAATGTTTCATCGTATTTGTGATAAGTCAGCGTAATGTCGCAGTTTGGACATTTTATAACGTCTCCGCAATTGTCGCAGGTAAGGTTGTTTGAGTAGCCTCTTTTATTTATAAAAAGTAATACTTGGTTACCCTTTGCCAGCTCTATTTGCATTTGCTCTTTTAGTGACCTACTGATATCTGAACTGTTGCCTGTTTTTATCTCTTTTAGCATATCTACTATTTCAACATCGGGCATAGGTAAATTATTTGCTCTATTTTTAATAGTGGCTAACTTATATATGCCCTGCTTTGCTTTATAGTAGCTTGCTATACTCGGAGTTGCACTGCTGAGTATCAGCATGGAGTTTTTTACTTTTGCTATATACTCAGCCAGCTCTATTGCATCATATTTCGGTGACTGCTCTGATTTATATGAGCCATCGTGGAACTCGTCTATTATAATTACGCCTAGGTTGTCAATGGGTGCAAAAAGTGCCGACCTTGCTCCAATTATGATTTTTGATACACCTTTTTTTATTTTAATCCATTGGTCAAATCTTTGTCTTTTGGTAAGTCCACTATGAATTACAGCAATATCTTCTTCAAAGCTTGAGGTAAATCTATCAATTGTCTGCATTGTAAGAGATATTTCAGGTACAAGTATCAACGTTGTTTTGCCTTTTGACAAAATATATTTGACAACTTCAATGTAAACAGCAGTCTTGCCACTGCCTGTCACTCCATGGAGCATTACCGGTGTCAAGTCATGATTGTTATAAGCGTCTATTATTGTATCAAAGGCGTTTTCTTGTTCCTGATTTAGGATTATTTTTTTATGTGGCTTTGTTTCCCAAGAGCTTGTTTCAAATACTTCTAATTTTTTTAGCTCAACTATACCTAATTTTACCAGCTCGTCTATATAAGCTTTAATTTTAAAGCCTTGTTCTAGTTCAAAATCTTCTTTATTTATTTCATCGCTTGCTAAAAGTTTTTCAAAAAATATTAATTTATTTTTCGCATTTTTTCTTGTTTCTGCAATTTGTTGTTTTAACGCTATGGCATCTTTTAGCTCGACTATTGTAACAAAATTTTCACTTTTTTTGCTGTAGCCTGATGGGGGCATGAAAAGTTTTATGGCATCATAGTAGGAGCACATATATTCGTCTTTTATATACTGTGCTATATCAACATCTGCCGCTGTCAAGTCTTGTGCATCGTCCAGCTTTGAAATTATTGATTTTATTTTATTGCTTGGTTGTAATGAGGTATTTTGTCTTATAATTACTCCTGCTACCGTTTTGTTTGCCATACCAAAAGGGACTAGTACCACGTCCCCTATGTTATAGGTTTGTTCTGTTTTATAGCTAAATAAATTGTCCACATATCTTGAACGATTGTCTAAGGATAAATCATATATTTTCGTCATTTTTCTCTATTTTTTAATATTTATTATTTGTGTTATATGGGTCGTAGGTGTCTACGTCTTTTTCATCGATTACTACTACATCATCGGAATTATTTTGATGATTGTCATTCTCGCCAAAAATATCGTCTCTGTTTATTACATCACTGTTGTCATAATAGTTTGATTTGTCATCAAAATGTTCCTCGTTACCTCTGAAGTTATTGTTTATGTCATCGGCTTTGAATATTACAAATAAATCAAAGACAAAGGCAAATATTGCAAATATTATTGTAATCAATGTGACTTCATCATTGTTAAGTGCATCTTGCACCAATGGTTTAATAATTTTATAGGTGTAATATATTAACGCTACCGATATACCTAAAATTACAACAATTGTAATAAGTCCCCATATACCAATAGCAAGAATTGTAGCACCTCCCTCACCAGCACCTGCCGTTACTGCTATAGAAAATAGTGCCGCCGAAATAATCAGTATTCCCAATAACAACGAAAAAAATGAGGCTATTGCTAAGACTATATACTTTTTTCTATACGGGCTGTTATATCTGTCGGCGATTTTTACTATAAACATATACTGCCCAAGTATCGGTATAAATCCGACCGGCGATTTAAATAGTCTGTAATATGCTATACCATTTAAAATCAGTAGTAAGATAAATTTAATGGTATCGGCATTTTCTGAATTAAAAAACTGTGGCATAATTTCCTCTCAATCTTTAAATTAATTTTTTGTAAGAAGATATTTATAACAAAGCTGAGCTTTATTAGCTACTTTTATTATATCAGATATTGTAACCTTGTCTATAAGCTCTATAATCTCGTCTATAGTCTTTGGAGATTTTGTAAAGCTTTGTCTGTAAAAAAAGTCCGACATATCCGATAATCTGTCTTTCAAAGTGTTTAGAGCGGTAATATAACTTTTTTTAGCAGAGTTTAGCTCCTCTTGTGTGATTTTGCCGTCTTTCATGTCTTGCATTTGCTCACCGATAAGCTCCACTGCTTTTTCATAATTCTTAGGCTCTATTGCCGAATACACTGACATTGTGCCGGTAAATTTTTGTATGGAAGAAATTATGCTGTAACAAATGGAATGTTTTTCTCTGACATTCATAAACAGCTTAGAATGTGCTCCTCCGCCAAATACGCTGTTGCACACGATAAATGGATAGTAGTCCTCGTCTTGGTCGGATATGCCAAGGGTGTAGTACATAACCATTTTGGCTTGAGTTACGTCCATTTTCTCTACGAACTGCTCAAGAGGTTTTTGTTTTATAATTTCAATTTCTTTTACTTTTTCGACTTGTGGCTCGTGGTTTATTATTTGCTCTATCTTTTTTCCAGCATTATCTATGTCAAATTTACCTGCAAAGCTTATATTGATTTTACTGCTATTTATTAATTTTTTGTAGTATTCATACAAGGCTTTTGGTGTGATTTTTTCCACTTCTTCTTTGTAGCCACTTGCTCTTATGCCTTGAGCAGAGCCCGCAAACATCAGTTCGTTTGCTCTTATCCTAGAATAGGATACTTTGTCATTTATATCCGATGCAATTATTTGTAATAGTCTATTTTTTTCAAGCTTGAAATATTTTTCGTTAAATCCATCTTGCTCAACTAATGGGTGTGAAATTATTTCCCCTAGTAAATCTAAGGCTTTGTCAGTTATATTTTCAGATATATAATCCTCTTGGACGATTTTTATCCTAAAGCCCATTATATGATACTGTCCCATAGGCTCAGATATTGGAAATAGTTCTGCATCATATAGATTTTCTAACTCCTTGTCTAGCTTTAACGGAGTATCAAATTTTTGGCAAGCTGTGGTCATAACTCTTGATAACAATACATTATTGCTTACACTTTGCCTTGTCCTTGGCGATGCAAAATAAACGCTGATATATCCTGCTTTAAATTTGTCATCAGGTATATGGGTAACTGTAACATTTTTTGAAATTTTTTCTGTGTTAATTATCATTTATATCTCCTGAAATTTTACTGCCTTGTAACTAAACAATATTTATTTGGCATGGTTTCATAGCCTCTAAGGCTATTTGATGTTGCTTAGGTGTCACTCCTGCACAACAAGCTGAGTCCACTGTGATATTTACCTCCGGAAAAAATGTCTTGATAGTAAGTGCATTTGATATTACACATATATCAGTGCAAAGCCCAACTAGTGTGATGTCTGTAATTTTATCTGTATGATTTACTTCTTTTAAGTAGTCAATCAGTTGATATGAACCAAATGTGTTCTTTTTTAATACAAGTGCATTAGCAGTGTCTAATCGGTCTGAAATTTTATGCCCAAATGTACCGTCTATGCAATGCTCTATAGGGAGATTTTTGCCCTCGCTTGTTTCAAGATAATCGTTGTAGTGTGTATCTTGTGTAAATACTACTTTGCCCTCAAAGCTTTTTATTTTTTCAGCCACTAAGGGCACTATTGCCTGTGCCTCTTTTGTACCTAGTGCTCCATCTATAAAATCATTTTGCATATCTACTACTATTAGTAACTTCATTGATGTACCTCTTTTCATAGTTATACACTATTTTTTAATTGTCATTTAAAAACTTATCTGCATTTTTTAAACAAAATCTTGCAATTTCGTCTATTTTTTCAAACCTTTTCTCAAGGTATAAAAATCCTATAAGACTTTCAAAACCGGTGGCATAGTTGTATTCCTGCACGTCTGCATTTTTAGGTGCGTTGTAGCTGGAGTTTCTACCTCTCAAGACTACCTGCCATAGCTCATCATCAATTATGCTTTCGTCTTTTAATTTTTGTACAAACACAAACTGCGAATGTGCCTTTACAAGATTTGTAGTGAGCTTATGCAATTTATTTACCTTTGCGGTTTTACTGATATACAAGATATGCTGCCTAGCATATATTTCCCATACTGCATCTCCTATATATGCAAGCGAAAGTGCTGATAAAGCATTTATATCAGATTTTTCAAACTCATTTAACATTAAGCTCTCAGCCATTGAGTACCAGTCCTTGTATCTTTTATTTGTATTCCCATATCTAATAGCTCATCTCTGATTTGGTCTGCTCTTGCAAAATCCTTCGCTTTTTTCGCATTTGCTCTTTCTTCGATTAAAGAGAATATTTTTTCTTCGTCTATGTCACTATTTTGGGTGTCAAGATTTGCTATATTTAGCACACCTGTCAATTCGTTTAACAGGTCAAGGATTTGTTGTGCAAAAGCTTTGCTGGAATTTTCATTGATGTTGCTGTTGGCAAATTTTACTAAATCAAATATTACTGCTATAGCGTCTGCACTATTTAAATCATCGCTCATTTTTTCTATGAAGCTGTCCTTAAAGACGGATATCTGTTTTAATAAATCATTTTCTTGAGCAGTAAATTCTTTTTGTGATAAATTTTTAATTATAAAGTCTGTATTTTTCTTGCAATTTTTTATCCTATCCAGTGAAGTCTTTGCCGCATCCAACAGCTCTTTGCTGTAATTTATCGGGCTTTTGTAATGGGCTGACAGCATGAAAAATCTAAGCACATCTCCTGTGTAATGCTCTAAAACGTCTCTGACTGTAAAGAAATTGCCTAGAGATTTGCTCATTTTTACGTTATCAACATTTATATAGCCATTGTGCATCCAATAATTTGCAAATTTTTCATGGTTATGTGCCTCACTTTGAGCGATTTCATTTTCATGGTGTGGGAAGATTAAGTCTGCTCCTCCGCAGTGAATGTCAATGTGTTCGCCAAGATATTTTGTACTCATTACCGAACATTCTATGTGCCAGCCGGGTCTACCCTCTCCCCATGGAGAGTCCCAAGCTATTTCGCCCTCTTTTTTTGCTTTCCATAGTGCAAAATCCATAGGAGATTTTTTTTGCTCATTTACCCCTATTCTTGCACCTGCCTCCAGCTCGTCTATGTTTTTGTTGGAGAGTTTTCCATAGCCTTTAAATTTATCTACTTTAAAATATACATCTCCGTTTAGTTCGTAAGCGTAGCCTCCATCTACTAAATCCTGAACGTATTTTATAATGTCGTCCATTACATCAGTTACCCTTGGATGCACCGTTGCTTTTCTTATGCCCAATGCCTTTGCATCTTCATAATATGCCTGTATATATTTATCTGCTACCTCTTTAGGTGTCAAATTTTCTTCTTTTGCCCTTTTTATTATCTTGTCGTCCACGTCTGTGAAGTTTTGCACAAATTTGACCTCATAGCCGATATACTCCATAAAGTTTCTGAGTAAATCAAAGGTGATAAAGGGTCTTGCGTTGCCTATGTGGAAATAATTGTATACTGTAGGCCCGCAAGAATATATAGTAACCTTGCCTTTGTTAATTTCATGAAATTCTTCTTTTTTGTTGGTCAGCGTGTTATATATTTTCATCTTAACCTCTTTTATTTTTATAAATATTTTATGACTTTGATATCATTTTTATTAATTATACCATAAAAATAAATTAATAGATAATTTTATAGTCTAGTTCGCTTTATTGTTGTTTTTTTAATTTTAGATATATTAATTGGTGATATTGTGTTATAATTTTTTCATTATAAATCTATATAATTTTTATCAAAATTTTTTAAAAATTTAATGATATTGGTTTTATTGTCAAAAACTTTTAAAATTCTTGATTGTTTTTCAATTTTATGCTAATGTTAATTAATATTTTTTGTAGGTAACCTTTTCCTACAAGCGGGGTATAATTCCACTTATCATTATTTTTTAATTATAGCTAATCAAATTTTATAATTTTATCTAAGAAAGTGAGAGATTGTATGGCTAGCTTATCATTGCAAAATATAAATAAAGTATACGAAAACGGATACCATGCTGTAAAAGATTTTTCTATGGAAATAGAGGACAAGGAATTTATAATATTTGTAGGACCATCAGGCTGTGGTAAATCAACTACACTCAGAATGATTGCCGGTCTTGAGGAAATATCCAGCGGTGACCTACTAATAGATGGCAAAAGAGTAAACGATGTTGAGCCAAAGGATAGAGATATCGCAATGGTTTTCCAAAACTACGCACTGTACCCTCATATGACAGTATATGATAACATGGCATTTTCTTTAAAAATAAAAAAAGTGCCTGAGGCAGAGATTAAAGAAAAAGTTACTAAGGCGGCACAAATTCTTGACATAGAAAAATATTTAGACAGAAAACCTAAAGCATTATCCGGCGGTCAAAGACAAAGGGTTGCCATGGGTAGAGCAATCGTTAGAAATCCTAAAGTATTTTTGATGGACGAACCTCTTTCAAACTTGGATGCAAAGCTAAGAGTTCAAATGCGAATAGAAATTTCAAAACTACATCAAAAATTAGGTACTACAATAATCTACGTTACCCACGACCAAACAGAGGCTATGACTCTTGGTACTAGAATAGTTGTAATGAAAGATGGCGTTATACAGCAAATAGATACTCCGAAAAATCTTCATGAAAACCCTGTTAATATATTTGTAGCCGGATTTATAGGCTCTCCTCAAATGAACTTCATTGAGCTTGATGTAGTAGAAGAAAACGGCGAAATTTTCCTTAGAAAAGGTACATTAAATATCAAAATACCTCTTCCAAAATCTACACTTCTTAAAGAAAGAGGCTACGTTGGAAAATCTATAATCTTTGGTATCAGACCTGAGGACATACATGACGATTTAGCTTTCTTATCCATGAATGAAGAGACAGCAAAATTCAAAAGTGAAATCAAGGTTTATGAAATGATGGGTGCAGAAGTGTTCTTATACTTTGACGTTGAAGGTAATGAATTCATCGCAAGAGTAAATCCCCGTACAAATGCTACAGTAGGTGCTGTATCAGAATTTTCTTTGGATTTAAATCATATCCATCTTTTTGATAAAGAAACAACTCAGGCTATAAGATAAATATAGTTTTTAATAAGCGGTTCACTAAGCAAAAAGCCAAGCAGAAAATAATCTACTTGGCTTTTTTCTATATATACTTTTATTCCAAAATGGTTGTCTTTGCATACAGCTTTCTAAATTTTCCCGGTGTAATGCCTGCTTTTTTCTTAAACAACTGATTAAAATATGACTGAGAATTAAACCCGACTATGGACGATATTTCCTGCATGGAATAATTTGAATTAAGTAACAAATCCTTTGCAGACAGATACCTTTTTTCGATTATATATTCTATGGGCGTCACACCATAGAGCTTTTTAAATTTATGAATTAAATAGAATTTGTTTATATAGCCGATTTTTGCTATAATGAGTACGCTAAGTCGAATAAAAAATAAAATATAACTTAGTCAGAAATATTATCGTATAGAAAAAACGCTTGGATATTTATTTATGAGTTGGAAAATGCAAAATATAAAAAGGAATGAATGGACAAAACTAGACTATGATGGGTGGCTAAATTTTTTTAAAGAAAATGACAAAGATAGGCTTGTGATAAATTCGGCTCTATTAGGTACGCTGTCAAAGGAGCAAAAAGCTTTGATAAAACCGTCAATTACCGCCTTTCATCAAGGTGAGCATAGTGAGGGCAAACATTTAAAAAAGTGTGCTGAAAACTTTGCGAAACAGTACAGTGAACCTTTATATACAGAGGTTATCGACTGGTTTATAAAAGAAGAAAATTACCATTCATCGTATTTGGGTACTTTTATGAAAGGTGAGGGAATACCTCCACGCAAGAAAAACTTTTTAGACAAGACATTTACAAAAATAAGGCAAAAAGGCAGTATAAAATCAGAGGTCATCACACTGGTCACAGCTGAAATCATAGCACTTACATATTATGATTTGCTGGCATTGGCGACAAATTCCACTGAACTCAAAAAAATTTGTGGGCAAATGCTCCACGATGAGCTACCACATATAGTATTTCAGTCATACACGATTTCGCATTTTGAGCAAACTAAGCTATTAAAATTGAAACGAAGAATAATTATGGAAGTCACCACTATAGCTGTATATATTTGTTTTTACAGATTTTTTAAGGCAACAAGGTTTAAGCTTTCAGATTTTAGGAGAGAAAATTTAGGATATCTAAAACAATCACAAGAAATTAGTGCAGAGCTGTTATCCTGATTTTTCCAATTCAATTTGAACTTGATTTTAACGTTTATGAAGTTTAGAATATAACTAGATTTACTAGAGATTACTAATAAAAAAAACATGGAGGCTTTATGAAGTTAATAGATATTAAATGTCCAAGCTGCGGAGCACCTATCAAATTAGATAAAACGGAGGGCACAGTCCAATGCCCTTATTGTAATGCCAGTTTTTATATTGATAAAGAAGAAAAAGTTCCGGACACTGTAAATATCAATATACATAATTATGCAAGAGAAAATAAAAAAGTTAACAGCGTAGTATCACCGCTTATTTTAAAAATAGCTGTAATATTATTTTGGGTGCTTTTCATCAATTTTATGTTTTTTCAACGTACACCAACTACACAAAAAGTTGAAAAAGCCGAAAAACATTCTACATATATCGAAGTACCAAAAAGTGAGCCGTTTCGTGATTTTGTATATGAGCTTTATGGAAAGGGTGCTGATAATATAACAAAGGACGACTATGCAAAGCTAAGCTATTTAATGGTAGATAAGGCAGAAAATGATGATGAGGCTGATTGGATATTTAGCTATTCATACAAAGTAGATAGCGATGGACTGCCAATTGATGAGCAAAAAATTATGGTGGACGGCACAGCCTCTTTGCAGGTAAGAGATTTTCAGGCGTTTACAGGTTTAATAAGTGCAGGCTATGGTGCAAACGGTGACTATAATTGGGACGGTGAAGAGCCACATGAAAAAAATAGAAAAATAGATTTTAAAAATCTAACAGACCTTAAATTTTTTGTATCAGAGGGTCAGCACTTTGGTGAAATAAAAAATTACTTTGCTGAGCCTGCTAATATTTCAGGGCTAAGTCTTGCATCCCTTGGGAATATCACCACTCAGGATTTAGAAACTTTTTCAAATCTAAAGCATCTGAGATTAAATGGAAGATGGGCTGAAAATGGAGAACAGGAGTATTGGCAATTATTATCCTCTCTTAAAAGCCTTGAGGAATTGGACTTAGCCTTTAATTTTGATGAATTTAGCCTTAACTTTTTAAGCTCCTTGACCAACTTAAACAAACTTGAAATTACAAACAGTGACAGTGATAATAAAGTCAGTGGACTGGAGGTATTGTATGCTATGCCAAAAATTGAAGTCCTTAAAATAGACGGAGTAAAACAGCTAAAGGTGTTGGATTTTGTGAAAAATATGCCACTTCTTCATAATTTGACAATAGAAGATTGCAATATTGCAGATATTGAACCACTAAGAGATAATTTAGCCATCACAGATTTTCATATATATGCAGACTCTGATAGCTTGAAGAATTTGTCTGCACTACCAACCTTAAAAAGTCTAACAAAGCTATATATAGCTGCAAATGGTATTGACAGAGGAGAAATGCCAAATCTAAGCTCACTTACTAACCTAAAAGAGCTGACAATAGATGCTATTCACACTCAGGCAATCAAAAATATGTCGTGGCTTGAAAAATTAGAGCTGACCTATTGGGCGACCTTTGACGCACAGGATTTAGCTAGACTTACAGGGTTAAAAGAGCTAGTTATCAAAGATATGGTTGTAAGAGGGAACATATTTAATATAATAGCGTCACTTCCGCAGCTAACTAAGCTAGAGATTACAGAAAATGACTCAAGAGATTATTTGGACATTTCACCATTATTTAGCTCCAATTCGATAGAAGATTTAAAATTTTCTTATTCCTATGGTGATGATGATGGGCGTGCATATGTTAGCTTGAGTAGTATGCCTGACAATACAAGGATAAAAAAATTTGAAATGAGTAGCTATAGTATTATCAACTTGGATACGGGCGATTACAACTCCAAACCGCTTGGCAATTTTTCAAATGAGTTTCTAAGTCACCTAAAAGGCGTAGAGGAGCTTAAAATAAGTGGAAATCAAATAAATGACTTAAATTTTGTGACAGCCATGCCAAATTTGACTATGCTGGATATTTCTGATAATTATGTAAAAGATATCGGCGTTTTGACAAGCTGTAAAAGGTTAAAAAAACTTATATGCAAAGACAATCCGATAGTAAATTATTCAGTGATGTCTGAAAATGTTGAGGTGATTAAGTAAAAAATATGACAGTGGGAACGCAACAAAGCTAATAATTTAATATATAAAACACAACGTGAGGCAATAACTATGCCTCACGTTTAATTATATATGAAATAATATAATTAAATGTACGCTAAAAATGGAAATACACTTCTAATTTATATAATATGTCAACAAAATATGAAATACACTTCCAATATATAAAGTTTTATGATAATATATGAAATGAACTTCTAATTATTAAAGGAGAATATTTATGTATAAAAGGCAAGCTTATATAGATAAGCTGAAAAGTTTTAGAGATAAAGATTTTATAAAAGTTTTAACAGGAGTTAGACGCTGCGGAAAATCTGTTATACTGAAACAATATATGGACTATTTAAAAGATGATGGAGTAAAAGAAAATCATATAATATATATAAATTTGGAAAGCTATGAAAATCAATTTATAAAAGGCGAACAGGAATTTTCGGATTTGATATACAAAATGCTACCTAAAGACAGCGGAAAAGTTTACTTACTGGTAGACGAAATTCAATTCATAGACGGATGGCAAAGGGTAATTAATTCCTTTAGAGTGAGCTTTGATTGTGATATTGTAATCACAGGCTCAAATGCAAAATTACTTTCTGGTGAGCTGGCAACCTTACTAAGTGGTAGATATGTAGAAATAGTTATATATCCTTTTTCATTCAAAGAATTTTTAAACGCAAAAAATATAGATATCAATGACAGAATAGTAGATATAGCCTATAAAGAATATGAAAAGTACGGAGGCTTTCCGGGAGTTTTGCTATCAGACGAAGTGATAAAGCCGACGATTTTGTCAGGCATATATGACTCAATTATACTAAATGACATAGCAGCAAGAGGCTTTGTAAAAGATACACTTAGTCTTAAAAAAGTTGTGTCGTTTTTGTCTGATAATGTCGGGCAGCTTGTAAATCCGTCAAAAATTTCAAATTTATTAAAAAGTGAAAATTTAAATATTTCTAACCATACAGTAAATAAATATTTGGAGTTATTACAAGAGGCGTATTTGTTTTTTGAAGTAAGACCATATGATATAAGAGGTAAAGCGTATTTAAAACAAAATTCCAAATATTTTATGGTAGACAATGGACTGAGAAATCAATCAGTGGGATTTAAAGAAAGCAACCAAGGAAATAGATTGGAAAATATTGTTTTCATCGAATTAAAAAGAAGAGGCTACGAGGTAGCAGTGGCAAACATAGATAATAAAGAAATAGATTTTATCGCAAGAAAAAACGACCTAGTTAAATATTTTCAAGTAACTTATCAAATACCG
The DNA here is from genome assembly GCF_001693775.2 of Criibacterium bergeronii. Classification (GTDB taxonomy): domain Bacteria; phylum Bacillota; class Clostridia; order Peptostreptococcales; family Filifactoraceae; genus Peptoanaerobacter; species Peptoanaerobacter bergeronii. The sequence goes on along the minus strand of NZ_MBEW02000019.1, from coordinate 855 downwards.
GAAAACACACACGAAACAGATAATCTGCTACTTATAAAAGATAATTTTGAAAAAACTGTAATCACCGGACGCTATGAGGGAGTAAACAATATTGCCGGCATAAAAGTAGAGTATGTAGTAGATTGGTTGGTAAAAGAGGAGGAAAATCTATGAATGATAATTTATTTGAAGAATTTAAAATGGTTAGCAAGGTAGATAGCAAAATAATCGACAAATATAAATAAAGTTTGCCAAATGAGTTGATATCAGTATGGGAAAGCTATGGATTTGGCACATTATTAGACGGATATTTAAAAATAATTAATCCGGATAAGTATTAAGAGCCTATAGATATGTCATACTTTAGAGCTGATGTAGCTATTCCTATATTTGTTACAGGTTTTGGAGATATTATAACATGGGAAAAAAATAAATATGTAGGGATAGTTAGGTATAAAATAGGAGATATGGATATAATATCAGCAAGTTTTAAATACTTCTTTGGAGATTTACAGGATGATTATTTCATAGGACAATATTTAGAAATAGATAAATATAAAGAGGCTGTAGCTTTACATGGAGAATTAAAATATGATGAATGCTTTGGATATGTGCCTCTATTAGGCTTGGTAATAAATGGAAGGGAGTATCATATTTGAAACAATTGATGAGAAGATTTAAAAATTTTTATAACAATTCCAATTTCATAGTAAAGAATTTAATAAGATTGGCACTTATTTTGACACCGATAATTTTAGTAGTAGAACTGATATTTTTTAGATTAGAAATTTCTATAGAAAAGGAATATAAAATCGGACAGACAATAATACAATCCATTGAAAGCCTTGTAGGTGATAGAAAACTAAATGGTATGAA
>NZ_MBEW02000018.1 GCF_001693775.2 Criibacterium bergeronii | reverse complement strand
CCCAGTTATTCTTAAAGGACATTCCTGTGCGTTTCAAAAGCATGGAGTATAGGATAACGGCTTCAGCAGACAGTCCCTTAAATTCTTCTCCGTCTACCAATATTTCAGGCACTTTTAGAAAGTTAAATCTTTCCGCTTCTCTGTTATAGAAATAGTCAAAGTCCATGCAGGATCACCTCCCTCCTTAAAAATTTGCAAAGAAAAAGACGATAGTTTTTTCTCTATCGCCTTTGGTAACCATTTTTATGAAATTTTTTAGATTGATTTTATTGCTTCATTGATACCTTGTAAAAAAGCTATAACTGCTGCTCCAACCATCGGTATTCCGTATGGACTTAACAGGAATCCTAATATCAATGCTTCTATTCCGATGGTAACTTCTTTTTGCAGAAAAGAGGCAATTGCTCCAAATATGCAAAACATCATCAGCAAATATAGTAGGGCTGTTCCAATACCAAGTAGAAATGTCAGAAATGCTGTGAGGATACTTAACACCAAGCTAATTGGAAACAAGATTATTTTTATTATCCATCTCATCATTTAGTAGTCCTCACTTTCTAAAGCATTCTTTGTATCTCCACACACCATATCAATGCAAACATTCACATCAATATAATTTTTTAAGACTTTTTTTCGTCCTCCCTCTCCGTCTTCTACAAATACATAATGCTTGTAAAACTGCTTAAAATGCAGTATTTTCACGATTTCACTCTTTGTATCAACGCTATGCACTCTACATGCCAAGTATTCGGGAACATATCGACTGCCTTTATATCCTTTACCTCATACCCTGCGTCTTTTAGTTGATTTAGGTCATTTACAAACGACTTTGGATTACATGAAATATATACTAGATTTTTTGCTCCAAAGTCTATTATTTGCGGGAGAGCCTTTGGCATTATACCGCCTCTTGGCGGGTCTAGGACTATTACGTCCGGGTGTATCCCTCTTTGTGCCAAGTCGCCCACTTTTTCACCTACGTCACCGCAGATAAATTCTATATTTTCGATATCATTTCTTTCAGCGTTTATTTTTGCCATTTCTACGGCTTCTTTGACTATCTCTATAGAGTATACCTCATCAGCCACATCTGACAGAGCAATCCCGATTGTACCCGTACCACTATAAAGGTCAAACAGCACTATTTTATCGCTGTTCATATCGGCGGTTTTCATAATCGCTTTTCCAAAGCAAGCTACATCATTTTCGCCCAAAGCTTCCACATACATAGGCGACACACCATTACAATTACTACCTTTTGTGCTCACATTACCAGTACCTATAATCGATTTCACCATATCGATTGCTACACTGTATAAAGTCTGCGCACCCTTTGTATTAGTTTGAAAAAATGAAAACGGCGATATAAGGTATTGTTTACCTAGGACGACTTCTTTTAAAATTTCTTCGCCGTACAAAACCTCTAACTTATCCGCCTGCACAGTATCTGCAAGACTGTCATTTACAGTGTGCAAAATCCCGATAATTTTATCCCTAAAACCACCTGTAAATGAGAAAGAAGTAGAGCCGTTCACGTTCATAGCATCACTTAAAGACTTAGCCTCGCCAAAGTCACCATCACAGGCAAAGCTTTCACAGTCATTCTTGTCAAAAGCCCCATCAAGCGAAAGCAAACCTCTTACATATTCTGATAAATCCAGCTCCATCTGCGAAGTAGTCACCAAATTTACCAAAATCTGACCGGTATTTATACCACGCCTTAGCACCAAGTGGCGTAGCACACCACTATGGCTCATGATATGATAATGAGGAATATTTTTTGCCCTAAAAAACTCACAGGTAAATTTTAAAATCCTCCTGTAGTCCTCACTCACCAGCATACAATCACTCGCATCCAGTATACTCATTGACGAAGCCTTCCTATGCAGACCGATATTCAGCTCGCCGCCCTTTATCTCGTTTCCAAAAGTAAACTCCATCTTATTTTTATACTCTCTGTCAATGGGACTGCCGATTATCTCAAAATCTGATATATCCTTGTGACCGCCCTTAGCAAATAACTCCTGTAGCATCTGCTTTTTATATATCAGCTGTTTTTCATAAGGTACGCTAAGATAAGCACACCCGCCACACTTGCCAAAGCTTTTGCACACGCTTAGAGTTTCATCAGTGGATTTTTCCACCACCTCGATTATATTCGCCTCGACCTTGTCCTTCCTAATCTTTTTAACATAAGCTTTGACAATCTGCCCACGTATCCCTCCGGACAATACTACCCTTTTACCCTCGACCTCGCCCTCAGTCTTACCGCCAAAGTGCATTTTATTTATCTTCACATTGATTATATCTTTTTTCTTCATTATAATATCTTCCATAAGCTTAAATGTTATATTACTAATTATCTCATTTGCAAATATGAAAGTCAATTTTGATTTAAATATTTAAAAGTACAACACATCAAAAACCAATGATAATAGGTGGACTTAGTCCGCCTATAAGCGTAAGCTTTTATAAATAATTATCATTAAACCAACACATTTTTTTATTAGATATAAAAAAACTTTGAAAAATTTCCAAAAAATAATTATACTTATTAATAATATAAGAAAATCAAAACAAACAGGAAAACATAATGGAAAACAAATTAACAAAACTAAAAACCCTATTTCTAAGCAACCTCTACGTCAGTGCCTTCACCTTTGGCGGCGGCATGGTCATAGTAACCTTTATGAAAAAAAAGATGGTCGACCAGCTCCACCTCATAGACCAAGAAGAAATGCTCGACATCATAGCCATATCACAGACAAGCCCGGGCGTAATAGCAGTAAACGCATCCATATTACTCGGATGGAGGATAGCCGGCTTTGTAGGTATGCTAGTGTCAGTATTTGCCACGATATTGCCACCAATGACCATAATCCTGATCATCAGCAAATTTTACGAAGCCTTTATAAATAACATATATATCTCCACCATGCTAAAAGGTATGCAAGCAGGTGTCACAGCCGTCCTCATGGACGTGACAATCAGCCTGCTGTCAAACGTCTACAAGCAAAAAAATCCACTACACCTATTTATAATGGCAGTATGCTTTATAGCAAATTTCCTTTACAACGTCAACCTAGTATACCTTATCTCATTTGGCATACTAGTGGGCATAATAAGCGAATACATCAAACTGAAAGCAGGCAAACAATGATATACCTACAACTATTTATACAGTTTATGAAAATCGGAGTAATGAGCTTTGGCGGAGGCTATGTAGCAATCCCACTGATACAAAATCAAATCGTCAATACTAACCAATGGATAACCATGAAAGAATTCTCCGACCTCATCACCATAGCCGAAATGACACCCGGACCAATAGCCATAAACAGTGCTACCTTCGTAGGCTATAAAGTAGGGGGGTATCTCGGAGCAGTCCTAGCCAGTATAGGCGTAATCTTCCCATCACTATTTATAGTCTCAATATTATTTTTAATCTACAACAAATATAAAGACATCTCAATGATGAGCGGCGTACTAGGCTGCATGAGAGCCGTAGTAGTAGTGCTGATTGCAGACGCAGCATTTAGCTTTTTTAACCTCATGGCATTTGAAGGTAGATTTGCTGATATCAGCAGTATAGATAAATTTTCGTTAACTACATTTATATTGGCACTCATCGCCCTTAGAAAATTCAAACTAAGCCCAATATTAGTAATGCTAGCCTGCGGACTGGCTAGACTATTTACACTAATGATATAAAAATGGGACATAGGGACGGAGTTGGTATCGCATTTTATAGGATACCTACCCCGTTTCCCATTTTGATAGTAAATATTGAAGATTTTATACATAATATTATTTGTGATAGGCTCAATTGATAAAAAGAATGCAAAAAAATAAAAACACCTTGCATTTTCTGCCCAATTGTGAGATAATAATAAAGCCAAAAAACCGGATAAATATGCACCCATGGCTCAGCTGGATAGAGCGTATGGCTACGGACCATAAGATCGGGGGTTCGAATCCCTCTGGGTGCACCAATATGTTTTACAAAGTTTGGTAAAATAGATTTTTATTGAAATATCAATAAATTAAATTCAACTATATTTAACTATATTTGAATAAAACGTAACAATTTAAATCTCATATCTATCGGAATTTAATCCGCTAGGTATGAGCTTTTTAATTTGTTTATGAAGTCTATAAAATTATCAATTGTAGCTTGTTTTTGATTTTTTGTTAAGAATGAAAGACAAAGAGCTTTTGAGTCTGTTTTTAAAAAATGGGCGGGAAATAAGACGTATAATTTGTAACACATTTGTAAGTTTACAAACCTGCATTTTAGATTATAATCAAAATAAGCAAAGGAAAATATATGTGCAGCCACTCATAAACCTAACCCATATTATAAAGGACAGATGCATATCAGTATGCGGACAAATATATGGCTATAACCATAGCCGTATGTAGCCGTATATTTGTCCGTTAACATTAATAGAGGCTGTATAGATAGTGACATTACAATACCATCACCAGCTACCCGACATGACGATATTTACATCACATTGCCTTAGGACATATCCTAAGTGGCATATCAGCCGATGCAGGCAATAAGGTTATTTTACAACTGCATTACAATATATTTAATCACTTGACTTAAAAAAATGCCGGTGATATAATTCCATGGTAAATTACTTTAAGACAAGTAAATGGGCATACCGCTCAAAATTTTAAGGAGGACTTATAAACATGAAGAGAAAATTAGCTCTTGTAATGGCGTTCATGATGGCTGCTACATTAGTACCGGCAGTACCGGCAGACGCTGCAACAGAAAACTCTGTTAACAAACAGTTAACACTAGAAAGAAACGCTAACGTAACTACGAGTAATGGTCAGTATCTAAGAATAGAACCTAAAAACTCAGTTGTTGATAATTTGACAGCAGGTCAAATTTTTGAGTTACACCTAAACTATGGTGAATGGGATTTCGGAGTTGACTCTAAAGGAAATTCACTACCAGTAGCAATAAACAACGGTGGCGCTACAACTTTAGCTACTATGACTAAAAAGACTGACACAATAGCAGAAGTAAAAATAGCTGATGGCGTTACTATAGGTGAGGGATTAGGTTCTACCGCTAAAGCAGCAGCTACAGGCGGAGTTACTGAAACAAAAGTAGATAAAATAAAAGTATCTTCTGGAGCAGAATTTAAATGGACCAAGGTTACTGGCCTATCTGCAGGTGATAGCGTTAACTTAAAAATAACTGTTAACGGAACTGAAACAACAATAAACGTAAAGGCAGATGCTGCTAAAGAAATCAAGAGTGATGCAGTTGTTGATGCTATAAATAGTAATGAAAACTTTAGAAAAATGTTCTATACAACTGTAGTGACTGGCACACCTGACCAAGTTGTTTTAACAAGTAAAGACAACACTGCTGTTAATTCATTCACAGTAGAACAAACATACGATTTAGCAAATCCAACAGCTCCAGTAGGGATGGGAGTTAGTGCTGCAGCAAAAAGACCAGCAGAATATGAAAGACCAGAAATATTAGTTCCTTATGCTGAAATTTCTACAGCTACTCTTCCAACAGCAGGATATACTTTAACAGTAAAATTGGAAGGAACAGAAAAAACTTTTACTGTAAAAGCTGATGCTGATACTGATAACGATAAAAAAATAAGTGCTACTGAGTTTGCTAATGCACTTGTAGGTTTGCAAACTAGCTGGACTGCAGCTCCAAGTGGAGATAATATAAAATTCTCATACGGTGGTGCTGTTAAAACAGAAACAAAACCAGAAGATTACCTTATAAAAGGTGCTTTCGGTGCTGCCGATGCAGTTGCTAATGCCCAAGCAGATGAACTAAGAATACCAATGCTTTACAAAGCGTCTGAACTTAAAGAAGAACCTATGAAAGTAACTATAGTTCCTAGAGATACTACAATGACTGAAGGAACATACACACTTTCTACAGTAAATGCTGATGAATTAAAGATATCTACAGACAAGAAATACAAAATCTCTCGTTCAGGAAGCTCTAACGAAGTTAAGTTTGCTATCTCAGAAGTAAACAACAAAGCAATGGATGGACAAACAGTACAATTTAAGTTGCCTACAGGCTTTGCTTGGGATTTATCAAATGTTAAAAATCCTGATGCTACAGATGTAAAAATATATGATGAAGTTGTTGATGGAAAGACAAAAACTTACAACAGAATATTGAGCGTTACACTTAAGAAAGGTAGCGATACAAACCTTGATGTAGCATACATCAACGCTAATATTATACCTGACAGAGATGCTAGACTTGGTGATGTAGATATCACTGTATTACAAGGTGACATAGCTCCATCTTCTCTAGTAATAGCTGAATACGTTATAGATGGTGTTTCAGTTAAAGTTGACAAAGTTCTTGACGTTATAGCCGGTAAAGACGTAGAAAAGAAATACGAAGCTAAAGTAATCGTTGACGAAAACGTAGCAAATGCTCTTCTTGATGGAAGATATGTTGAATTCTCATTTGTAGATGATGCTGCATTCTTACAAGATGGTGAAGTATTAAAAGTTAAATCTTTAGATGGCTCTGCAGGAGATGCTTTAAATATAGATATTAATTCAAACAACGATTTGTCCGGCAAAGCTGACGCAGCAACAATTGATGGTGCAGGTACAGATGTTGGCTCTTTCTGGGATATGAAAGTAGTTCAAGATGCTGATAAGACTAAGAAAGCTAAATACGAAATCACAGTACCATTCGTAGTAAACTCTGACTTTACCGGTGACCTTATGTTAAACGTTAAGGGCGCTGGTGTTACAGGCGACGCTAAAAATGGTGGTGTAGATGTAAAAGTAGCTAACGTTAAAGCTCCAGTTACTATCGAAGCTGCTAAACCACTTCCACAAGTTAAGATAGGGCTTCAAAACCAAGTAGGTTCTGATATCACTATCAAAGAAACTGAAGCTGGTGCATTACAAGATTACGTTCCAAATGTTTCTAAAGATGATGCAACATACGAATTGGTTCCAGAAAAGCTTGGTTATGCAACATTTGATAACGCCAAAGTAGAAGTTACAGATGGTAACCTTTCTATAGATAAAGATGCATCTGATGTAGATGATGTTAAAGAACACAACAATGTTTATAAAGATGGTCGAATCAAGATAGTTGTTGACAGAGTATCTACAAAACCATCTACTATTAAAGTATCTGATATTAAAGCAACTCTAGACAGAACAGTACCTTACGGTAAACTTCAAATGAAGGGAAAATTTGGTGTTGTAGCTGCTAGACATTCAAGTAAAAAAGATATTGAAACAAACAAAACTGTTAAATTTGATTACTTCACAACTGTAACTCCAGTTGATGAAACTAAGAGAATAACTACAGTATTTACTATCGGTGAAAAGAACTACACTGAAGTAAACGGAAAAATCAAAGAAGAAAAGACTGCTGAAGTAGCTCCATTCATTCAAAATGATAGAACTATGTTACCAGTTAGATACGTTGCCAATGCTCTTGATGCAGCAGTATCTTATGACCCTAACACTAGAGTAGCAACATTCACTAAGAACCAAATCGTTGCAACTATCAACATAGACAAAGACATCATGTATGTAAATGGTTCTCCAGTACAACTTGATGGCAAACCAGCTAACGTAGAAGGCAGAATCTTCTTACCAGTAGCTAACATAGCTCAAGCATTTGGTCTTGAACATGGAAAGACTATAATCTGGAACGCAGAAGCTAAGACAGTTACAATCCTTCCTCAAAACGCTACAGAAGCTGAAATCAAAGAAGCTAAAGAAGGAAAAACTCTTGAAAATGCTGTAACTAAAGAAGAAACTAAAACTGAAGCTCCAGCTGACACTAAAACTGAAACTCCAGCAAAATAGTTTTGACTAAATAGTTATAACGGACAAGTACTGGGATAAATTCGTATAATTTAAAATTCAATTCGAATATAGATTATATAAGTAATTACAATATTCAGATATAAGTCCTAAAAAACCCTCCATTATCTTGGAGGGTTTTTTGTTGTACTTTTTTGAGTGTGGCGGTGAGTATGATGTTGAATATTATTATAAAAATAAAAATAATTTATAAAAAAGCTAAAGTAAAAAAAACTATGTCCGATATATTGAGTGTAAGGCAGATATACTGAATGAAAACTAAATATATAATTACTGACGATTATGCAGTCACGGCGCGCATGGCTATGTGAAAATTGGTATTATATTTATGTTACTTACAGTATATTTTAAATTATAATTTAAAATATTAGGGCAAGAAGCCCAATTACAAATTTCAGGAGGAAATAAAATGATAATTAACCACAATATGATGGCTGACAATGCACACAGATTTATGGGTGTTAACTCAAGCGGAATGGGCAAGAACGTAGAAAAGCTTTCTTCAGGTATGAAAATAAACAGAGCTGCTGATGATGCTGCCGGTCTATTTATATCTGAAAAAATGAGATCTCAGGTTAGAGGTCTTAACCAAGCTTCTCAAAACTCTTTAGATGGTATTTCTGCAGTACAGACTGCTGAAGGTGCACTAGATGAAGTACACGCTATGCTACAAAGAATGAGAGAACTAGCTGTTAAAGCCGGTAACACTACTTTACAAAGCTCTGACGTACAAGCTATCCAAGATGAAATTTCTCAGTTAACTTCAGAAATAGACCAAGTTGCTAAAACTACTCAGTTCAATAAAACAACTTTATTAAACGGAGACTTCAAAAATAAGATGCTTCAAGTAGGTGCAAATGCAGGACAGACTCTTGCTCTTTCTATATCTGCTATGACTGCTAAAGGTCTTGGATTATCAGGAACTTCTATAAAAGTTGGAGCCGGTGAAGCTAAAAAGATAACTGCTGCAAGCAACAAAGCTGCTACTACAGTTCTTAAAGCAGTAGACAAAGCTATCGCATCTGTATCTAAACAACGTTCTAGCCTTGGTGCTATCCAAAACAGACTTGAACACAAGATCAGAAACTTAGATAACGCTGCTGAAAATACTCAGACTGCTGAAAGCAGAATCAGAGATACTGATATGGCTAAGACAATGTCTAAGTTCACTAAGGATAACATCCTTACTCAGGCATCTCAGGCTATGCTTGCTCAAGCAAATCAGCTACCACAACAAGTTCTTCAATTACTAAGATAGTTTTGAAGATTAGTTTCGAGCTATATTATCATGAAACAGAGACCGTAAGGTCTCTGTTTTTTTGTTGTTAAAATTGCAGGTATGATGTATAATTAAATAAATTGCATTTATTAATTTTAACTTGATATTGTTTTATAACAATTATAATAAATTAGTTGATGGAGCTATGATGATATCTATATGTATTATTACAAAAAACGAGTCAAATAAAATTAAAAAGTGTCTTGAAAATGTATCTAAGCTGGGATATGAGATAGTGGTAGTAGATACCGGCTCTACTGACGATACAAGGAATATAGCGTTGCAATATACTGATAAGGTGTATGATTTTGAATGGGTTGATGATTTTTCGGCAGCTCGTAATTTTTGTGCATCCAAGGCTAGTAATGATTTTATTTTCGTTATTGATTCTGATGAATATTTGATTGAATTTGACAAAAAATATATACAGAACAAATTGCTTAAAAATCCACAATGTTTAGGTAGTATCAAGAGGAATGAAAAAGCTCCTTTTTATGGAGAAAATATAGCAGAGCTGCAGATTTCTTATGCAGATAGGATTTATAACAAGAATAAATACCATTATGTGGGATATGTGCATGAGCAAATAAAGCCGATAAATCCTTTGCTTAAAAATGTAGAGGCTAGTGATTGTGTTGACTTACCGGTGACGGTTGAGCATGATGGATATATGCAGACTCCGGAGCAAAAAAAACACAAGGCGAAAAGATATGTAGACTTGCTGGAAAAACAGCTTAGAGATGAGAACATTAATAAGTATATTCAAAAAGAATACACGATGTATCAGATAGGTAAATCCTATGTATATGGTGGAGATTTTGTCAGGGGATATGCATATTTAAAGGCTACACTTGATTATGACTTAGAGCCTAGGACTCCGTGGGTGTTGGATTTAATAATTACTTATATGCAGGTGCTGGTAGAGTTAAGACAATACGATGAAGCGTTGCAATTGTATGGAGTATATGATGCATTTGATTATTCTGCCGACTTTGTTTTTTATATGGGATATATTCATTATCTTATAGGAGATTATGAAAATGCAATCAGCGAGTATAAAAAAGCTACTAAATTTGAAAATAGCATCGTTAAAGGGCGTAACTCGTATTTAGCGTTATATAACATCGGGGTAATATATGAAGGGCTTGGAGATATGGAAAATGCAAAGGCTTATTACAAAAAAGCTCTGCCATACACCATGGCCAAAGAATCTTTAGAGCAGATTAAGTAAGTATGGTTTTTTAATACAACTACAATTGACTAATATTATGGAGAGAATCTATGATTTCGATATGTATCCTAGCTAAAAATGAGGCAGGTAGGATAGAGCATTGTCTAGAAAGGTTATCTCATTTGGGATATGAGATTGTGGTGACGGATACAGGCTCTACTGATGATACAAAGAAAATAGCGAAGATGTATACTGACTGTGTGTATGAGTTTGAATGGGTGGATGACTTTGCTCTTGCTCGCAACTTTTGTGCGTATAAGGCAACTAATGACATGGTAATGTTTGTAGATGCAGATGAATATTTGATAAATTTTGATAAAGAACAATTTGAAAGTGAATTAAAAGCTCACAGCGATTATATAGGAAAGATAACAAACAACATTGTTATGAATTACAATGGTAAGAAAGCTATATCAAAATCTAGTTTGGCAAGGGTATATAACAGAAATTTATATCATTATGTTGGTATTGTGCATGAGCAGATTGCAAGGATATGTCATGACAATGAGCCGATTTTATATTATGATTTGCCTGTAGAGTTTGAGCATTTTGGATATGACCAATCTTTAGAGCAAAAAAAGAAAAAGGCAAATTTTTATTTGAAGCTTTTGGAAATTGAGAACAAAAAAAATCCAAACAACCCATACACTTTGTATCAGATGGGAAAATCTTATGTATATATACAAGACTACGCTAAGGCATATGATTATTTTAAGGGGGTTATGGACTACGATTTAAATCCAAAAACAGACTGGGTTTTAACTTTAGTACTGATGTATGCTCAGGTCCTGATGAAGCTGAGTAAATATGATGAGGCGATGCAGATGTTAAATATTTATGATGAATTTTCGTATTCGCCTGATTATGTGGCTACTATGGGCAATATATTATTTAACTGCAAATTATATGATGATGCATTGGTGCTGTATAATACGGTTTTGAAATCTGACATTCCTATGATGTATGACAATATCAGGAATGTAAGCTACAATATGGGTAATATTTATCTAGCTAAGGGTGATAAACAGGGTGCTATAAAATATTTTAAAGATGCTTTGCCACTTGGTGTTGCCAAAAAGGCTCTTTCAAAATTAGGTATTGTATCTTAATAATAAATTATTAGTAAAAATAATTATGGGGTATTGGGGATTTGTATGATATCTATTTGTATTATTACAAAAAATGAAGCCGGCAGGATTGGAAACTGTTTAGAAAGATTGGTGCCACTAGGCTATGAGATAGTAGTGACGGACACAGGCTCTACTGATGATACAAAAAATATTGCAATGAAGTATACGTATAAGGTATTTGACTTTGAATGGATAAATGATTTTTCAGCGGCTAGGAATTTTTGTGCGTCTAAGGCATCAAATAAATTTATAATGGCACTTGACTCAGACGAATATCTTACAAGGTTTGACAAGAAATGGGTGGAAGATACTCTAAAAAAACATCCGAATTATATAGGTCAAATTAAGATAAATAATAAGGTTGGGACTACTGATGTAAACGACTCTATAGAGATTAATTCTCTTTATATACCAAGGGTTTACAATAAGCAAATCCATCATTTTGAGGGCTATGCACATGAGCAGATAAAGTTTAGAGTGGCTACAAGCTTTGACTCACCTATAAAGGATTTTCCGATTGAAGTAGACCATGTGGGATATTTACAGACTGTAGAGCAAAAAAAAGAAAAGATGCAAAGAAATATTGCTCTTTTGGAAAAACAGCTAGTAAGTGGATTTGAAAAAGAATATACTATGTTTCAAATAGGTAAGACTTATGCTTATGGACAGGATTTTATTAGAGCTTATGGATTTTTAAAGGCGACATTAGATTACGATTTAGACCCAAAAGAAGAATGGGTCTTAGAGCTGATGTTGACTTATATGATAACTTTGGTGGAGCTTAATCAATATGATGAGGCGTTGCAAATAGCAGGAGTATATGATGCGTTTTCTTATTCTGCTGATTTTGTTTTCTTGATGGGTAATATTTATGAGCAAACCAAGCATTTTAATGAGGCAATTGTAGAATATAAAAAGGCTACGACTTATGACAGTTGTAGGGTAGATGGCAGGAATTCTTACTTAGCATATTTCCAGCTTGGCGGTGTCTACTATCAGATGGGTGATATTGAAAATGCTAAAAAATATTATAAAAAGGCTCTGCCGTATGAAGCAGCTAGAAAAAATCTTGAAGAACTGGCAAAATTGGATAAATTTGATAAAAATTAATTAAAAATGAGATTATATATCAACCGCCTTTGAGGAGCTTATCTATGATTTCTATATGTATAATTACAAAAAACGAAGAGGATAAATTGCAAAGATGCTTGGAATGTGTGAAAAATCTTGGGTATGAGATAATAGTCACAGATACAGGTTCTACTGACAATACTGTAGAGATTGCAAAGAGATTTACAAAGAATGTCTATTATTTTAAGTGGATAGACGATTTTTCCGCTGCTAGAAATTTTTGTGCATCTAAGGCGTCAAATGACTTTGTTTTTGCTCTTGATGCGGATGAATTTGTACTTGATTTTGATAAAAATGTTATAGAGACTACTCTAAAAAAGCATCCGGACTATATTGGAGCAATCAAGAGAAATGAAATATCAGCGACTATTGGTGAGGAGGAGTCGTCAAGGCAAACAGCGATAACTTACGCCACAAGGATATATAACAAAAATTTGTTTCATTATGTAGGGTTTGTGCATGAGCAGATTAGATATATTTCAGGGCAAGGAAACGAAATCTATGTAAAATTTCCTGTCACTGCTGACCATGTGGGATATATGCAGAGCCTAGAGCAAAAAAAGGCAAAATCCCAAAGGGAGCTAAATCTACTACAAAAGCAGCTACAAACCGGTGAAGATAAGGAATATACTATGTATCAAATAGGCAAGGCTTATGCGTATTCGGGTGAATTGGTCAAGGCTTATGGATTTTTGAAAGCAACTATGGACTTTGACATTGACCCAAAAAAAGAATGGGTCATCGATATGATGATTACATATATGATTATACTGATAGAATTAAAGCAGTACGATGAGGCTTTGCAGTTACAAGGGGTTTATGACGTATTTGACTATTGTGCGGACTTTGTATATTATATGGGTAAGATTTATGAGCTCACCGGAAACCTTGAGCCTGCTATACTGGAGTATAAAAAGGCGACGACTTTAACCGATTTTTACGAAGTAGGCAGAAATTCTTTTTATGCCTATGACAGCTTGGGTGATGTATATGTGAAAATCGGTGATGTGGTAAACGCTAAGAAATATTATAAAAAAGCCTTGCCATATCAGCCGGCAAGGGAAAAGCTGGAAAAGCTTAAATAAATTTTATGGAGACTGGTATGATTTCTATATGTATTATAACTAAAAATGAGTCTGAACGGATAGGCAAGTGTCTTGAAAGGTTAGTACCTCTAGGGTATGAAATCGTGGTTGCGGATACAGGCTCTACTGATGACACTAAGCAAATTGCGTTAAAATTTACTGATAAAGTGTATGATTTTGAATGGGTGGATGATTTTTCAGCGGCTCGTAATTTTTGTGCATCAAAGGCTTTTAACAATTTTATTTTTGTGCTTGACTCTGACGAATATCTTTTCGAGTTTAACAAAAAATGGGTAGAGTCAAATTTAAAAAAATATCCTAATCATATTGGAGAAATACAGATAAATAATTTGGTAGGGACTACTGATGTAAATGCTTTGACAAATGTGGATACTTCCTATGTACCAAGAATTTATAACAAAAAGCTTTACCATTTTGAAGGTATTGTGCATGAGCAAATAGAAAGTATTTCAAACATTAAAAAACTTCCTATAGAAGCTTTTCCGGTGACTGTTGAGCACGTGGGATATATTCAAACTTTAGAGCAAAAGAAGATTAAAGCTCAAAGAAACATCGCTTTACTTGAAAAACAGTTAAGGACAGGCAAAGACAAGGAATACACGATGTATCAGATTGGCAATACATACGTCTACGAAAAGGACTACATCCGTGGGTATGCGTATTTAAAGGCAACGCTGGATTTTGACTTAGACCCTAAGAAAGACTGGGTTTTAGACTTGATGATTACTTATATGATAGTCTTGCAAGAGTTAAAGCTATATGATGAGGCTCTACAAATAATCGGGGTCTATGACGCATTTGACTACTCTTCTGATTTTTTATATGAGATGGGGCAAATATATAGACTTACTAATAATCCTGACCAAGCCATAGAGGAATATAAAAAGGCTACAAAAATTAAGACGTCTTTAGTAGATGGAAAGAACTCTTATATGTCATATTACAGCATAGGTGCGATTTACTATGAAAAGGGCGATATGGAAAATGCTAAGCTATACTTTAAAAAGGCTCTGCCTTTTGAAATGGCAAAGGATAGTCTGGAGATTATAAAAAATCAGGAAAACTAGTAAGTGATATAGGTGATAAAATAGAAAAGCGGTGTGTGCATTATTATACAGTGTTTAACAATACTCAGCTAACTAAGGATTGTGGACTTGTACCATATTTTTTGTATAAAAATCATGGCTTTGACAGCTATATGTTATCTGCAAAATTAGGTTAATATCCTTGACTATAAGTTTATTTTAATATATAATTATTAAGCCAAGATATAAAGTATCCGTAGCTCAGGTGGATAGAGCAGCAGTTTCCTAAACTGTGTGTCGGGGGTTCAAGTCCCCCCGGGTGCACCAATATGTTTTACAAGCAATTCGTAAAACTAGATTTTATTGAAATATCAACAAAGTAAATTAAACTATATTTAATTATATTTGAATAAAACGCAACAATTTTCACAACAATTGGAAAAGCTCCTTTCTTATGTGATAAGAGCTTTTTATTTACAATTTTTGTTTTAAGTGTATATGATATCTGTTGAGGGTTGGTAACTCTCAGCAGATATTTTTTGGTTTGAAAAATCAAATTGAAAGATAAAGTGAAAAATGATATACTAAAAAATAAGGGCTCGGTAACATATATTGGGGGTTGTGGAGATACCCATGAGAAGGTTGCACAAGCAAATGCAATTAATAAGGCTAAACGTGAAAAAGAGGCAAAACAGCGCAAGAATTTATTAGAACGTAGCCAACAGGAAACATATCAGCAGAGGCTACTCATAGAAAGAAAAAATCAGGATAGAATTTTAGTGGATTTTCTTAAAGAAAATGGATTATATATAATGACCAACGATGTTACAGCATCGAGTTATGCAGTATCTTCACATGGTATTTATGAAAATAAAATTAATAATTATAACTAAGGAGTATAAAAGAGCGAAGGTATGATTATGAAGAAAATAATTTCTTTGGTATTGATATTTTCATCATTTTTCTTAATGGTTGGGTGTTCTATTAAAAATAAAGACTGGGATAAATTATCTACAAAAAAGGTTATCCAACTTTCTCAAAAGGGAGCTGAGTTATCATGGCGAGATTTTGAAAAGTATGAAGGTAAAGAGGTTGGTTCAGGATTATATATTCTAAAATATGAAGTGGATGATGAATATTATCTACTTATTGGAGGTCCGGGAAAAGATGAAAGACCTATGTATATTAGACTAGTACGCAATGACAATAAGAAGGACTATATAGATATAACAGAAGAGAGCGTAGAAGAATTTATTAAAAGCCACAATTTAAAATAGCTATTAAATTTATAGGGACACAGGTACTGGCGATGTGTCCCATATTTATGGAAGGTAAAACATGAAAACAGAACTACTTGCTCCTGCAGGGAGTATGGAGGCATTAAAGGCTGCTATTGCAAATGGATGCGATGCGATATATCTTGGCACGAAAAAATTTGGAGCTAGAGCCTATTCAGTAAACTTTGACTATGATATGCTTGAAAAAGCGACTAATTATGCACACCTTAGAGGTGTAAAAATTTACGTTACTATGAACACCATTGTCTTTGAGGACGAAATAAAAGACATGAAAGAGCAGCTCGAAGTTTTATACAATATTGGTGTTGATGGAGTAATTGTGCAGGATTTGGCTGCACTGAATGTAATTGTGTCGCTTTATCCGGACATGGAGGTTCATTGCTCCACTCAGATGGGGATTGATGATGCTGAAGGGGCATTACTTATGAAAGAGCTTGGGGCAAAAAGAGTAGTGCTGGCAAGAGAAGTGCCGATTGAAAAGGTAAAGCAAGTTCGTGAAAAGGTAGATGTTAAGGTAGAGGTTTTTGCCCATGGGGCACTTTGCGTATCATTTTCCGGAAACTGTCTAATGTCAGGACTAATTGGCTTTAGGTCAGGCAACAGAGGCAGATGCGTTGGTTCATGTCGCAAGGAGTACGATATGATAAACACAACCACCGGCGACTCACTGGGTAGCAGCTACATTTTATCCATGAAAGACCTTAACACTGTCGATTATGTATCAAAATTGGACGGCATAGACTCCTTAAAAATCGAAGGCAGAATGAAAGAGCCTGAATATGTGGCAAATGTCGTGGCAACGTATAGAAAAGCTATTGACGGCAATGCAACTAAGCAGGATAAAGCAGATTTACAAAAAACATTTAACCGTACTTATACAAAAGGCTATCTATTCCATGAGGACAAAAAAGACATCACAAACACTGACAGACCAAACAATTTTGGCTATGAAATCGGGAAAGTGAGCAAATTTGTAAAAGGCTATTATGAGATAAAATTAAACAAGGCTTTACACCAAAATGACATAATAAGAATAAGCCATGGCACTGAGGACGTAAATTTAAAAGCGGTAAAGCTTTACGATAAAAATGGTAATTTAATAAATAAAGCCGACAAAGAGGTCTACATCAAAATCAAGGAAAAATTAAATATTGGAGATTTGGTATACATCACCAAGGACTACAATTTTTATAAAGAGCTGGATAATCAGCTAGACGGAGAATACAAAAGATTTGCTCTGGATATGCAAATAAGAGCCTACATTGGCAATCCACTTGTCATAGATGCAAAGGGACTGGGGGAGTCTTACAGATACCAATCGGAGGAAACACTGGATGAGGCTACAAATTTGCCATCTGATGATAACCAAGTAAAAAAACAGCTTGGAAAACTGGGGGATACTGTATTTACACTTGGAAAAGTCGATTATCATGCGAATAATGTATTTATTCCATCAAAACTGTTAAATAACGCAAGAAGAGAAATAGTGCAGGCACTTTACGATAGAAGGCTCACCATCGTAAGAAAAAAAATTAATAAGAAAAATTTACTACCGGAGGTAAAAAATTTTTGGAATGAAGAAAAATCTTACCTAACCGCTACAGTGAGTAACAAAGAGCAATATCAGGCGTGCAAAGACGCAGGCATAAAAGATATTTATTTTGAAAATATTATCCCAAGAAATTTAAATGAATACAAAGAAATGGACGCAGAGGTTTTAGTAGGCGGATATGGAGGTATACAAAGGTATAAAGCTACAAATCCGTTTATTACAGACTATTCATTAAACGTAGTAAACAGTGCAAGCGTAGCAATATTACAAGAGCTTGGAGCAAAGAGAGTTACACTTTCATACGAAATGAACAGCAATCAGATACAAGAGCTGGTAGATGCCTATCAAGAAAGGTATGAAAAATTGCCAAACCTAGAGTTGATTGTCTATGGCAGAGCACCGCTAATGGTTACAAACTACTGTCCGTTAAAAGCAAAAGGCAAATGCACAGATTGTAGAAAAAATAGCTACGAATTAAAAGACAAATACGGCAGTTTTCCATTGGTATTTCATCAGGATTGCACAGTAACTATTTTAAATGGTCGTGTACTAAATCTATTAGACGAAATGCCAACAATACATGGAATAGAGGCTTTTAGATTAAACTTTACCACAGAACCTGTTGAGGAAGTAAAAGATATCGTAAAAAAGGCACAAAAAAAATTATCGGGTGAGCTTTGCGAATCAGTGTTTGAACCCAAAGGACAGACAAGAGGACATTTTAATAAAGAGATTTTGTGATTTTAATAAAAAGTGCTGAAAAATTAGACAGCAACTAAGTTTTCTTGTGACAGATATCTCACTTGATATTTTGTCATATTAGTATTACAATGTACTACAAAGAGGTGGTTATTATGAGTTTTTCTATAGGGTTGTGAAAATCCTAGACTTCATGGCAAGGCACTCACAGCCAACTTGAGTGGATTATGGCGATACCGAATAGGTGATTACAGATTAATATGTAAAATTGAAGACGAAATACTTATAATAACAGCAGTCAATGTGGGACATAGACGAAAAATATATGAATAACAAAAAAGACTGAGTTCAAACAATTTTTTTGAACTCAGTCTTTTTAGATAAGATATAAAATTTATTTTTGCTGCTCAGGTGGTACATAGGTTGCGGCTTTTTTAGATGTTTTGCCACGCAGTACCCTATGATAATATTCATATGTCATTGGCTCACAGCCTGTTTCAGGGTTCACCTCTGCATTTATTACTTCACCCAAAAATATTGTGTGTGTTGGAGCCTCCAGTTGACCTATTACTTTACAGGTTATATATGATGATACGTCCTTTAGTACAGGTAGGTCATCAACTATTTGGTATTCAAAATTTTCAAACTTATTTTTGTCCTTGCTTGAGAAAAATCCAAAGGTTCCGATAATTTTTGGGTTTGAATGTTCGCTTAATACCGATATTGCAAATTTTTTAGTTCTTTGTATTATATCGTGCGAAAAATTATCATGGTTGATTGATATTGCTATTGTCACCGGGGTAGCGGTAATTTGTACGGCTGCATTTATTGTGCATCCTACTAATTTATCTGCTTCTTTGGCGGTTGCGATATAAACCCCATAATTCATTTTTTCTAAAGCTGCGTAATCCATAAATTCCTCCTGTTAAAAAATTCACATAATAAATTGTTTTGATTATTATGTATTAAATTTATAAGTCCAAGTTAAATTTGGACTTATAAATTTATTAAATATATTTATTTAAAAAAAATTATCTTTGTCCAAGACTAAGGTTGAAGTTCATTACAGCGTTTATATCACCGTTGATAAAGTCAAGGGTTTCAACTATTTTTCTAAAGTTGTCCTCTTCTTCAACCTGTTCGTCTACAAAGTGACGTAGGAAGTTTTCAGTAGCATAATCTTTTTCAGCTATTGCAGTCTCCAATAGCTCTATGATGGATTTAGAGATATATTGCTCATGTTCGTAAGCTTTTTTGAATACATCTATGAAATCGCTATAGGCTGTAGGTGGTTGAGGGATTGCCTTTAGCTCAACTTTTTTGTCTACAGAATGTAAAAAATTCATCATTTTGTAAGTATGTTCAATTTCTTCTTCGGCTTGCTTTTTCATAAAATGTTCAAATCCGGAAAAATCATAAGAGTTTGCAAGATACTGCTCCATTGCAAAATAAATGTAAGCGGACTGGATTTCTTTATTCACCTGCTCAGATAGCAATTCAGCCATTTTTTCACTAACCATTGTATACCTCCATTATTCTATTTATTTTTTTCATTGCTTTTATTTATACTTACCCTATTAATTTCTTTATATTCGCATATTTTTTAAATAATTGATAAATCAATTAAGTATTTTGAAATCGATACTTTTTATTGAAATATAGTATTTTTAATGGTAAAATGGAATAAAATAGAATAAGTATATTTAAAGTAAAAATAACATCATATAAGTTTATAAATAAGCATATCATTCATATATTTGGAGGGATTATGCACATAAGATTAAAGGAATACGAGCTTTACGATACACCCACAATGCAAGAAATGATACAGAGCTTTTGCCAGCAGACAAATTTGCAAGCATATGATAAGGAAATTGCGATTAGAAAGCTCAATCAGGGTAGCCCATCTTATAAGGCGTTCATTTGCATGCTGGATAAAAAGGCTGTAGGCTATATACTGGTTGAATTTACTTATCCGATTTATCTTGATGGCATGATTTTGCTAATTAGAGAAATTTTTGTAAAAAATGAATACAGGAAAAAAGGTATCGCCAAGCAAATGATAAAGACAGTCATGAATGATTATGACAAGGCAATATCAGTAGGTGTGCTGGTAAATAAAGAAAATGATATAGCAATGAAACTGATGCAAAGTATGAAATTTACCCGAAAAAATGTAGAGCTTTTTGAAAAATAATTTGACTTACCAAAGAGGTGTGCTATGGATTTAAAGGAGTTTTGGCAAGGAAACTGTTTTGACGCATATGAATATTTTGGAGCACATATACAGGACGAAGGGGTTTGTTTTCGTATATATGCACCAAATGCCAAAAAAGTCAGCCTCATTGGTGATTTTAACGGTTGGCAAAATGAAACTGTAATGAATTACAACTTTAATGGCGTATACGAAATAAAAATACCTAGTGCAAAAAAAGGTCAAATGTATAAATATAAAGTATATTCTGACGAATATAATTATGTAGAGCATACAGACCCATACGCATTTTATATGGAGCTAAGACCTGCTTTTGCATCTATTATTACCGATTTAAATTCTTATAAATTTACTGATGAAAAATATTTAGAAAAAAGGACAAAATCCTTTGACGAGCCGTTAAATATTTACGAAATGCACTTGGGTTCGTGGAAAGAGCCAAAGGATAGGGATAAACAAGAGTTTTTGAGCTATGTGCAAATAGCAGAGCTGTTAGTACCTTACCTTAAAGAGCATGGCTACAATGCGGTTGAGTTTATGCCACTTACAGAGCATCCTATGGATATATCGTGGGGTTATCAGTCTACGGGATATTTTTCGCCTACGTCAAGATATGGCACACCTGATGAATTAAAGGCTCTTATTAACACTTTGCACCTAAATGATATAAAAGTAATAATGGATTTTGTGCCGGTGCACTTTGCCACAGATTATTATGCTCTTGCAAAAATGGGCGGCAGAGCATTTTATGAATATCCTGATGATGAAATGGAGCTAAGTGAGTGGGGTAGCTACAACTTTATCCATGCCAAGGGAGAGGTCGCATCATTTTTGTGTTCCTCCGCAAATTATTGGCTAAAGGAGTTCCACTTTGATGGTCTTAGGATGGATGCAATCAGCAGGATTATATATTATCATGGTGACTCAAACAGGGGAGTAAATCTAAACGGAGTAGAATTTTTAAAAAAATTAAATATAGGTCTTAACAGAATTAATAAAAACATTATAATGATAGCAGAGGATAGCTCAGATTATAAAAAAGTGACATTTCCTGTCTATGATGGAGGATTAGGCTTTGACTACAAATGGGATATGGGCTGGATGAATGACACCTTGGATTTTTTCAAAAAAACCCCTAGTCAAAGAGCAAAGGTCTACAATCAGATTAGCTTTTCGATGATGTATTTTTATAGTGAAAAATTTTTATTACCATTTTCCCATGACGAAAATGTGCATGGAAAAGCCACAATCATGCAAAAAATGTACGGTATGGACAAATTTGCACAGGCAAGGGCATTATATATGTATATGTATACGCATCCGGGTAAAAAGCTAAATTTTATGGGTAACGAGCTGGGACAGCTCAGAGAATGGGACGAGACTAGACAGCAAGATTATGATATATTAAGATTTCCTATACACGACTCATTTAATAGATATATCAAGGATTTAAACGCACTATATTTAAACAATACGGCACTTTATCAGCAGGACTACAGGGTTGGTGCATTCAAATGGATAGCTGTAAATGATGACATCGGAGTTACCTATGCGTATGTGAGAAAAAGTGACGACCAAAAAATATTTTGCGTGTTTAATTTTTCAGATAAAATTCATAAGGATTATGGATTTGAATTCGATAATAAATTAAGGATAAAAGAATTATTAAATTCTGACTGGGATATTTATAGCGGCAGTACAAAATACGAAAAAGATAACATCTTATCTACGATTTGCATAAAAAAAGAAGAAATAGTAACCTCATACAAAGACATATTCACCACAACAAAAGATGTGATAAACTCCGAAGCAGATATTATAGGCTGCGAAAAGAAAGTATATTGCAAGCATTATTTGAAAATGGATTTGCAACCATTTTCTGCTAGAATGTTCTTAGAGCTACCCATTGAAAGAGAGGTAAAATTTGAATAATAACGTACTTATAGTTGAAGATGAAAAAAATATATCAGACATCATAAAATACAACCTAGAAAAAGAAGACTTAGTTTGCGACCAAGCCTATGATGGAGAAGATGGACTAAATAAAGCACTTGAGGATAAATACGACCTTATACTGCTAGATATAATGCTGCCGGGTATGAATGGCTTTGAAGTATGTAAAAGAATAAGAAAAACATTAAGAACCCCGATAATCATGCTGACAGCCTTAGAAGAAGAAAATGATAAAATAAAAGGACTTGAAATCGGTGCAGACGATTACATCACCAAGCCATTTTCACCAAAAGAGCTTATAGCAAGAGTAAAAGCCAACATTAGACGTATGAATATGAACTCCACTGACGAGGAGGCAGGAGAGGGCAAGCTTATCTTTGGAGATTTAGAAATAGACATCGCCACATATACAGCCTACAAAAATGGACAAGAGCTAAAGGTCACCTACAGAGAGTTTGAGCTGTTAAAATTTTTAGCCATGAGCCCGTCTAAAATTTACTCTAGGGAGCAGCTGCTCACCTTAGTATGGAAGTATGAATACATTGGAGTAGACAGTGAACGTACGGTAGACGTCACAGTAAGAAGACTTAGAGAAAAAATTGAGGACGACCCGTCTAATCCAAAATATATAATCACAAAAAGAGGGGTGGGCTATTACTTTAAAGAAGAGGACTAAAAAATATAAAAAAACCTTGTAACTATACAATTAAAATACATTATATTATGAAAGGAATAACCATGGAATTAAAAACTTGTGAAGAATGTGGAAGAACATTTGCCGCCGAAAACGGCAGAACACTTTGCAAAAGATGTTTTGACAAAAAGATAGATAATGACTTTAAGCTGGTAAGAGATTATCTTTATGACCATCCCGGAGCAGATATAAAGGAAGTCGCTGATGAAACCGGAGTTGATGAGGCAGTTATCTTAAAATTATTAAAGCAAGACAGAATAGAAGTAGTCGAAGAGGCAAACACCTTGTTGAGATGCGAAAAATGTGGTAAATCCATAAAATCCGGCAGACTTTGTGATGACTGTAAAAAAATGGATACAATGAAACAGATGAGAGATGTAAGAGACCAAATGAAAGAAAATCTTGATAAGTCACAAGAAGCAAATAAAAATTCAGTCACCTATCACTCAAGATAAGAGACTAAAAAATATTTATTTAAAAAAAACAAGCACCATCTAATATTTATTAGATTATGCTTGTTTTTTAAATACATTTAAAAATTATTTATTTGACTTTTCAGCTAATTCCTTTTCAATATCCACATGATGTATATCTGTAAGCTCAAAATCAACTAGATTTTTAGCTACTTCTATAAAAGACTTGACAGTAGAAGTGACAAAATATTTTATAGAGCCATGAACACTTGAATTTGTCAGCATAGCTTTTTTAGTCAGTATATCCATAGCAGTTTTAGCAGTGCTTAGACCAGGGTCTACAAGATTGCCATCATAGTATTTTTTAAATACATCAGCTATCATTGGATAATGAGTGCAGCCTAATATTAGAGTATCTATATCCTTGCCGTCAAACCTGCCTACAAATTCTTCTATTATATGAGCATCTTTTTCTTTGTCAAAACCGCTTTCTATAGTATGAGCCAAGTCTATACTACCCTCTTCAAACACTTCGATATTTTTGTCTTTAGCAAACTGTTCAATCTTATCTTTATAGGCATGGGAGTTCGCAGTAAAGCAGGTTGCACACACACCAATTTTAGCATTTTTAGTGACCTTGATAGCATCCTTTGCTCCGCCCTCTATTACACCTATTATATCTATATCTTTAAACTTGCCCTGTAGATATTCCAAAGAGGCAACAGTCGCAGTATTACAAGCTATGACAATTATTTTTACATCATGTTTAATCAAAAATTCAGCGATAACCTCACAAAGCGTTTGCAACTGCTGCTTTGTTTTTTGCCCATAAGGGTTATGCCCGCTATCTCCAAAAAAAACATAATTTTCATTAGGCATAATTTTTACTAACTGCTCCAGCACTGAAAATGCACCTACACCTGAGTCGAAAACCCCTATTGGTCTATTATCCATGACATCTCCTTAAAATAAAACTGCTTACAAAAATTATATATCAACAAATTTAGAAAACATTTTCTCTTATAAAATTATATAGCAGGAAAAACAAAATGTCAAAAATAAAATTCCAGTTATATTGTGTGATAGGCAGACGTGGCTGTTAGCCTGACATATTTTTAAGTCATATATTTAATATTCTTTTATAAAAATATTTAAAAAATCAAACTACCTGTCGATATAATTAATACATTGAAATAATCAACAAACAGACAAGGAGTTATTTATGAAAGTATCAAGTACCAGTTCAGTAAATGGCATTTATAATACTTATAAGAAAAGTGCAGTTAGCCAAAGTACATCACCGGCAGCCAGCGGGTTTGATGTTCAGATTTCTAAAACTGCTATGGATTTTTCAGTTGCAATGGATAAACTAAAAAATCTTGAGCCTATCAGGACAGGAAAAGTCGAAAATATTAAAAATCAAATTAGTAACGGCAGTTATGTTGTTGACTCTTCTAAGATAGCTAGAGCAATGCTATTAGGAGAGATTAACGACTAATATCAATCTTATAATAGCAAGAATAGTAAAGATTACTTTGTTTCATAAAATTAAGTTAAGTGAACTGGAGTAGAAAGAGTATGGACTCACAGCAATATAATAGCCTTGTGGATACATTTAAAAACCAGCTACAAGCTACAAACGAATTAATTACCCTTGCAGGCAAAAAAATGATGGTAATACAAAATAATGACACCTCAGAGCTTTTGGAAATCACAAATAAAGAAGAAAAGCTTGCAGCTCAGATAATAAATTTAGAGAAAATTAGAGACTCCATAATTAAAGAAGAAGAAAAGGCTCAGGGCAAAAAAATTACAAATATCAGGACGGTGATTGACACATTGTCTCAGGAAAAATCCATGGAGCTTGCGGAGATTGCAAAACAGCTAAAAAATTCTATGGAGATGCTGAAAGACCAAAATGACGTCAATAAAGACCTAATACTCTTTATACTTGAAGAAATAGAGATAGCAAACAATCTTTTGGTAGGAGATGCTCAAATGACCACCTATAATGACATTAAGGGTAAAACGAAAAATAATGTCGTCGGGGGGTCACTTTTCGATAGCAAATACTAAAAAGTTATAAATAAGCATTAGCTAAAATATGCCCATTTATAACTTTTTAATTTAAACATTGTATATAAATATTCAACTTTGATGAGTTTAAGAGCAAAAGTTGGGAGGAAAAATGAGATCTACATTTTCTGGCTTTAATGCAGCAGTATCTGGATTATTCGCAGCACAAAGAGCTATGGATGTCCTAGGGCACAACATAGCAAATATAGACACCGAAGGCTATACAAGACAAAGGTCTGACCAAGTAAATGCAACTCCTACATATGATGGGACTAGCGGTTGGCTTGGTACAGGCGTTAGAATGAAATATATAAAACAGATTAGAGATGAGCTAATCGATATAAGATATAGAGCAAAGCTAAGCACAAAAGAGTATTGGAGCGAAACATCTGCATCACTTAGAAATCTTGAAAATATCTTTGCAGAACCAAGTGACAAGGGAATTACATCAATTATAGACAACTTTTTTAATGCGATAGATGCTGTCATAAAACACCCCGAAAATAACACGACAAGGTCAAATTTTATCACCACAGCAATTACCATGACAAACTACTTCAACAGCTTGTCAGAAAAGTTGGAAACAGCGGTTAAAGACTTGGACAAAGATGCAAACGCAATGGTAACAGATTTAAACTCTATGTTCCATCAGGTTGCAACACTAAACCAAGAAATATTTATCAGCGAGTCAGACGGCTCAATGGCAAACGACCTTAGAGATAGACGTAACAATTTAGTAGATAAAATATCAGAATTAGTAGACGTAAAAGTGCAAAAGCAAGTACTAAAAGACTCCACAGGCAAACCACAAGAGACTTGGAATCTTATAGTAGACGGTCATCCGGTAGTAATGCACAATGACGTATTTGAGATAAAAAATGCCGGTAAAGTTACTACAGATTTAAACAATGTAGCTCAAAATTATAGAACTACAACAAGCTCTAAAGACGCAAATGGAAATGCACTCAAAGAGGCAAAAGATAAAGATGGTAACCTTATAAAAGATGCAAAGGGCAACCAACTGTATTATGAACCTACCACAGATGCCCTAGGCTTGCAAGTGACTAGGTTTGAGTTTTATGACGGACAAAAAGTCGACATGAACAATGTTGGCGGAAGATTAGGTGCAGCATTACAGCAAAGAGACAGCGTTGGTGACCCATCTATGAACCACAAGGTAAAGGGTGTACCATTTTACATCAGAGCTACCAATGAATATATGAAGGCTTTTGCAGAAGAGGCAAACAGAATTCATACATCAGGAATAGATGCAAACGGAGAGCAGGGAGAGCCGCTATTTGAGTCCTTCGGACAGACGATGGCAGATGGTAAACCTGCACCAATAAATGCAAAGAATGTCAGAGTAAACTCTCACATAGTCAACTCCACAGCTAAGCTTGCAATAGGATTGGTAAAAGGTAAAGACGGCAAGGCAGACCAATCAGACCAAGAAAACTTCCACAGATTTTTTGCAATGAAAGAGTCACAGCTAAGCGTGGAATTAAACATAGTAAACCCTAATGCCTTAGATGCTAAAGGTAAATCAAGGATGGTTACAATAGGTAAAGGTATACCTGAGGATATCATAAAGTCAGTAGTTACATCAGTATTAGGTGTAGATGCCAAAGAGGCAAAGGATACGCTTAAAAATGCAACTATAGAAGAGCTAGAGCTAAACATGACCCGATTATCAGTATCAGGAGTTAGTGAAAACGAAGAGCTGACAAATATGCTAAAATTCCAGCACGCATACAATGCCTCAGCTAGGATGATAACCACAGTCGATGAGATGCTAGACGTCATAATCAATCGTATGGGTAGAGTAGGTCTATAATATAGTTAAGGAGTAATAAAATGCTAAGAATAACTAATCAAATGACATCTGCAAGGACGTTGTTAGACCAGTTTAATCATTTGAACAAAATGGATAAAATATACAATGATATGTCATCAAGATATAAACTTCATAGACCATCAGACGACCCTATTGCAGTGGCAAGGGCGCTTAGACTTATGTCTGAGGTAAGTGTCAACGAGATGTATAGACAAGACGTATTAGATGCCGACTCTTGGACATCAAAAAGTGATGAGTCAATGAGGTCACTTAACGATATGATGAAGAGGATAAAAGAGCTTACCATCAGCGGAGCATCAGACGGCAAGACAGTAGAAGATAGAAAACAAATACAAAAAGAAATAGAGGAGCTGAAAAATTCGTGCATTACAGTAGCAAATGATGACTTCATGGGTAGATTTCAGTTTTCAGGCTATGACACCACAAAAAAATTTGTAAACAAAGATGGAAGATACAACACGGATTTATATCTAGCAGGACTAAACTATGAAAAAATCAACTACAACATAGGTGTAGGGCAAAAAACAGGCATAAACCTATCAGGAGTAGACATCTTCGGCAACGAATACTTCCATACATCAACCACAGCGAAAACAGATATCCCGTTTGACAAGGACAAAGATAAGTCCGTACATCTAAATATAGATTTAAGCATAGATTTGCAAGAATATGACTTAATGAACACCAAGTATGACGGTACAAATACATTTGCACAGACAACAGTTGACGGATATAAAATAAAAGGCACGCAAACAAACGGCATTGGCTTAGATACAAAAATCAATGATAAGGATAAAGCTGTAAGTACAAAAGTATCAAATGACTTGAAGAACGCAAAAGATAAAGTAGACGCTGCCTATGAGAGCCTTACAAAGCTCACAGCCACAGGCCCAAATGCAACACCTATTAAAACTAAACTTCCTACAGTCAATGTTAAATTAGAAGGGGACTTTAAAGCAAAGGACTTAACAGATATAATTAATAAATTAAACGAAAACTTGAGAAAACAAATTCCGGATGTTCAAATCGGACAATTTGTAAATGACGAAGGCAAAATAGGTTTTGTATCTGATAAAAACTATGGGGCAAAAATAACAGTAAATAAAGCTGAAGTTACTGACCCGATAACAAAAAATGTAATCCCTTCAGATGGTAGTTGGTTGCCTACTACAAATGGCGAAATGAAAGAGCCTGAACGTGAGCATATGGGATTTTTTGAAATGATGGACAGAATTTCAAAATTCCTAGGAGAGGGAAACACTCAAGGCTTATCTAGAATGCAAAAGATGGTCGAAGCCCATGAAAATAACTTCCTAGCTTGCCAAGGTAAGGCAGGAGCTAGAATGAATATGTATAGCATAATGGACTCAAGAGCACAAAGAATAAACTTAAACTATCGTGATGTTTTGTCAAGAGTACGAGATACAGATTACAACGAGGCATCCATGCAGTTATCACAAGCATATTATGTATACAAGGCTGCACTTTCAGTATCAGCAAAAATATTACAGCCGTCCTTGTTAGATTTTATAAGATAGTGAATTGATATAAATAAACTATGCAAAAACTGACTTGTCTTTGAAAATAATTTCATCGACAAGTCTTTTTTTAAAGAAAAATTAATTACAAATCTCAAAATCTATGCTATACTAGAAAAAAATTTATTTATAGGTATGGCTTTACCATTTTTAGTAAAGAGGTAGAGTTTTTTAACCGATAGTAAAAATAAATATCTCTTGATTATTAATTTATAAAACATATTTTAATGTATATGTAAACAAAGGAGAAGATTATGTTAATTAAAAGTGTATTAGAAAGAAGAGACAACCTACGTTCATACATATATTCCATTTCAATTGCAAAGAATTATTGTGACATAGGTATAGGAAATAAAAAAATGGTTGAGGATTTAGAGGCAGTTTTAGACGAACTGCAAAAAGAATTTGATGACCTTGACACGAGCCTAAGACAGATAGAAAATATTGAAATGTAGAGGTGCAGACATGAAAATATCTACTAGATACCATGGAGAGATGGATATAGAAGAGTCAAATATACTCACATTAGACGAAGGTATGCTGGGCTTTGAAGATTTAAAAAGATATATCATCATTGTAGAAGAAGATATATTTTTGCAGTATCTACAATGTATTGATGAAAATATAGCCTTTGCTATTATGGATCCATTTTTTGTAAAACCTGACTATTCATTTGAGATACCTGATAATGTTATGAAAAAACTAGGCATTACTTCTGAACAAGATATAGTTATCAGAACCACAGTAGTGATACCTGATGATATAGAAAAAATCAGGACAAACCTTCAAGCTCCAATCATATTTAACAGAGCAAACAACAAGGGAATGCAAATCATACTTGGAGACGAATATCCTATGAGATATGAATTTTATCATAGGGAGGGAGAATAATAATGCTAGTTCTCAAAAGAAAATATGGAGAATCAATCATTATATCTACTGCTGACGGTACAGAGTTTGAAATAAAAGTCTCTGACATATCTGAGGGCAGAGTAAAGTTAGCCATTGACGCTCCAAAAAGTGTTCATATCATGAGAAAAGAAGTAGTAGAAGAAGCTAAAGAAGAAAACAAGAGTGCTCTAGAAATGATAGATTTCGACAAGGAAAAATTAAAAGGCTTACTTTCAAAAAACAATGATTAGTTAGCTTATGTATCCTTAGCTCATAGCTGAGCTAAGGATATTTTGTAGACGGAGGAGCTAAGGTGTATTTGCAAGAGTATGAACCGGGGAAAAAATATATACTTGAGCCTATCGAATTTACCTTGGAGGACATAAAAGATTTTGCGGCAAAATATGACCCAAGATATTTCCATTTAGACGAGGAGGCTGCCAAAAACACAAGGTTTAATGGCATTTTTGCGTCAGGCTTTCACACCTTAGTCGCCTGCTGGGCTCAATGGGTAAAAACCGGCATAGACGCAGCCCACATGATTGCAGGGGCACAGATTAATTATGCAAAATGGCTTGCACCGGTATATCCGGCAGACGTACTATCAGGTATAATTACAATTACAGGTATTAAAAAAAATTCTAACGGCAAGACAGGTCTAGTAGATTATCAATTATTAGTTACCAATCAAAAAGGTATACAAGTTTTAGATATGTCAGCAAAGGCTTTAGTAGAGGCAAAGCAATAGTAAAATTATGAAATTAATCGGATTGACAGGCACGATAGCCAGTGGAAAAACTACAGTCAGCAAATATTTAATACAAAAAGGCTACAAGATTATAGACGCAGATAAAATCTCCCATAAGGTTACAAATATAGGCAATAGAGGATATAAGGCTATCCTAGAGCTTTTTCCGCAAGTCATTGATGCTGAAAATAATATAGATAGAAAAAAATTATCCGGAATAGTTTTTTCGGACAAAAATCAATTACAGCTTTTAAATGAAACCCTGCACCCAATCATATTAGACGAGATAGATAATAAAATAAAAGAAAGTCAAAGTTATCATATTGTTTTTTTAGATGCACCATTACTTTTTGAGACAGGCTTGGATAAAAAATGTGATTTAGTGCTTTTAATAGCTGTTGACGAACAAATTCAAATACAAAGGCTGACCAAAAGAGATGGCATAGATATCTTTACCGCAAGAAAAATTATAGCCTCACAAATGGGTATAGAAAAAAGAATAGAAAAATCAGATGTAGTAATATATAACAATGAGGACTTAGTCCAATTAAAATTGAAAATTGATGAGTTCTTATTGAGAATAGATAAAGGAAATTAAGGCTTTGAAAATAATAATCGGCTTACTAAAGCTTATAGTCCTAGTGATAGTCCTACTTTTTGCGGCAAATTATTTTTTGTCTGACAAAGTAAATGACTATACATATCCAATCAGATACAAAGAATATGTAGACAAGTATTCTAGGCAGTACAATGTAGATAGAGCACTTATATATGCAATTATAAAAAATGAGTCGGATTTTAACCCTTACGCTGAGTCAAATGCACAGGCAAAGGGGCTTATGCAGATAATGGATACGTCCTATGAGTTTGCAAAAAAAAGTATAGTATTAAATAATGATGATATCTTTGACAAAAAGACTAATATTCAAATAGGTACATGGCTTTTATCACATTTAACGCAAAGATTTGGCGACATAAGATATGCAGTAATGGCATATAACGCCGGACCTGAAAATGTGGCAAGCTGGATAAACAGTGGGTATCTACCGCAAGACGCTAACTACAGCACATGGAATATCCCCTTTGGCGAAACCGCCATATATTTAGACAAGGTCATGAAAACCAAAGAAATATATCATAAAAAACTACAACACAATTAAGGAGTGAAGATGAATAAAACAACAAGAGACGTACTAGTAGTATCTTTTGCGTTATTTTCAATGTTTTTTGGAGCGGGAAACGTAATATTCCCACCATTTTTAGGATTAATATCAGGTAAAGAATATTTAATATCAACATTAGGGTTCGTAATCACAGGCGCAGGACTGCCAATACTTGGCATAGTGGCAATATCAAAAGCAAAGTCCTTTGAAAATTTTGCCGGAAAAGTTGCTCCCGGCTTTGCAACCCTTCTTGGTGCAGTAATAATGATAATGATTGGACCACTACTTGCAATACCAAAGACAGGAGCATTAACATACGAAGTGCTGCAAAATACAGTTGCACCCGGACTAGTTAATTATGTAGGACTTGGCATATTTTTCATAGTAACAATATTCTTCTCACTAAATGAAAACTCAGTTATAGACAAGCTAGGAGCGATACTTACACCGGTATTATTAATATCATTGATAATTTTAATAGTAAAAGGCTTTGTTTCACCAATAGGCGATATAGTAGTAACTGAAACCCCAAAGGGCTTCATAGGAGGCTTCGTTGAGGGCTATCAGACAATGGATGCCATAGCTGCAATCATGTTTGCCTTTACAATCATAAAATCAATCAATGAAAAAGGCTATGTCGGAAATCAAGCAATAAAATTATCCTCACTCACAGGAGTGATAGCAGGCTGCTGCTTAGCGTTAATCTATGTAGGCTTATCACACATAGGTGCTACAGCAAGCACAGTATATCCTAACGATATTTCAAGAACACAGCTGTTGATATCGGCATCTCAAGCTATACTAGGCAATTTCGGCATCATAATATTAGCTATGATTATATCTCTTGCCTGTCTTACCACATCAGTAGGACTTACAACGACAGCAGCATTATACTTTAGAGATTTGAGTAAGGGCAAGCTAAACTATAAAGCGTTGGTTTTAATAATAAACGTCATAAGCTTTTATTTTGCCCTAAACGGAGTTGACAAGATAGTCGCAATATCAGGACCGATACTTTCTGTAGTCTATCCTGTAGCAATAATACTTATGCTACTAAATGTATTTGGAGTAAAAAGGAACATGGTCTACTCACTTTCTGCCTTACCAACACTAGTATTTTCAGCCCTAGTAGTATTTTTACCGGCAGATACGGTAAAAATGGTAGAAAGCTTTTACCCAATGTTTTCAAATGGCTTTGGCTGGATACCTATAGCAGTAATTGGCGGAATTATAGGATATTTCATATCACCAAAGGCGACTGAATAATATAATTAAATAGCGAATATCTTATACAATATAAAATCCGTAGGGGCGAACTTTGCTTGCCTGAATTTAAAAAAATATTTTAATTTGTTTACTGGATTTTGCATAAAAAGATATTTGCTATTTTTTTACATAATGTTAGATTATAATATAAAGAATAAGGGTATTTTAAAAAAGCAAAAGCAAATTTATACTTCAATACAATACTAAAAAAGTATTTAAATTAAAAAAATAAATTAAGAGGAGTCTATCATGAACGAAAGAAAAAACGTAGTAACATTTGCATCAAATCCGGTAACATTAATAGGTGACGAAACAAAAGTAGGAGAAAAAGCACCTGAATTTACACTTGTAAAACAAGATTTATCAGAATTTAAACTTAGCGAAACATCAGGCAAAATCAGACTAATATCAATAGTGCCATCACTTGATACCAGCGTATGCTCACTACAAACAAGAAAATTTAACGAAGACGCATCAAAAATCAAAGACTTACAAATAATAACAATCTCAATGGATTTACCATTTGCACAAGGTAGATTTTGCGGAGCAAACGACATAGAAAATATACTAGTGGCATCTGACTATAAAGACAGAGCATTTGGCGAAAAATACGGCTTTATCATGAAAGAAAATATGCTCCTTGCAAGAGGTATTGTAATTATAGATAAAAATGATAAAATAAGATATGTAGAATATGTACCGGAAGTTACAAATGAAGTAAATTTTGAAAAAGCCTTGGAAGTAGCTAAAGAATTAGAAAATGAATAAAATCGCATCAAAACAAAACAACGTAATAAAATTAATAAAAAAATTAAAAGAAAAAAAATATAGATATCAGTACAGATTATTTTTTGATGAGGGGATAAAAAACATAGATTTATCCCTATCATCAAATTACATAATAAAATATCTAATAGTAAGAGAAAATTTTAAAGAGCTGGGATTTTTGCAAAAAATAACAGCTCAGCTTGGCGAGCAAAAAATCTACCAAGTCACAGAAGAAATATTTGACACACTAAAAGATACAGTAAACTCCCAAGGAATACTTGCAGTTTATGAAATGCCAAGCGAAGTGAATTTTTCTAAAGAAAATGAAAATGCTGATAGAGTACTATTTTTAGACCACCTAAACGATCCCGGCAATCTTGGCACTATCATTAGGACAGCACTAGCAGGAGGAATAAGTACAATCTACTATACCAAAGGCACAGTAGACATATATTCGCCAAAAGTAGTCAGGTCAGCCATGGGTTCGCTATATTTTGCCAATATGCAGATTATAGACAATATAAAAACCTTACATGAAATGGGATATAAAATTTACTCCAGCTCCCTAGAGGGCAGTGCACCTTATAAAGACAGCTTTACAGACGAAAAAATAGCACTAGTAATAGGCTCAGAGGCAAACGGGATATCTGACGAGGTAATAGCCATATCCGATAAGAAAATAAAAATACCAATGGATAATAAAGTAGCTGAGTCACTAAACGCATCAGTTGCAGCAGGAATATTGATATTTGAAATGATGAAAGATAAATTAAGCCTGTAATTTAAAAAAAGACTTGTTACCAAAAAGATAACAAGTCTTTAAAATTATATACCTAAATGTGAGCAATACCAACTGCCGTATCCAAACCTTCTACATACGCCTCAGATAATGACAGACCTATAGCTGACACAGCATCAAGAGTGAATTTAATGTCATTTTTAATGCACATACCCTCTTGAAGATATATTTTTCTAAAGCTATTTATGATTTGAGTTTCATCTAAATCATAAAAAGAAGTATCGCATATATGCCACTTGGCAATTGAGCTAAAGCTACCATGCAATTTATATTCATATTGCATATGCTCCTTTAATCTGCCCTTAAAGTACGCCCTATCATTGTGAGGATAACAAAAAAAATCAGAAACATAGTGAGAAATTATGCCAAGACGCAGACTAAACTCCTTCATACTAATCCTGTCCATATCATTTTCAAGAGAATTAATAAGCGAAATCACATAATCAAACGAAACACAGTAAAAATGCTTTCTTTTTATATAATAAGGATTAACATCAGGCAATACATTGCCAAAAGTAAACCATTTTTTGTCTAAACTTATACCAGCCTTTAGTTGTATATAATTATAAACATAATGAGCAATCAAGCGGTGTGTAGGAACTATCATCTAATAAGCCTTCCATTAAATAAAAACTATACAAATAATTTATCGACCAAAAAAATTTTATCATTAGAAATAAAAACTGCCTGTTAACTATTATACTACAAACTTAAAAAAATAACAGGATAAACTAAAAAATTAAACTTGCTAAAATATAAAAAAAATGATACAATAAATCGTTGTATTAAAGACCAACAGGTCGAAAAACTTCTGCTCTTGAAAAAAGAGCCTTATGTCCGAAGGAGGTGAAACGATGAATAAATATGAATTAGTTTACATTCTTAAAACAGCTACTGATGACGAAACAAAAGAAAAAGTAGCTAACAAAATCAAAGAAATAATAGAAACTAATGGAAATATTGAGTCCATCGACGTTTGGGGTAATAAAAAACTTGCTTATGAAATCCAAAAGCTTACAGATGGATACTATGTACTAGTTAAATTTAACGCTGGTGCAGACATACCAAAAGAGCTTGACAGAAATCTTAAAATCATGGACCAAGTTATCCGCCACTTAATCGTTAATGTCGATAACAATTAGGAGGAAACGATGAATAACGTTATTCTAATAGGAAGATTGACAAGAGACCCGGAGCTCAGATATGCACAAAGCGGCATGGCAGTCACAAGGTTTGGATTAGCAGTAGACAGACCATTTGCTAAAAAAGAAGACCCAAATGCAGTCACAGCAGACTTTTTTAACGTCACAATCTTTGGAAAAAGAGCTGAAACTTGTGCACAATATCTAGCAAAAGGCAGACTGACAGCAGTCAGAGGTAGGATACAAAACGATAACTATACAGATAAAGATGGTATAAAAAGGTATAGCGTATCAATAATAGCAGACGATGTGCAGTTCTTGGAATGGTCAGATAAAGGACAAAGACCGCAATCTCAGACCTACCAAAGAAATGATACAGACATAGCATCTGATGATGTATTTATGCCTGAAGAAGGACTCGACTCCGAAGGCTATAGAGCTTTAAGCGATGACGATGTACCATTTTAAGATTAAAGGATGAAGGAGGTGCACTAATGGCATTTCAAAAAAATACAGCAAACTCAAACAACAATTTTAGAAAAAGAAGAAAAAAAGTAGACCCATTTTTGGGAGATAAAATCAACCAAATTGACTATAAAGACGTAGTGCTACTAAAGAAATTTATCTCTGAAAGAGGTAAAATACTACCAAGAAGAGTAACCGGCACATCTGCCAAAGCTCAAAGAAAGCTTACAATAGCTATAAAAAGAGCTAGAACTCTAGCATTAATACCTTACACAGTACAGTAGTCAAGACAAATAAAAAGCCTGATTTCATTTTCATGAAATCAGGCTTTTTTGAGTGCGTGCTTGGTAAGTAGGAGAGCTAACTGGTAAAAGCAGTTAGCTCTCCTAGACAACTACGTAATGTACATATAGTAAAAATGAATTATAGAAAAACTACTATAACTTTGCTATAATTACCACGATTAGACATTTTTGATTTTGATAAATAAATTAGCTTACAAGCTGTAAGTTAAATTATATATAATAAAGTAAATTTTATATTGTAAAACTCGCACCACTGGTGCGAGAATTGGAGAAATAAAAAGTGAATAACTTAGAAACACAAAATTATACAACTCTTGTAAATGATGTAAAATCTATAATTCATAAAAAACAATACAATGTCATTAAAAAAATAAACTCTGAAACGATAAATTTATATTGGGATATAGGAAAAGAAATATATAACAAGCAAGAAGAAAAAGGTTGGGGCAAATCTGTTGTAGAAGTACTATCAAAAGAGTTGCAAAAAGAATTCCCGGGAGCAAAAGGGTATTCAGCAGGAAACCTATGGAGAATGAGAACATTCTATTTGAATTATTGTAAGTGTGAAAAACTCGCACCACTGGTGCGAGAAATTAGTTGGTCTAATAATATTGTTATTATGGAAAAATGTAAAGATGATTTAGAAAGAGAATTTTATATCCAAATGACAAAAAGATATGGATGGACTAAAAGGATATTGACTAATTTTATAGAGGTTAAAACTTACGAAAAGTATCTAACAAATCAAAATAATTTTGACTTGACACTTCCTGAAGAAAGAAGAAATCAAGCAAAGCTGGCGATAAAAGATGAATATACATTTGATTTTGCTGAGTTATCCCCTGAATATACTGAACACGAACTAGAAATTCAGCTTATGAATAATATAAGAACCTTTTTGATTGAAATGGGAGGAGATTTTACTTTTGTAGGCAATCAGTATCATATAA
This sequence comes from Criibacterium bergeronii, assembly GCF_001693775.2. GTDB lineage: Bacteria > Bacillota > Clostridia > Peptostreptococcales > Filifactoraceae > Peptoanaerobacter > Peptoanaerobacter bergeronii. Next base: position 4,164 of record NZ_MBEW02000018.1, on the reverse strand, counting down.
AAGCGGGAACAAAGGACTTATATATTGACTTGCTGCTATTTCACAGAAGATTAAAAAGTTTAGTAGCTATAGAACTTAAAATAGGAGATTTTGAGGCGGAATATGCAGGGAAAATGCAGCTGTATTTAGAAGTTTTAGATGAAAAAGTTAAGTTGCCTGATGAAAACCCATCAATCGGGATAATTATATGTAAGAGTAAAGATAAAACATTTGTGGAATATGCTTTAAGACGTACGAATGCTCCCATTGGAGTGGCGACATATCAGTTAAGAAATACATTGCCTGATGATATGAAAAATATGTTGCCGCAGCCAAGTGAGATAGTAGAAAAATTAAAAATATTTGACAACGAATAGAAATACGCAATAAAAAAAGCCTGATTTCATTTTCATGAAATCAGGCTTTTTTGAGCTTTTAAAAGACTATTGAAGATTTATTTGTCTTTCAGTGACAGATACTACAGTAGCCTCTTTAAGAGTGACCAGCTTTGCACCGTTTACTTCAAGCATATTATTTTGTATTAGATAAGTGCCAAGAGTTTTTACCTCATCGTCACCGGCATCCTGTTTGGCGTTAGCTATGCTAACTATCTTGTTCTTGCTGTTTGAAAGCTCATATTTTAGTTTAAGAGTATTTTCCATAGTTTTCTCCTTTTTTTAAATAAATTTAATACCGATTATGACATTTTAAAATCCAAATATAGGGGCTTTCCTGCGTTGGCCCTCAAGTATCAAGGATTAGCGAATTTTACTATAATACTAACTTACATAAGAAAGTGTAGTATTAGTTTTCATTGTAAAAAATTTTGCATAAGGTAGTAGCATAAATTTCTTTTCAATATTTATACTATAATTTTCAAAGTAAGTTACTATAAATTGCTCAACAATTATTTTATAGTAGTGACTTGTACCACATCTATCTCGGTAGATGGTGTGCTCTGTATAGCACCCATTAGAGGTAGCATGGCGAATATTTTGTCGTCTGTCGCATCAGTAGCTAGGTTGTTGATAGTGTTGTAAGAATATTTTGGCTTACCTGCAGAGGTTACACCATCTTCATACTTAAATTTCATTGCTCTTGATTTTACAGTAGCTTGCATAGATTTTCTCCTTTTTTTAAAATAAATAAATTAAAGCAGCTTTGCCGGCGAGACTTGCTTTTGTGTGTTTACACTAATAATATCGATATTGATGTGCAAAAGGGATACAAAAATTTTACTATAAAAATTTTTATCACAAAAAAATAGGCGAACCATGTTCAAACTAAACATCGCCAGCCATAAAATTTTGTTCACAAAATAAAAATATATCAGCTTTGCCTAGCTTGCCAAAAATTTTTTTGACAAAAAAAGTAGGAGTGAACCTAGCTTTCCCGAAACCATGTTCGGGTTTAACTTAGTTCACCCCTTACTTTTAATCAGCCCTTTGCTCTTTGATTGCGTGTGCAAGCTCCGTGATACTTTGGTTGAGATTTTCCATCTTAGCCTCTAGCCTAGTCAGCACATAGACAGTGACAGCTATCGGAAAACCGACATTACCCACAAGAGCTACAACATCTGAGTATTGCATAATATACTATCCCCCTTTTAATAATGAAAATATATGAAATAAAATACAATAATTTAAAATTTAGCCGTAGGGGCTTTTTTTAGTTCGCCTGTTTGCCAAAAATTATAATGCTTTATCACAAATTAAATTAATTTAGCCATTGTTATCATGCAAGCTCAGCTTTTAGCTTGCAAAGTGCCTCTTTTTTCAGCTTTTTGGCATAAGGATAGGAGATGTCAAGACTTTTTGCGACCTCCTTCAATGATTTACCGTTTATAACGTGTTGTTTGACTATATAGTACATTTTATAGGGCAAATATTGTAAAATACTTTGTAGCTCAAAGTCATAGCTATCCTCAAAACACGCATTATCAGCAAGACTCTCATCATATTCAGCATAAGCTACATATTTATTTTTATTAATCTGTCTTTTAAAAAATATATCCAAATAATATTTCACATATCCTGCAAACTTGTTGTAGCTCTTGTAGTCATAGTCCAAAGTACGCTCTATTAGCCACACTACAGCCTCTTGGTAAATATCCTCATCAAACCTGTTAAAATACCTAAAACATAGCTTCACAATAAGAGGTCTAAAAGCCTCAATAATTTGCTCCAAGGCATCAGATTTTTCACATTCATCGCCCTCAAAAAATATCACTACAAGCTCTTCAATACGTTCGTAATTATTCATTATGCTCCTTTACTAAAATAAAATGGCTCAATATTTGGCGGTGTGTATAGCCACACCTATACACCCGCCAAATATCAAGAGTGGTTTGTAGATAACAACTGTTAGCTGTTTAGTAGTTTAACTTCTATCAAGATTATAATTACGAAATTATTTTTAGTCAAGTAAATTATTTTTTTTATTTTGTATACCTTTTTGTGATTTTAGTGATATTAATATTAAAGATTGAAATTTTAATAACATAAAAAATATTTCAATTAATACAGCAATATAACTCACGCATAAAATTTCAATCAAGTAGTGTAGTTTAACTTCTGAAAAATTAAAACAAGGAGCAAATATGAAAATAATTAATTACTATCTAAAAAACAACGACTGCTACAAATTAGCAAAAAAAATTACACCAAAAGGCATAATACTTCATTCAGTAGGCTGTAGCCAAGAAGAGCCGACAGTATTTTGCAAAAGCTTTGACAAGCCAAACCTGCAAAAATGCGTCCACGCCTTTGTGGGAGCAGGGGTAGTATATCAGACCCTGCCGCTTGACTATAAGGCATGGCACTGCGGACTGGGCAGTAGAGGTAGCTACAACAGTAGCCATATAGGCATAGAAATGTGTGAGCCAAACACTATAAAATACACTTCGTCAAATAGCTTTATAGACATAGACCCGATAAGAAGTAAGGCATTTATCGCCGGCACACTAAATACAGCTATCGAATACATTGTATATTTGTGCAATATTTTATCCATTGACCCGTCAAAAAGTGGCAGTATACTATCACATCACGAGGCTTATTTGCAAGGATATGCTACCAATCACTCAGACCCTGAGCATTTATTAAACTACGCAGGTATATCCATGGATACGATAAGACAAAGGATAATACACTCCCATAAAAATAATATAAATATGGACAAAAATATTAATGTATTTGACAAAACTGACGATAAAATAAAATGTAAGGAGCAAGACTATAAAAATTACTTATCTGACCAAATAAAAAAAGCCAAGGACAAATTTGACCTATATATCAACGATGAATACAAGGACGCAGACATGATAAACGTTGACGGGTTTGTGTATGTCAGACTTAGAGATATGACGGGCAAATATATAGGAGTAGACTTTGACAAGCAAAAAAATATAATCACACTAAGCACAAAAGCTAAGTAATTTGACTTACCTGTAAACTACAGTAAATTTGTATAGTTACGACAAAGCTATAGCAAATAATTAGTGTAAGTAGTAAAAAAATAGCGGGAATTGTGTAGACAAAATGAAAAATCGGTGATATAATGACTAGACATGCAGGCATAATTATTATGACCTATTTGTCGGTTATATTAGACATAACTAAATTTAATTTATTTTGGAGGGAATTATGAAAAACTTAATGTTAAGAAAGAAAAAAGGCTTTACGCTAGTTGAATTGCTAGTTGTTGTTGCAATCATTGCTATACTTATGTTATTAGCTATACCTAAGTTTACCAGCCAAACAAAAGGTGCTACAATAAGAACCTTTGAAGGAAACGTAAGAACATTGGCATCTCAGGTAGTGCAAGAAGTGGCTGCAACTGGTGGTAATATTAACACTAAAACAAATAAAAATATAGAAGAATTTCTTAAAACTATTAAGGACAAACCAAATTCTGCAACATATACAGCAGCAGATGATAAAATCACCTGCACATTAAAAGTGGATGCAGTTGACTACGTACTCGAAGTAGATTCTAGTGGACAAATAAAAAGAACTGCTCCAACTGATAAAGATGACATTGGCGGAGTTAAACTATCATTTGCTAAGTAAATGAATAATAATTTTAATGTAAAAAACGCACCCACGGGTGCGTTTTTTGTGCTTATATATGGTACAAGGACAATGGGATAAATATGTTGACTTAGTCGCTGACACACTTTTATAA
>NZ_MBEW02000017.1 GCF_001693775.2 Criibacterium bergeronii | reverse complement strand
ACTGTATACTGTAGCTGGTCGCCTACCATTTTTTGTGTACCATTTTGTCTTACATTGTCCTCAGACCTTTGCATTTCTTTTATTTGTTCTTTTGCCTTAGGGTCATCCTCAGGTCTAAGAGTTCTTACTTTTGCATATCCAAAGTCTTGTGCCTCTCCGAATTTATTCATTACTCTTAATTTTACTTGATATTCGGTGTCCGGTTTTAGGTCTTTGATAATATAAGAGTAGTCTGTCTTATTTATATCACCTACTACATCTCCAACATGCACATAATCACCTTTACCCGACTCTTTAGCATAAACTTCAAATCTTGTAGCTCTGTTTGGGTCTGTAGGTTTATAGCTCCATGACAAGCCTATTGAGCCATTATACCCCGGCACTGCAATTAGCTGTGGTGCTTGTGGTACCGGTAACTTTATATCAGCCGGTTTTTCAGGTGATGTACCACCATCTTGGTCAACAACTATAATACTTTTTGATGTCATGCTTTGCATTTGTTCATAGGTGATTATAGGCATTGTCACCACAAAAGATGTGGTATTTTTTTCTTTTGCTTTTTCATTGGCTGCCGGTTTAGCCCCGTTTGGTTGCGGTTGCTCTATTTTGGTAACTGCTATACCATTTTCAACGCCATTTTTATCTTTTTGTAGCTCAACATATTGGTTTGCCCCATCGTCTTTTACGCCCAGCATCATTTGTTTTTCTTGTGCGTCTTTATTTTTGTCTACTTTTAAAAGTTTTCCACCTATAATTACTTTTTCAGGGTTATAAAAATTTTTACCAATTACAGTAACTTTTACATCTTGGGCATCATCCAATTTTTCAGCATCCAGTCTAAATGTGCCTTCCAATTTTTCTATCACCGGCTGCGATACATATTGGAAATCAATTGGTTCAGATTTTCCTTCGTCTGCATTTTTAACATATACAGTTGATTTTTCGTCTATCATATCTACTGCTGGGGATAATGCTTGAATACCTACTATTTCGCCCTTGTCGTCTTTTAGTAGTTTTGTGACTTTACCTTCTTTGCCAGCAAAGAATACTTTTATTTCGCCCTTTGAACCAAATTCATCAATGTCTCTAAAACCTGCACCATTGATTGTTACTTTTGTGCCACCGGTTTGCGGTCCTTTTGCCGGTGATATTGATGAAAGCTCAGGTTTTGAGCCGGCTTGTATCATCATATAGTATACCGGAGGGTTGCTTTTATCTGAGTAAGCATTTCCGCCTTTTGTTACCATTGTGATTGGTAATGGTATACCTACAAGCTCTAATGTACCCTTAGGTACTTTTATTTTAACTTTTGTATAATCAGAGGATATATTGATTACTTCCGCATCTAGGTCACCAACTTTAACTTTTTCTATATCTTTAAAGCCTGAACCTATTAAAGTAATTTCACTATCTGTGGTGTAGTCATTTGTGAATACTTTTGCTTTTACAGACTTGTTTCCTTGTACAGTTATGTCTCTTTCCTTGCTGCCATCAATATCTGTTATAACTGGTGGTTGCATACCGCCATGAAATATAAATGGTGCTGTGGCTGATGAACCATCTGAGTTTATTAATGTGATTGTAGTTTTTTCGATTTTTTCGTTGTATGGAGTTGCTATTGTTAATTTTGACTCAGCTGTAGCTGGGTCTTTTGAGAACGACTCCAGTTTTCCTAATCCTCTTCTTACTATTAATGTATTAACATCAGGTGCTTTACTTTGAGATTTTATCAATACATATTCTCTGTTCAATGAGGCTATTAGCTCCGGATTTTTAGTAATTTCTGTGCTATGGTATGCCGGATTTTTCCAATTAATGCCAAAAACCAGTGAGTCTCCTATTTTGCCAATACTTCCCTTTCCTCCAATAAGGTCTCCGTCTGTATCAGTCATTAAGGTTAACGTACCATCGGGTGCTTTATAGTATACTGATATGTTGTCTTTTACCCCGGGAGTGTATTTTACAACTATTTTTTCTACTTGTTTAGTTGTCTCAAGCTCCATTTCGGATGAGCTTAGCTCTTTTTCATAAGTTTTATCACCAAATGCTATTAATAAGCCTTTTTCATTTACATCTTTTGCACTGACAGTTACAGTATCATGAAATCTTGATGCTGTTAAGACAGATGCTTTCTCATTTATTGTAGGCTTACTTGTTGAATAAATAAAGCCTTTTTCAGCTATATCCTTTGCACCATCAGGATTTTGTACCAAAACATCTACTGAGCCGTCAGAATTAATAGCTAGAGTAGGTTTTTTTGGCACTTTGACCTTTATCCATTCCAGTTCGGCTCTGCCATTTTTAAGTATAGGAGAGCCGTCCGGATTAACATTTCTAGCTCCAAAGCTAACCGGGTCTGTATCTGCAAGAGTATATCCAAAGAATACTCTAGGCAAAATATATTTGCCATCCTTTTGTTCTAGTCTTAAATTTTTACCTCTTATTACTACAGTGTCACCTTCGACGCCTTTTTTAGCTTCAGCATTTTTAGGGTCTGTAGCATACTTTGAATTATAAATCTGCGTTATTTCAAGAGTATAATTTGGATTTAAATATATAAACCCATCTAATTTTGTATCAGTAGATTTATTTACTTTGTTTTGTAGTGTTACCGGTACAGTGAATGACTGAACTGTATCATCCAAGGTTGTTGGGAATTTATAATCAACAAGTGGCGGTACTTTGACATACACTTCTTTATTGTTGATGTCATATCCTACAACCTCAGCTTTTTGTGAGCCGAAATATACATCTACACCGCCTTTAAAGTTGGTATCTCCTCCAGCTTTAATTGTAACAACCAAGCCACCATTTTTATCATCGGTGTTCGGTTCGATTGAGCCTATTTTTGTCTTGTCTATTACATCAATTATTTTAAATGGCTTAGCAATTGATGACTCTGCTCCATCCGGATTTTTAATCTGTATGCCGTATGTGCCTTCTTTTAAATCTTTATTTATGGCATTTAGCATATCCTCATCCGGAATTTTTAAGTAGATTGTATCTGCATCAACTACATATACATATTTACCAAATGTTCTTGCTTTTTCTACTACACCCTTTTGAGCCTGTTTATAGTCTAAAAATAACGAGTCCTCCTTATTAGCTGCCACTAAATTTCCAGTAGAGTCTTTTTTGTAACCATCAAGCAATTCATTAATATCAACACCATTCCAAAGAACTACAGAGCCTTTTTGTTCTTCTATATTATTTGCTGTAAATACTGATGGTTTAAAACCCACCTCATTTGCTTTAGTATCTCTTTTAATAACGACAAATGTACCTTTATCGCCTTCTGATGGTATTAACTCTTTTATTTCCGGACCTTTAGCTGTATCAAATGTGACTGTATATGAGTCCATAAGTCCTTCAGGTGTAATTACCTGTAGTCTTGTTTTTCCTATAAACCCTTTTGGTACAACTACATCTAATACTGCTTGTGTTCCTACAAATTCAGCTTTTTTAATTTTGTCAGAAATATTTTTCCCATCTACAGTAACCATTAATTTTTTAAGGTCAGAGAAACTTCCTGATTTTGTTTCTAATTTAATTTGTATATTAGAGTCAGTATCTGATGGCAATCTCTTTATAGGAGCTCCCCCTGATGTAACAAGTTTTATTATTGGCTGATTAGCGTCAGTCCTAATAAAATCTGTTCCAGTTTCTTCTGTAGGTCTTCTAAATTGGAATTTTACACCATTGGCATCGGCTTGATTTGCCAAACCTGAAGGGTTTTTTACTACGATTTTACCCTCTAAATTTTTAAATTGTCCTTGTTGCTCTTGCTGTTCATTAATAAGTTGCCTTAACTCTTTTGTTGTGTCTCTAGGTACTATTGATACAACTAACGTAGTACCTATTGTAGTAAACTTACCGTCAATTGCATTACCCTTGTCGTCTAAAACCTTAGTGTCTAATGTGCCGTTGGAGCTAAGTGCAGGCAGTTCTGTATCATCTTTATCTAAAAATTTTACTTCAGGATATCTTACTATTTCTTTGCCTGTAAGATTTCCGCTAGCATCTTTTTCTTTTTCTCTCAATACTTCAAATTTTTGACCTGTTATCCTTATCATCAAGGGTTCTATACCATCACCACCAGGCTTATCCTTATCGGTTTCAGGCCAAACATAACCTTCCTCTAATAGGGGATTTATATCTCTTTCCGCTGTATCATTAAAATAGCCATATGGTACTTCTATTGAGTCTATTTGAGGTATAGGTGTCGTTTCGATTAAAGTAAATGGTCTGTACTTAGTACCTTCTGACGCTGTTATAACTATTACATCAGTTGTACCGCTACCTGTTTTTAAGGTAAATGTTGTTTCCATTTCTAATACAACATCTTGAGGTCCAAATGCTGACGATACATCAGTAATCACTACTAAGCCATCTCTATCATTAACAGTAAAATGAAAATCTCCATATTTTTTACCGTCATATACTTCACCTAAAGATGGAATTTTTCCTGCAGTGTCTGCTGACTGATAGACTTTTCCTGCAACAGCAATAGTTTTAGAAGATATTCTGACTTTTATCTGTCTAGATATATCAGTTATTTCTTTATTCCCAAGTTTAAAACCCTTACCTGCTACATCGTATTTTACACCTAAAGTATTATTATCTATTGCAGTAGCGTCACCTGATGGTGTAATCCTTGCATCAGAAGTAGGTCTTGTAAGTCCCGGTGTGTTTACAGTAAATATATTTTTACCGGTGATTAATACTTTTGTACCGCCTGAGTTTGGTCCTTCTGATGGCAATAGCCCATCTATAACCGGTGATGGTGCATTATTTGATATAGTATATGCCTCTTTTTTTACTGCCTCTGCCTCCGGGTGGCCTTGTTCGGAAACAACCATATCCCATTTAGAAGGAAATGGATGAGGTCCTTTGGTAGTCCAGCCTTTGATACCTATTACCGGATTTGTTTCTTTACCATCTTTGTATATAAGCTCTATGCCTGTAAGCTTTATTGTCTGAGGCTTACCATCTACCATTCTCCTAAGTGTAAGCTCATAACTCTTTTTAAATTTATTTTCTAATAGCTGTTTACCTGCATCATCCATAGCAAATACAGAAATCATGCTCTCTTTGTTGTACGGTCCTTCATTAGGTACTACTAATAAATTATCCAGTCCCTCTATAGGTTGTAATATTTTTATTATGCTGTTTACTTCTGATGTTGTATATACTTTTATGTTATCTCCATGCGTAGCACCAGCATAAGTCAACTTTGAACCTGTAGACTCTTTAACAAATCTTATTGACTGTAACTCATTAAATTTATTAGCCTCCAATTTAGTAAGGCTAATTTTTGTATCGCTAGTAGTATAAGGTGTTGAACCTATATCTTGCTTAGCAGCTCCTATGGACAGCTCAGTTAATCCGGTAAAGTTTCTTCCCAATATTTCAAGTGGTTTACCTGAATATTTTATGTTATCTTGGAAACTTTCCATTTCTGCTGTTTTACCAATATCAACATTAAATCTATATGTTGAATTTGGTATACCGGAGGTATTAATTATGAAATTATTTGTGCCGCCGGCATTAACTTTAAGAGTATTAAAATCTCCTGTTTCCGGTCCGGTAATAGTAATAATAGATGTAGTAACCTCTGTCTTTACACCTTGTTTTACGGCCTTGCCTTGCATTAAAGACGTCTGCCCTGCTGCAGATAAAATATTTACATCCTTAACTACTGTTACATCTTTTCCATCTTTGCCGATAGGCTGTATAAAACCATCACCTATAATCTTAATAGTATAAGTATTCTTTCCATTTGTAATGGTGTTTGTGTAGTATACTTCAGTTATAGAAATATCTACTGGGGTTGCTGCAAAGGATTCAATAAGATTCCCTGGCAGTAATGTAATTATCATCATCACCGAAAGCAACAACGATAAAAGTTTTTTAAATTTATTTGCCATTTCTCCTCCATGAAAATAAATTCTTTATTTTAAAATGATTTGAATTTATATGTAATTAATTGTTAAATTAATTATAAAGAGTATTTAATGATTGTAAATCGAATTAATATATTTTAACCAGCCTTAAAATAAATACCAGTGTGTAAAAATTTAAATGTTACAGCTTATTATAACACAACGTATTCATTTAATGCAAAAAATATATCGCCAAAAGGTATACTAATTTTAATCAAATTTACAATTTTTAAACTGTATGTAATATTTCAAATGCAAGCTCTTAAACATATGTAATACAAATGTAATTGCTAAAACAAAATTTAATAGTATAATAAAAGCTGAACAAATGCTAAAGAATTAAAAAATATTAATATCGGAGGAAACTACATGAAATTTAATAATTTTAAAAAAGCTGCTATTTCAGCATTTGCTGTTGTAGCAATCGGAGCTGGTTGCGTTTTTGCAGCAACACCTGTAGCACAACAAGCTTACTATGATACTTTTACTTTTAAGGTAAATGGTAATGCTCAGTTTATTTCTGATAATACTAAAAAACCTTTCATAGCAAACTCAAGAGTTTATGTACCCATTTCTACTCTTAGTGATTTAGGGATTAGTAATGTTGAATGGATACCTGCTGCAAATGGTATGCCTGCTACATTAAATGTCAGCCCTGTAAAATCACAAACTGCCGGTATGGATCCTGCAAAAGAGGCTTACTATGAGGCTAAAATAAAACAGTTGGCTGATGATTTAGCTAAGAAAGAGGCTGAAGTAAAAACTCTTACTGATGAAAATAAAAAGTTAAAGGACGAGACTGCAAAATCTAAAACTTCTTCTACTTCTGATGATTTGAAGAGAGCTGCTAGAGATTTAGCAGATGATTTTAACAGAGATAGATATTTAAATAGAGTCGATATTGGCGGAAGGTCTTTTGATATCTCTTACAATTTCTACTATGGTAGAAGTTTTGAAGTAGAGGCATATATTAAGGGTCTTACATCTGATGATTTAACAAGGCTTAAAAAGGACTCTAGAAATCTTGACAGAGTAATGGATGATGTAGTATCTCAAATTAATAAAGATAAGAACTTTAAAAATGTAGATAAAGATATAGTTGTATTTGATGGTACTTCTAATAATAACAGCAAAAAGGTTGCTGATTACTACGAAAGAGATGGCAGAGGTATTCGTGGCGGTGTAACTCTATAGTATTTTATTAAAAATTAATAGTATTTTAAAAGACAAATGTTTAAATATTGACATTTGTCTTTTTTACTATGTTTTATAAATTATTTTATTGTATTTTAAAAAATAATTAGTTAGACACCTGACTAATATTTTTTACTTTAATACTATATTTATTTTTAAAATTAAGAAATCTTGTGAAAAACCTATCTTGATATATTTCTTATGATGGTTTTTTGCATATCTATCAATTTTTTTCTTCTGTCAAGTTCTTTTTCAAGTTGCTCTACTTTATATGTCAGCTCACCTATTTCGTCAAATTTATTGAAGGCTTTACACGAATAGGGATAAAAATTAAGTATGATAAATCCATACTCAGACTTGCTCATGACTATGAGCATTTCCTGATATTCTATGGCAAGGTCGTTAAATATATCTATATAATTGTATTTTTCTTTAAGTGCATCGTATAATTCTTGACCGAAAACTTCTTTTATTGATTTAAGCTGTGGATTTTCTATACCAAATAAAGAGTAGACATTATCTGAATAATATTTGATTATCCATGAGTCGTCTAATACAAGTGTGCAATAGGACTTTGTCTTATTTTTTTTGAAGTCAATTATTTTTGTAAAATTGCCCTCAGGTATTTTAGTTACACATTCGATATGTCTCAAAAATGATGCCACTTTTTCATAATCTAGCTTTACTCCTATGTAAAGAACCTTTGACATATAGCTTGTGCATTCAAACTTAATCATTCCGCCATTACCGTCAGGTGAATTTAGAAAATATTTATCTATGCCCTCTTCTACGGTGTGCTCAATAATTCGGGATTTAAAATCTTCTTTATTTGATATTTCATGAAAATAGTGGTCAAACCTCTTATTTTTATATATCAGCTCTTCATGAGAAAACCCAACTACTAAATAATTGCTATCGTCTAATAGATTTAATATCGTATCGTTCATAAATTTTTTCTCCAAAATATTACTATTTATCTTATTTGACATAATACCCAATTTTAAAATATTTAACAAGTTTTTATACTAATTATTACCACTTTATGTAAAACAGTTTTAATTTTAAAATCATTTACATAATTTTGCTTTTAAATTATAATATGAAAGATACGTTTTTGTAGGTAATAGGAAAATAAACCGTTTCGTAGTTGCCAACAGTGTTTTATTACATTTTTATAAAAATAGCAAAGTATATTTAAATTTAGACTAATTGAACAAGGATATATAATGAAAAATTTTTACAAGCATTTTAAAAAAATCAGCTTATTTTGTTTTTTAACACTCACCTTCACGCTTTCGTCAGGATTTACTGAACAAGAAATAGAAATAAGACCAATCAATGACTATACAAGTCTATTGATAAATCATTATGATGGATACAGTATGCAGATGCCCAGCTCATCAAAAATTACTCTAAACGACTCTCACTATGTCACTGAGATAGACTTTAACAATGTAAACATAAAAATCTTTTTAGACGACCTTACCACGTCCTATGCCTCATATCTCAATTATTCGCTAAAGGGGATAAGACAAAGCCAAAATGAACATATAATAACCTATGATGGGAATACATATCTAGGCTCAAAAGCAGCTCATGAGATTTCCTTTTATAGGTCAAAGCTCAAAACTGTAAATGATGACAAAAACAACTACATGATTTTATTTATCCAGCTGGACAATACAAAGGCTCTGACCTTTATGGTAAAATCCTCTGACGCTATAAACAAGAAAATGCTTTTGCCTATGCTTGCAAGCCTAAACTTTGACCAGTCTAAAATCGCAAATTTTCCTACCAAAGTACCGTCTGTTTACAAGCTGGTAAATGGTGAGCTAAAGGGTGCACAAAATCTAAGTGATAGGACTAAGAAATTTTATAAAGACTACTTCCTAAGTCCTGACAGAGCTTGGGGTATCTTTGTTGACGAATTTTGGATAAATGGCAAGGTCGGAAGTATAGAAAGAGAAATTGACCACAACTTCAGTTTTATGCTTTTGTACCATCATTTAAGCTCAAGTAATAAATATGTAACTGACGCCATAGATTACTGCATAAGGACTGAAAAATATCTTGAGCTCACTTTGCAATATGAAGTAGCAGATGGAAAAAATCAAATCTATGGCATACTTAACGGTGAATATGACGAATTTTTAACAGAAATGGCTCAAATCGTAGCTCAAAGTGAACAACCAACAATATTTAGAATAGCCAACGAAATGAATGGAGATTGGTGTGCATACTCCGCTTACAATACAGGCTTAGATGCTGACATATATAAAATGGCATACAATCACATTTACAACATTTTTGAAAAAGAGGGTGCTAACAAAAATGTACTGTATGTATTTAATCCTAACGGAAAAAATTTCCCTGACTTCAAATATAATGATGAGTCAATGTACCGCCCTGACTACAAGAAATATCAGTTAGTCGGACTTACCTTATACAATACAGGAAATTATTATAAAGATGAGCACTTTGTAGATTTTGACACTCTATACAAAGGACTTTACAACAGTGTTGAGCAAAATTATGACAAGCCGATGATGATTACTGAGTTTGCCTGTGCTGTAGCGGGTGGCGACAAAGTGGCATGGACGCAAAATATGTTCAACTCTATAAAAAATTATCCAAAAATCAAGGTTGCAATTTGGTTTCACGGAGTAGATAAGGATGCCGATGGAAACAGAGCTAGAATATATCTTATTGATGAGCCAAGACAAACGCTAAATGTGTTTAAAAATAATATAGGCAGTGGCTCAAATAACATCTATAAAGGTATCGCTCAAAACTACAGCACAATCCCAAGTAATGATGCCCATAGTAGCTCCAGTCAAAATGTTTACAGCTCAGAGTTTGTTTTTTCTAAATAATATGAATATATGTTAAACGGGATTTTCTAAAATTTAGAAAATCCCGTTTTTATATTAATCAATTTTTTTCATTTTCTCCCAATTGTGAGGAAATCCCATCATGTCATAGAGCTTTGCTATGCTTATACTTTGTAGATTATTTTTTGTATCGTTTATCTGTCTTTCAAGCTCACTTAAAAGGTTTTGCTTATCCTCTTTCTCCAAAAGAATACACATTGAAACCAAAAGTGCAAAGGCATTTCCCCTTTTTTGTGGAGTTACCTTGAAATAATTGTAGTAATTGTTAAAAGGAATGTCCTCTCCTACAGCTACGCAATAAAATCGCTCATTGTGGGCACAAATATTTCTGTAGGAATTTACCAGCCTTATGTAGGCTTGCAAATCCTCAGATTTTACACCAAAATAATTTTTGGCAATATACTCTCTTTCGTCTTCTTTCATCAATCTGTAAAAGTTTATTATACTACCAAGTGTCAACGTGTTTGATAATACCCAAAATGGCACATAGTTATATTTTTCTATATAATAGGTTATATAATCGTTTTTTGATATTGAACGGCTTAGTGACTCCATTAGCCAGCTTATCAAATTAAATATATCCTTGACGTTGCTTTGCTTATTATCAAAATTTTCCAGTCTTAAATAGTCCTGATACCCATAAATTTTTGAAAACTCATAGCTGATTGCTGATTTAAAATTATTTTCTAAAATCAGCATATATTTTAGAAAAATTACTCTTATATTTCTATCAAATTTATAGATTTCAAATATTTCTTCAAATCTTGCACCCCTGATATAGGTAGAGCGTTCACCTTGTTTTCTATCTGCTAAAAACGGCTCTCTATAAGCATTTATAAGTGCGTAGTAGTTGGTTCTTGCCAGCTTATACATTACGTCTTGTTCATTATTTATGATTAGCCCTTTGCTTTTTAGTATCTCAATTTGTTTTTGCACATCAGTAAATACTTTTTTCATAAATGCACCTACTTATTTGATTAAATTTTAATCCAAGCCGGTCTTAAAGTTTTTTAGACTAACTTGGATTAATTTTTTAATTTCTTGATTTTGGATTAGTCCTTGTAAAAAGACCTGAAGGTTTCTTGTGCCTGACTGCCATCTATTGTCCTATATAGTGTGTATAAATTGCCTGAGCCGGTCACCCATGTCTTTACTACTTTTTTATCCGCCGGATTGCCATATATATCAAAAGCTATGCTATTTCCAGCTTTTCTGTAGAAAATATATATGTCATTGTCGAAATTATTTGAAAAGACAAAATCGTTTGTATTAGACACCATTGCGTCTCTTGCGTAAGGCACATAGTGAATTTTGAGTGTGTGATTTCTTCTGTGGTCAATTTTTAGTCCAGCCTCTAAAACTGCATTAAACAATGTAGTCGATACCTGACACTGCCCTCCGCCTAGACCTAGCACAAACTCATCACCTTTGATGATAAATGCGTTTTTTAATTTTGAGTCTACGGATTTTACCCTGCTGTTGAAATGAAATTTTTCTCCCGGTGCTAATTTTGTGCCATTAATCGCCTCAGCAGTTATGTCAATGTTATAACTTCTTCCTCTATCAGACGCATTGTAGTATGTCAAATAACTGCTCAGCATTGAAATTTCAGTGCCAAAATTTGCACCTTGTCCTACTTGAGCTACAGTAACATCTACAAATGGTAACTCAAAAAGCGTGTAGTCTGCCGTTTTTATTCTTCTCATCATTTCTTGCTTAAATTGTTCTCTTTCAATCCTTCTTGTAGGTACAATTTCTTCTGAGATTTTATATTTTCCATTTTCAATTGGACTTGCAAACATGATTTTTTTTGAATTTTTTCCGGCGAAGTATTTGTCCATTTCGTTTAAAAATATATTTAAACTGGCTTGGTCAACTATTAACTTTGGATTTTCTTGCTTGTAATCATAGGCAAATGCCCTCGATGCAAGAAAGTCCAAGGTTTTACCTGTGGTTCTATCAAACAATCTAAATGTGCCAATAAAATAGTTGTTTACTGTTTCTACAGGCTCACTGCTCACATTTACACTATCGTCTGTCGTATTTTTCACCGGAGCCGGTTGTGTCTGCTGTGTTTGGTTTCTCGTAGGTTCTTTTGGAGCACTATTTGTATCTTTAACTTTTTCACCTGTGTATTGGTTGGTTTGTGTATCTGTTGTATCCAAATTTGTTGCTGGTTGTTCTGATTTTGCAGGAAATACATCTTTTGAGTTTTGTGTAGTTTTCACTGCTGATGGTACATTTTCGTTAGTTACTTCATCATTTTCAGCAAAAGCTATTGGACTAAAAATTGTAATCACTAATGTAAATGCAATCAGCATTTTTTGAATACGTTTCATGTTTACTCCTATTTTTAACGCTATTTAACTACTATATTAATAATTTTCTTTGGTACATATATTTTTTTAACTATGGTCTTGCCACTTACTGCGTTTGCTACTATATCTAGTGCCAAGGCATTTTCCATCACTTCGTCCTGACCTTGCTCTTCGGACACTGTAATTTTTGCTTTTACTTTGCCATTTATTTGTACCGGAACTTCTATTTCGTCTTGTTTTGCTAGATTTTCATCATAATTTGGCCATGTAGCTTGGTTTAACATACTGTCATCCTTAGAAACTATTTGCCACAATTCTTCTGTAACGTGAGGTACTACCGGATTGGCAAGTATTAACAGTTTTTTGTAATCCTCTACATTTATTTTCTTTACAGCATATACTTCATTTATAAATGCCATCATCGCCGCAATTGCTGTATTGGCTTTTAGATTTTCGTAGTCATAGGATACTTTTTTTATCAATCTGTGAAGGGATTTTACAAGATTTATTTCTGACTCTTCATCAGTAATCATTTCTTGTATTGCCCAAAGTCTTTCGATAAATCTGTAACTTCCTTTGATGTTTTCTGACGACCAAGGTGCTTTTTTCTCAAAATCGCCTATAAACATTTCGTATGCTCTAAATGTATCTGCGCCTAGCTCATCCACTATTTCATCAGGGTTTACTACGTTGCCACGCGATTTTGACATTTTTTGTCCGTCTTCTCCTAAAATCATTCCATGAGAGGTACGTTTTTTATATGGCTCTTTTGTAGGCACTTGTCCGATATCATAAAGGAATTTGTGCCAAAATCTTGAGTACAATAGGTGAAGTGTGGTATGCTCCATACCTCCATTGTACCAATCAACATTTTGCCAGTAATCTAAGGCATCTTTGCCTGCAAAGGCATCGTTGTTGTGTGGGTCCATATATCTTAGATAATACCATGATGAGCCTGCCCATTGTGGCATTGTATCTGTTTCTCTTTTTGCCGGTGCCCCACAAATCGGGCAAGTAACATTTACCCAGTCATCAAGTAGTGCAAGTGGAGACTCGCCATTATCCGTTGGCTCGTAGCTTTCTACTTCTGGTAATACTAGTGGTAAATCTTCCTCTTTTAGAGGTACATAGCCGCAGTGGTCGCAGTGGATTATTGGAATTGGTTCTCCCCAATATCTTTGACGTGAAAATACCCAGTCTCTTAGTTTATAGTTTGTCTTTTTAGTTGCTACGCCAAGTCCAGTAAGGTATTCACCTATTTTTTCTATACCTTCTTTTACTGTAAGTCCACTATATTCTCCTGAATTTACTAGGATAGATTTGTCACTCTTATCTATATAGGCTTCTTTTTGTACGTCTTGACCACCTTTTACTACTTCTATTATAGGTAGGTTAAACATTACTGCGAAGTCGTGGTCTCTTTCATCGTGAGCAGGTACGCCCATTACTGCACCTGTACCATAAGTCATAAGTACATAGTCTGATACAAATACAGGGATTTCTTTTTTCGTAAGTGGATTTATGGCAGATACACCTTTTATCTGCACACCGGATTTTGTTTTTGCCATTTCTGAACGTTCAAAATCTGATTTTTTTGCTGCCTCTTGCTTGTAGGCTTGTAATTCGTCATAGTTTTGTATTTGGTCTTTTATTTGGTCAATTATTGGATGCTCAGGTGATACTACCATATAAGTTGCACCAAATATTGTATCTACTCTTGTGGTAAATACTTTTAGCTTGCCTCCTACAAAATCAAAGTCAACTTCGTACCCGTAAGACCTGCCTATCCAGTTTTTTTGTTGAGTTTTAACTCTGTCTATAAAATCCACTTCGTCCAAATCATCGATTAATTTGTCAGCATACTCTGTGATTTTTAGCATCCACTGACTTTTTTCAACGTGGATTACATCTGCTCCGCATCTTTCACATTTTCCGCCTACTACTTCTTCGTTGGCAAGTCCTATTTTGCATGATGTGCACCAGTTGATTGGCATTTTTTTCTTGTATGCTAAGCCTTTTTCATATAATTTAAGGAAAATCCACTGTGTCCATTTGTAATAATTAGGGTCAGTAGTGTTTACCTCTCTACTCCAGTCAAAGGACAAGCCTAAAGCTTTAAGCTGTCTTTTAAAGTTTGCCACGTTTTTTTCTGTAACTATCTTTGGATGAATTTTATTTTTTATTGCGTAATTTTCTGTAGGTAGTCCAAATGCATCCCAGCCTATTGGATAAAGCACGTTGTAGCCTTCAAGACGTTTTTTTCTAGCTACTATATCAAGTGCGGTATAAGACCTTGGATGTCCTACGTGCAGTCCTTGCCCTGATGGATAAGGAAATTCTACAAGTGGGAAATATTTTTCTTTGTCGCTGTCATTACTGCATTCAAAAGTATGATTTTCATCCCATATCTGTTGCCATTTTTTTTCAATCTTTTTAAAATTATATTTGTCCATTTAACCCTCCAAGAATGGCTGTTTGATTTTTTTATATTTATGTAATAAAATATATTATATTATTATATCATAAACGTCAAATATTAGGCAAAAAGAAATGATAAAAATGAAAATAATTGATAACAATAAGCTTTTAGATGATTGTAAATTAAGTAAGGATATAATTTTTTTAGATATAGAAGCTACCGGCTTTTCTCCAAAAAAAGACAGTATAGTCGGCTTTAGCTGTGCGTCACATTTTTCACAAAATAAAGCAAGATTTACACAATATTTTTCCTTTGAAGAAAAAGCTGTCATAGAGAAATTGTTGGAGGCTTTAATCGGCAAAAATGAGATTGTCACCTTTAGCGGGGATAAATTTGAATTTAAATTTATTGAAAGCAAATTGGAAAAATATGACATAAATTTTTCTTTTAAGGATTTTATTTTAACTGATATACAAAAGTCTTTTAAAGTATTCAGCAAATATTTTGACCTCAAAGAAAATAACAGAGCTTATATTGAAAATAAATTTAATTTAAATAAAAAAAATAGCTATGATATGAACTCCATAGCTAGGGTACTCAAATTTAAACCCAAAAATAAAAAAACTAAAGATAAAAATCAAGCTGATGAAATACTTTTTGAAAAGCAAAGCATTGATGTTGACGATATAAGAGGGCAGGCTCTGCTTGAGCTTTCCAAGCATAGTGAGGAAGAAATCATTACCTTGATTGCTCTTTATGATGTTTTGGACAATTTTAAGTGCAGCCATAGCCTTGAGATTAAAAAAAATACCCATCTAATTTTAGATGAGTATGATTTGATAGGTGATAGGCTACAATTGGTTTTTAGAGCTGACAGCTATCACAAGAAAGCTGTTTACTACAATGCAGATTTTAGTGAAATCTCAATCTACAAAAATAGGATAATTTTTACTCTATACATCAAGAAAATATCAGCCTATGACTGTCTATCTATAGCATATGAAACTGACTGCGGATATATCCCCTTAATAATCGACAATGAAATAATATTTGAAAATATCAACTATTTAATCTCAAAGTATAAAGACTACTTCGTGTAAAATTTACTCTTTACTGCTAATATTGATTAAACAATCAAGTTTTTGATTTGTTTCAATTATATTGGCAGTTTTTTTGATATAGTTGCTACTAAAAATCGATAAAGCGAAAAACATCAATAAAAAATACACTACTCCCGACACAATCAGCCCTCTAACCACTTTTTGATATAGAGCTATCTGACCGGCATCTATAATTTTTAGATTGTAAAGTGTATTTTTAAATATCAAAAATCAGCCGAATAACCCTGCAATAATCACTAAATTGCTAAGGACAGTGCCTATTTTTATAAACATTTTTACATAAACTTTGGCAAATAAAGTATTTATTTTCAAAATTCAAATACACATAATCACAATTTGAGCATATTTTAATCATAATCTTCAGGTATTTTTATAACTTTTATACATTAAATCTAAACAATACCACATCTCCGTCTTGCATTACATATTCTTTACCTTCTGAGCGGATTAAGCCTTTTTCTTTAGCTGTAACCATGTTGCCGTCTACTTTCATCAGTTCGTCATAGGCTATAGTTTCTGCTCTGATAAAGCCTCTTTGGATATCAGAATGAATTTTTCCGGCTGCATTTTGTGCTGATGTACCTTTGGATATAGTCCAAGCTCTAGTTTCATCAGGTCCTGTAGTCAAGAAACTGATTAGTCCAAGTAAATCATAGCTTGCCCTTACTAATTTATCAAGACCTGATTGGTCTACTCCTAGGTCTGCAAGATATTCTTTTTTCTCCTCAGCAGATAGAGATGAAAGCTCCTCTTCTATCCTTGCACTTATTACTACACAAGCTGCGTTTTCTGTTTGTGCGAATTCTTTGATTTTTTTGACGTAGTCATTGTCCGCTGAACCAATTTCATCCTCTGATACATTGGCAACATAGATTACAGGCTTATCAGTAAGTAGATTGAAGTCTTTAGAAATTTCTTTTTCTGCCTCTGTAAGCTCTAATGTTCTAGCACTCTTGTTTTGTCCTAAAACATTTAGAAATTTATTTATTACTTCTAATTCCTTTGCAGCGTTTTTGTCTGCCTTTAAAGCTTTTTGTGCCTTTGCCTGACGTCTTTGCAATATTTCTATATCTGAAAATATCAGCTCAAGATTAATTGTGTCTATATCTCTGACAGGGTCTACACTACCATCTACATGGACTACATTTGTATCATCAAAGGCTCTTACCACATGAATTATCGCATCTACCTCTCTGATGTTGGACAAGAATTTATTTCCAAGACCTTCGCCCTGGCTGGCTCCTTTAACTAATCCAGCTATATCTACGAAGTCTATAGTTGCATAGACTGTCTTTTTTGATTTATTTATATTTGTAAGATTGTCTACTCTTTCATCAGGCACTGTCACTACACCTACATTTGGCTCTATAGTGCAAAACGGATAGTTTTGTGCCTCTGCTCCTGCTTGAGTTATGGCGTTAAATAATGTGCTTTTACCTACGTTTGGCAATCCTACTATTCCTAATTTCATTTTATTAAAATCTCCTTTTATAAACTACTTTAACTTAAAAAGTCTATCATATATTTAATGAATTTGCAAGGAGGAGTAAATTTACATTATATAAAGGGGACTGAATTGCAAAAAAATCACCCACAACTCAGTCCCATTTTTAAATTTTATTATTACATTTTGCCAATTTGAGAAGCTTGTGTAGCCTGAACCGGTGACATCAAGACTTTCCCACTTCCTCTATATACATTTACCAGTCCTTCACCTGAGGCTGCTGAGCCAATTAATGATTTACCTGAGCGTTCTACTGTAAAGTTTAAGCTACTTGACCATGCTACAGCAAAATTTCCATCTATTTTTATTACATCATTGTTCAGCGTAATTTCTATTAATTCTTCCTCCGGTACTACACTTTCTAATACTACAAAGCCTGTACCCATTAAGCCTAAATTAAATAATCCTTCTCCCCCAAGTGTGGCACTTGATAAATTACTTCTAGGAACTGCTTTATGTTTTACTTCGCTGTCGCAAGCTAAAAACATACCGTCTTCTACTACTATGCCACCATTCCAATCGTCAAGGTCTATGATTAAATAATGCTTGTAGCTGTGCTCCAAAGCTAAAATCCCTGTACCCTTGTATTCAGGTTTTATGGCACTTTCTCCTGTTACTGCTCCTCTAACCATTTTGTTTAAGAAATCTCCTGCACCCTTTATGCCTGTATTGGTGTTGACATCTCCAAGCATCCACTGCATAGCTCCTGCTTGGACTGTAACAGAATTATTGTTTAAATTTGCTATTACCTGTCTTTTCCTTACATTCATTTGTGCCTCAAAATATGCCTGTGACGCTGTGTATGAATTTACTGACAAATCTCTTTGATACTCAATTACTTGAAATATTCCTGCTTGCTTGATTACTTTTACATCATCGTTGTTAATAAAATTGTTAATTTGGTAAGACATAAATTCCTCCTAAAAATATTTTTATAAATCTAAAAGGTAAACACTTTATGGATATTTTGAATTTACTACTAGCTCTACCCATCTTTTATTCATGTATTTTTCTGCACTTTCGTCCTCATAGGCTAAGGCGTCAGGCATAATGGCATTAAGTAGCTTTAGTTGCAAAATATAGGAGTCTCTTGCATCTTTTTCAAACCTCATAAATGAGGTTAGTTCCCATAATATTTTACACTACGCTATAAATATTTACAATCTTTTTTATATTTTCTATAAATTTGTTAGTGTAATTTCTAAAAACAAAAAACATAAAAATAAAATTTTCTAAAAATTAAAAAAGCCTATTACCAATGCAACCTTGCATTAGTAGTAGGCTTTTAGGTTTGTATTAGATTACTCAGCTGATATAACTTCTTTTCCGTTGTAATATCCACATTCAGGACAAACTCTATGTTGCATTTTTAGTGCGTGGCACTGAGGACATTCAACTAAATTAGGAGCTGTCATTTTCATGTTAGCTGCTCTTCTTGCTCTTGTATCTGATTTTCCCATTTTTCTCTTAGGTACTGCCATCTTAAAATCCCCCTTTCGTCTTTAACTCTAGTAGACTTAGTTTAAAAAGTCTTTAAGTTTTTCAAGCCTAGGGTCTATTTTTACCCCTACAGCATCGCAATTACAATTTTTATGATTGAGGTTTGCACCACAAGTCTGACACAGTCCTTTGCAAGATGCATCACAATATAAATTGTCATTCAATAGTTCAAAGGCTGCATCTTCCAATATTTCTTTTGTATCAAGTTCCTTATTAGTTATAAGAATTACATCTTCTTCAGAAAATTTGTCACTATCGACTAATTTTCCGGAAATGTTTATGGTAGTGTCTACATTCATATCATCAAGACATCTAACACAATTAATGTTAACATTCATTGCTACGTCCACATTGGCATAAAGCTCATCGGCTATGTCCTTTGTGATTTTTATAGATATCCTTGGTGGTGAATTAAATCTGACCTCTCGTCCATCTATGCTCAATGCTTTAACATCGTCAAGCTCTAAAAAATACTCAAAATTCTTCTTAGAGCTAATGAGCAAATCATTTATCTGAATTTTCATTCAAAACTACCTCAACAAAAAATCAACATATCAATTATACTAAAAATAATACAAAGGTGTCAAGTAAAATCGCTTTATAATAGATAAATATTTGAATTTTTTGTAAAAATTCTAACTTTATAAATATTCTTTGACTGATATTTATAAAATCTTTATAGATAATATTTTTATATAAAACTATTTTGTTAATCTTAATGTATCTCTAGCTATTACTAGCTCTTCGTTAGTAGGGATAACCATTATTTTTATTTTTGAGCTGTCTTTTGATACTATTTCTTCCTTGCCTCTAACTTTATTTTTTTGAGTATCTAGCTCTATACCAAGCTCTTCAAGACCTTTGCAGATTTCTTCTCTGCTTTTTGCCGAATTTTCTCCAAGTCCTGCTGTAAATACTATTGCATCTACATGACCTAGCTCTGAGTAATAAGCTCCGATATATTTTTTAACTCTTTGATGGTAAGCATCAAGAGCTACTTTTGCTTTTTCGTTGCCCTGTGCCTGTGCATCTTCTATATCTCTAAAGTCTGAGCTTACTCCGGACATTCCCAGTACACCGGATTTTTTATTCATAACTTCATTGATACCTTTTGTATCAAGCTTTTCTTTATCCATTAAAAATGTTACTATAGCCGGATCCATATCTCCGCATCTAGTACCCATGATTAGTCCTTCAAGTGGAGTAAGTCCCATTGATGTATCTACGCATTTACCTGCTTTTACTGCTGCGCAGCTTGCACCGTTTCCTAGGTGACAAGTAATGATATTTACTTGCTCAGGCTTTTTGCCTAGCATATCTGCTGCCCTTTGAGAAACATAAAGATGGGATGTGCCATGGAAACCATATCTTCTTATTTTATATTTTTCATAATATTCATAAGGTAGTGCATATAAATAAGACTCTTTTGGCATTGTCTGATGGAAAGCTGTATCAAATACTGCTACCATTTTTACATTTGGTAATATTTTTTGGCAAGCACTAATTCCTATTAGATTTGCAGGGTTGTGTAATGGTGCTAATTCATTACATTTTTTAATTCCTTCGATTACTTTTTCGTCTATTAGGACTGATTGTGCAAATTCTTCGCCACCATGTACTACTCTGTGTCCTACGGCATTTATTTCGTCTAGACTTTTTATAGCTCCATGTTCACTGTCAACAAGTGCATCCATAACAAGTTTTAGAGCAACTTCATGATTTGGTATGTCTTGCTGTATTTTTACTTTATCGTGTCCTTCTACTTCATGTTTTAATACTGAGCCGTCTATACCTATTCTTTCTACTAACCCTTTTGCTAAAACACTTTCATCATCCATGTTGATTAATTGATATTTTAATGATGAACTTCCGCAATTTATTACTAAAATATTCATTTTATGAAATGCCCCCTTCAAAATTTTGTTATACCATTGTTATTCTAACTCATAATGCTAAATTTTTCAACATAAAAGCAATTATAAAATATTCATTTTTTTAGCGACTGCTTCTAATATGATTTTTGCAAGCTGAGTTTTTTGCATCATATCTACTTTTATGCTCGAACCGTCTTTAAAAAATATCTGTGCCACGTTTGTGTCTGTATTAAATCCAGCTCCCTTACTTGCTACGTTATTTGCAACTATCATGTCCAAATTTTTTCCATTTATCTTTGATTTCGCATAGTCTTCAACGTTTTGAGTTTCAGCGGCAAAGCCTACTAAAAACTGGTCTTTCTTATTTTGTCCTAGAGTTTTTAGAATATCTATTGTCCTTTTTAATTCTAAACAAGCTGTGCCATCTTTTTGTTCAAATCCGTCTGTCTTTTTGACTTTGTTTTCGTAGGTTTTTGCAGGTGTAAAATCTGCTACAGCAGCTGCTTTTATTACTATATCTGCATCATCATAATTTGCCATGACTTGCTCATACATTTCCTGAGCTGATTTTATCTGTATAAAATTTTTGATGCCAAATGGCTGTTTTAAATTTGTCTTTCCGGAAACAAGCGTCACATCTGCTCCCATTTGAGCTGCGATTTTTGCTATTGCATAGCCCATTTTTCCTGAGGACTTATTCGTCAAAAATCTTACAGGGTCAATGTCCTCTATTGTAGGTCCAGCTGTTACTACAAGCTTTTTACCCTTTAATAAATCAGTTTTAAAAAGCTCATATTCAATTGCATCAAGTATGTCCTCTACATCTGCTAATTTACCTTTGCCCACGTCCATACACGCAAGCAAGCCTGTCGCAGGCTCTACAAATTTTATACCTCTACTTTTTAATTTAATAATATTTTCTACAGTGGCAGGGTTTTCGTACATATTTGTATTCATTGCCGGTGCTATCAGGATTTGAGCTCTTGTGGCTAGGGCTACTGTAGACAGCATATCATCAGCTATACCATTTGCCAGCTTTGCAATTATATTTGCAGTTGCAGGTGCAATTACTAATAAATCCGCTTTTTTGGCAAGCTCTATGTGCTCTACTTCAAAATATTTAACAGTTTGAAATGTATCTACATTTACTACATTTTTACTAAGTGTCATAAATGTCATTGGTGATACAAAATTTGTGGCATTTTTTGTCATAACGACATCTACATTTATATCTTTTTTTACTAGCTTTGACACTAAGTCGCAGGCTTTATATGCTGCAATTCCTCCAGTTACTCCTAAGACCACATTTTTCATAAATACTCCCGCCAAAATCTTTTATTAGCTTTTAAATTTATTAATAACAATTTACGGGCGAACAAAGTTCGCCCCTACAAAGCAAATTTTTATTCAAAAAATTTAAAAAAACATACCTGAAATTGAACACCAACTTCGTACCCTTGTTACACTTTACTTCTTTTCTTTAAAAATGAAACCAGTTTTAGAAATGCTCCAAGAATTCCGCCTAAAATTGTAAATATTATTGCAAAAAATATCATGACAACACCTCTATAAATTCAAGCTTTATTATACTTATTTTGCTTTACTTTCAGTCTTGTCTGTTTCTTTTTGTTCAGTTGCCGGTGCGTCTTTTGCAGCGTCTTTTGTTTGTTCTTTAGAAGTTTCGTCCTTTGTTGCATTTTTATCTGCTGCTGGTTCTTGTTTTAGTGCATCTTCTTTTATATCTTTTTCAGCATCTTTTAATAAATCTTCGCTCTTTTTAACTTTTTCTTTATCGTCTTTTAACTTAGTTAGATAATCAGAAAATTTCTTTTCTTCAATCGTTGATTTTATTGAGTCTTTCACTTCTTCTAAAGTTGGTGTAGAAGATTTTTTATCAGTCAATTTTATTAAATGGTAACCATATTGTGTCTTAACAGGTTCTGAAATTTCACCTACGTTCATAGAGAAGGCTTTTTGTTCAAATTCAGGTACCATTTCATTTTTTCTAAAGTAACCTAAATCCCCTCCATTGTCCTTGCTGCCATCTTGTGAAAATTCTTTAGCCAATGCTTCAAAGCTTTCTCCAGCCTTTATTTTTTTTGCTATATCATCTATCTTGGCTTTTGCTGCATCTTGCTGGTCTTGTGGTAATGGATTTCCATCTTGGTCTTGAGTTTTTATCAATATGTGAGATGCCTTTACCTGTTCGTCTGTGAACTGAGTAGCCTTGTTGTCTTCATAATATTTTTTTATTTCGTCCTCTGTTGCTGCATTTTTTGAAATGTAATCGTCATGATATGCCTGAGCAAGCATACTTTCCTTTATCATTTGTTTTATATATTCTTCGTTGATTTTATTATCTTCGTAGTATTTTTTTAGCATTTCATCTTTATTCATGCCATCAAGAGTTTGTTTAACTGCTTCGTTGTATTTTGCTTCATCTAATTTAAGTCCGGCTTTTTCAGCCTCTTGTTTGAGCAATGTGTTTACAACTAGATTGTCTAAGATTTGTGTCTTTAGATTTTGTAAAAATGTTTCATCACTTCCGGGGAAGGTCTGTGACCAAATTGAGTCACCAAACTGCATTTGTATTTGAGATTTAAACAATGCTAATTCTTGAACATACCTTGAGTAAGTAATATTTTCTCCATTAACCGTAGCTATAGCCTTACCTGACTTACTTCCACAAGCTGCAACAGTCAAAGCCAATAATACTGCTAAGGCAGATTTTAAAATTCTTTTCATTTTTTTCTCCTTAAAATTGTTGTATTGTTTTATTTATATAATAATAACATAATGTTATCAATATAACCTTTATAAATCTTTAACCTGCTAATTTTTCCAAAAAGCTTATTACATTTTTCAGCAGGCTCTGAGGTGAGTCTTTTTCAACTCTTTGTTTTAATTTCTGTTTTGCTCCTGAATAAATTACATACACGCCATTTTGTGAAATTTTATCTATGCCTATTCTTTCTCCAAGACTTCTAATTCTTGAAATTTTAAGCAGATTTTCTACAGACTCAGGTATATCTGAGAACCTATCCTCAATTTCTGACTGAACTCCAAAATAATCCTCTTTGTCCTCAATAGAGGCAATCTTTTTGTAAATTTCGATTTTTTGTAGCTCATCTTGTATATAATTATCAGGTATATAAGCGTCCACGTTAAGATATACCTCAGTTTGAGTTTTTTCTTCTTCCTTAACTCCCTTAAGAGCATTAAACGCCTTGTTGAGCATTTTTATATATAAATCGTAGCCTACTTCTTCGATGTGACCGGACTGTGACTCTCCAAGCAGATTTCCTGAGCCTCTTATTTCCAAATCCATCATAGCTATCTTAAAGCCACTGCCAAATTCTGTGAATTCTTTTATGGTCTTTAATCTTTTAGAGGCTACCTCTGTCAAAACTTTATCCTTTTCATACAAAAGGTAGGCGTAGGATTGTCTTGATGACCTACCTACTCTGCCTCTTAGCTGATAAAGTTGTGATATACCCATCTTGTCTGCATTATAAATGATAATGGTATTAACATTTGAAATGTCCATGCCGGTTTCTATGATAGTGGTGCATAAAAGTAAATCATATTTTTTGTCCATAAAATCTATCATAATGTCCTCAAGCTCATTTGAATTCATTTGTCCATGTGCAACAGCAATCCTCAAATCCGGCATCAATGTATTAAGATACTTTTTAATTCTGTCAATGTCATGCACCACATTGTATACAAAATACACCTGTCCGTTTCTCATTATTTCTCTTTGGATAGCATCTACTATTATACCATCTAATGCCTCCGTCACATAAGTAGCTATTGGATGTCTATCATTTGGAGGTGTCTCTAAAGTGGACATATCTCTTATGCCTGATAACGACATATTTAATGTCCTTGGTATCGGTGTGGCGGTTAAAGTCAACACGTCTACATTATTTTTTAACTGCTTGATTTTCTCTTTATCCTTTACCCCAAATCTTTGCTCTTCGTCTATCACTAAAAGACCTAAGTCCTTAAAAGACATATCCTTTGACAAAATTCTGTGAGTGCCCACTACCACATCAATCGTACCGGCTTTTACTCCCTCAACTACCAAATTCTGCTGCTTTTTTGTCTTAAATCTGCTGAGTGAGTCAACAGTAATAGGATAATTTTCAAATCTCTCACTTAAAGTCTTAAAGTGTTGCTCCGCCAAAATAGTAGTTGGCACTAAAAATGCAACTTGCTTTTGGTCCATTACAGCTTTAAAAATTGCTCTAAGAGCTACCTCCGTCTTACCATAACCAACATCTCCGCACACAAGCCTATCCATTGGCTTTTGACTTTCCATGTCGCATTTTATATCTTCAATGGCTTTTAGCTGGTCAGGAGTTTCTTCAAATGGAAACAGCGACTCAAATTCTCTTTGCCAAAATGTATCTTTGGAAAATGCGTAGCCTTTTTTGTGTTCTCTTATACTATAAAGCTCAACTAAATATTTTGCAATTTCCTCTACCGCTTTTTGAGCTTTAGTTTTTTGTTTTTTCCAACTTGTTGAGCCAAGCTTGCTTAAAGTGACTTTATCAGAGGCTGTACCTATATATTTTTGTACCTTGTCCATCTGATTTATAGGCACATAAATAGTGTCGCCATCTTTATACACAATTTTTATAAAGTCTTTGGTAACACCGTTATTTTCTCTTTGTTCAATGGCAGAAAATCTACCTATACCATAGGTTTCGTGAACTACTATATCACCTTTTTTAAGCTCTATAAAGCTATTGATTTTTTGGCTTTTTACAGCATTTTTCTTAGGCTTTGGTCTAGAAACACGCATGAAGATGTCATTATTTGTAAGATACAAAAAGTCTGCATCTTGCAGATATATTCCCCTATTTTTACCATCTTTTGTCAAAAATATATCAAAATTGTTCACATCAAAGTCTTGATTTTCTATCACTTTTACAGTGATGTCATTTTCATTTAATGCTTTTTCTAAATTTTTAACTGCATCTTTATCGTAAAGAGAAATTAATATTTTTGTATTTTTACTTTTAAAATATTTTATGTCCTCTACTAAATGCACTAAATCCCCTCTGTATTTTGGAGAGGCTTTGGCATTTATATCGGATATTTTCTTTGGTTTTAATTTTTTAATTGTTGAAAAAATTTCAGTAATTAATATTAAATTTGTCTTTTCTAATTTATACACAAAGTCTTCTTTGGTATAAAAAATATTTTTATACTCTTCTATTGCAAGATTTTTGTCTCTAAAGGTCTCGTAATTTTGTATAAATTGATAATAAATGCTTTCATACATCTCAACTACTTGATTTGGCTCATACAAAATAAAATTGCAGTCGTCTAAGAATTGAAACAGGCTCAAATCCTCTTCATCATATATATAGTCAAGATATTTTTCCATGCCTGTAAAATAGGTTTTTGACTGCAATTTTTCAATCTCAGCTTTAATATCCTGTGAAATATCTTCTTCTAATAAATTGGATAACTCATCAATTCTTTCACTTTCATCAGGATATATATATTCTCTACAATTTATTACAGAAATTTTTTCAATTTTACTTATTGAAACCTGAGAAAAAATATCAAAATATCTGATGGAGTCAACTTCATCATCAAAAAGCTCTATTCTTACAGGATTGGCAAAGTCCGGCGAAAATATATCTATTATCGAACCTCTTATACTGAATTCTGCCTTTGCCTCAACCTTTGGTGTACGCTCATAGCCTAATTTTACAAGTTTTTTGGATAATTCATCGGTATCGATTTTAGAGCTCATATCGATATCAATTTTATTTTGCTTGTAATATTTTTTAGGCATATACTTTCTTAAAAATGATGCTACTCCAACCACAAGAAAGTCAAAATCACCTTGATATATTTTCTTGAGAGTGGTTATCCTCATGTATTCATTTTGTCTATCATTTGCCTCTACAAAATATAGCCTTAGCTCATCCGTTTGCAAAAAAAGCACTTTATTATTAAACTTTGACAAGTCCTGATAGACTTGTCTCGCCATGTGCAAGTCTCTAAGTATTATTACTGTCTTTTTATGGGTGATATACTTATTATAATCAGCAAAAAAAGCAATATTTTCCAGTGAAACTCCATTTACAAGTAACGGAAATTCCTGATTATTAATAGATTTTTTTATGTCCTCATATTTAGGTTTTTGTTCTATATAATCATAAAATTTTTGCAAAGCATTTCTCCTACCTAATGTTGAAGTTATTCATAGCACTGTCTATCCCATCAGTTATAGCATTAAGACAAGCATCTGAGCATTTATTTAACGTTTCTATTAATATTTTTTGTTCCTCTTTTGAAAAACCTGATAAAACAAAATCTGCTAAATCCATATTTTGCGGTTTTGACACTCCTATCCTAAACCTTGGGAAATCGTCAAAGCCAAGTAAATATATAATATTTCTCATTCCATTATGAGTTCCTGAGCTGCCTTGCTTTCTAATCCTAAGCTTGCCTAGGTCTATATCTATGTCATCATATACTACAAAAAGATTTTGGTGTGGCACTTTATAAAAGTTCACGATTGCTTGTACACTTTCACCACTTAAATTCATGAAGGTCTGCGGTTTTACAAGTATTACTTTTTCACCATTATAATTGCCTTCACCAATGAGTGCTTTAAATTTTATTTTGTCAATTTTTATTCCCAATTTTTCGCTAAGAAAATCCATGCACATAAAGCCGACATTATGTCGGCTCTGTGAATATTTTAATCCCGGATTTCCAAGTCCTACAATTACATACATAAATAATTCCGTTCTTTTAACCAAATATTGTGCTTATTGATTCGTTGTTATAGATTTTTCTTATAGCTTTTGCAAATACAGGTGCAACGCTAACTGTTTTAATCTTATCTATTTGTTTTTCTTTTGGTAATTCTATTGTATCTAGTACCACTATTTCTTTCATGCATGAGTTTTGCAATCTTGGTATTGCCTCACCTGAAAATACAGCGTGTGTGCAACAACCATATATTTCATTTGCTCCTGCATTCATCAGTGCGTTTGCACCGTTTACCAGTGTGCCTGCTGTATCTATCATATCATCGACAATTATTACAGTTTTATCTTTTACTTCACCAATGATATTCATTACTTCTGATACATTTGGTTTTGGTCTTCTCTTATCAATAATAGCTATGCCAACTCCTAAAACATCGGCAAATTTTCTAGCTCTTGTAACTGACCCAAGGTCCGGAGATGCTATGACTATATCGTCTCTACCTGCAAATTTTTCTTTAAACACATTTGCAAGGATTGGTCCGCCAAGCAGATGGTCTACAGGTATATCAAAATATCCTTGTATCTGTGCTGCGTGAAGGTCCATGGATATTACTCTGTCAGCACCGGCTGTGGTAATTAAATTTGCAACTAGTTTTGCTGTGATTGGGTCTCTTGCCTTTGCTTTTCTGTCTTGTCTAGCATATCCATAGTAAGGGATTACTGCATTAATTCTGCCTGCTGATGCTCTTTTGCAAGCATCTATCATAATTAGTAATTCCATCAAATTGCTATCTGTTGGAGCAGATGTAGATTGGATAATAAATAATTCCTTACCTCTGACGGTTTCTTTAATATTGACTACAATTTCTCCATCGCTAAACTTTGATACTTCTGCATCTCCCAATGGCAAGCCTAATTCGTCTGCTATAGCAGTGGCTAGTTTTATATTGGAATTTCCTGCGAAGATTTCCATCTCAGTTCCACCAGTGTTCATTTAATCCTCCAAAAAAATTAATTTTATAAATACAGTTTATATTAAATAAATTTATTTATCTAATAGCTTACTTTTTCTTGTCCAGCCTTCTTTTACTACCTGTCTAGCTCTTGCAACTGCAAGACTTTGTGCCGGTACATCTTCTGTTATTGTAGAGCCTGTAGCTACATACCCCTTTTCCTCGACTGTGACTGGTGCAACAAGATTTGAATTTGAACCTATAAATGCGTTGTCTTTTACTATTGATTTGAACTTTCTCTTGCCGTCATAATTAACAAATATTACTCCGCAGCCTATGTTGACATTTTTACCTACTTCTCCATCTCCTACATAAGCCAAGTGGTTTGCCTTTGTACCTTCGCCAAGGCTTGCTTTTTTTATTTCTACAAAGTTGCCCACCTTAACATTTTTGTCTAATTTTGCCTCAGGTCTAAGATGTGAATATGGTCCGATTTGGCAAGCATCATTTACTGTACTTTGTTCTATATAGGATTTTTTAATCGTGACATTGTCTCCTATTACTGAGTTTTGTATTTCATTGTCAGGATAAAGTATGCAATTATTCCCAATTTTTGTGTTGCCTGACAAATAATTTCCCGGATAAATTATTGTATCTGTACCAATTTCTACGGTGTCTTCAATATATACGTCACTTGCATTTATAATCGTTACTCCGTCTTCCATATGACGCTGATTTATGCGTGCCTGCATGGTACGTCTTGCTTGCTCAAGCTGAATTCTCGTATTTACGCCAAGTATCTCTTGGGATTTTATTCTAAAGGTTTTTATATTGTAATTATCTTGTCTAAGAAGTTTAAATATATCTGTTAAATAATATTCTTTTTGTGAATTATCATTGCTCAATTTATCAATATATTTTCTAATCAAATCGGATTTTATAAAATATATTCCTGAATTAACTTCTTTTATTGATAATTCATCAACTGTGGCATCTTTTTGCTCAACTATTTTAACAAAATTGCCTTCGTCATCTTTTACTATTCTTCCATAGCCGAACGGTTCGTCTAAAAAGCTGCTAACTATTACTGCATCTGTCTTATCATCAACAGTATCAACTATACTTTTGATAGTAGCTGCTCTTAGTAACGGTGTATCTCCACAAGTAATTAATACATTACAATTGTCCTTTAGTTTGTCCTTTGCAAGCATTATTGCGTGCCCTGTGCCAAGCTGCTGCTCTTGGTCTACATAGACTGCTTTGTCGCCAAAATAATTAATTATTTGTTCTTTTTTATGACCTACAACAAATACCGGTTTTTCGTCCGTCAGCTCTACAGAAAGATTGTAAATATACTCCAGCATAGGTCTTCCCATCAGCTCGTGCATTACCTTCGCTTTTTCTGTGTGCATTCTTGTGCCTTTGCCAGCACACAACACTACTGTTTGTAATTTCATGTAAGCTCCTTTTAAAAATTATCCTTGTTGCTTTTTAAATAATTTATTGCTAATACTGTTTTTGAGTCAATTATTTCTCGGCTATACTTATCATCCAAAAGCTCATCCAAGCCAACCTCTAATATTTGGACATCGAAAGGAGCTACAACATCTTTGATTTTCTTACCCTTTGCAATAAAGGTATAGACTTTTTCCGTACTATAGTTTATAGACGCATAATTATTATAAATCGGTGTTAAATCTATAACTTCATATCCGAGATTTTTTTGTGCCTCGTTGATTATGGTATCAAAATAACTTTCTGAGGCTCTTACCTGCCTGCTGAGGACTTCTAAAGAAAATGTCTCGGCGGCTTTTCTGTATATTCTATTCATCACTAGCTTGTTTTCATCAGTCAATAAAATTAAGCATAAAGTACCCGGATGTGTTATTATCTCTCTTTGAGTATAGCCTGATGATTTTTCTACTGTCTGCACTTTTAATGAGATATATTTTCCGGTATATATCTTCTTTTCAGAGATTACCGGCTCCATTGTCTCATTTTTATAATCTTCTGTAGTCAAAAATTTACCTCCAACAAAATATTTGCTTAAATATAAATGAAGATTAGTTATTTTTCAATATTCCAGTTTAATTTTTTGAATTTTTTTCAACTAGCTCCTTTGCGTGCTCCAATGCTTTTATAGAGTCTTGTCTTGAGTCCATCATTTGAGCTATTTGTTTAACCCTGCCTGTTTTATCTAAGACCTCTGCTCTTGTAAATGTACTTCCATTTTCCTCTGTCTTATATACTTCTATATGATTTTTCGCAAAGGACGCTATTTGTGCTTGATGGGTTATACACAAAACCTGTCTTTTTGATGAAATATTTTTTAATTTTCTTCCAACTCTTTCGCTTGCCAGTCCACTTATACCTGTGTCTATTTCATCAAAAATCATAGTTTTTTCAAAATCTGAGCTGATTACATTTTTTAATGCAAGCATAAATCTTGATATTTCACCACCGGAGGCTACTTTTGAAAATGGTTTTATTTCTTCACCTTTATTAAAGGATACTAAAAATAAAATTTTATCTCTGCCTTTTTGATTAAAGCTGTCTGCATAGCTTATGTCTATTTTAAATGCTGTATCTCCAATGCCTAGAGTGTCTAGCTCTTTTATTATTTGCTGTTCAAGCTTTGGGATGTTGTCTTTTCTAATTTCAGTCAGCTTTTTTGAGTAAATTTGTACTTGTTCATGTAGCTGAGTCAGTTCTTGTTTTAAAGCTTTTAGTCTTATTTCCATATTTTCAAGCTCATAGACTTTATTTTTTAAAGCTTTTAGATATTTCATCAGCTCGTCATAGCCTTGAGCATATTTTGAAAATACATAGTTTATCTGATTGTACCTGTTTTCCAATTCTTCTTTGGAGTTGTCTTCGTACTCATATCTACCCATATTGTCTCTTAAATCATAGACTATTTCTTCTAAATTATAGTATTCATTATTTAATTTTTCATGGATAGCTGCTAACTTTTTGTCCAAGTGCGAAAGCTCTTCAAATTCTTCTGTGTATCTTTTAAGAGTTTTCATTATATTTGATGAATTTGAATAAAGCTCTTGGTATAAACCATTGATGGTGTTGTTTATTTTCTCCGATTGTTCGGCAATTTCAAGTTGTGAGCTTATTTTCTCGTCTTCACCTTTTTTTAGTTTTAAGGACTCTATTTCTTCTATTTTGTGGTTTACTATTTCTAATTTTGTCTGATTGTCGTCTTTGTTAAATTCGCTTTTTAGTTTTTCGTACTCTTTTTTCTTGTAAATAAATTCTTTGTATAAATTTACATAGGTAATATAATCTTGTTTTTCTTTGATTTTTATATATGAGTCCAAAATGTTTATATGGTTTTGCTCATCCAATTCATTAAACTCATTTTGTCCATGGATATTTGCCAAATATGACGCAATAAGTCTTAGATTGCTCATGGTAACATTTTTTGAATTTATTTTAGATATGCTTTTCCCGTCACTGTATATCTGACGTCTTATACTTAGCACTCCGGTTTCCAAATCCAAATCAAGCTCATCAAAAATAGGTTTTATCAGCTCTATCAGTTGCTCACTTAAAAAAAAGGTAAGCTCAATTGTAGACTTTTCTTTTCCTCTTCTAATGAAACTCTTATCTGCTCTTTTTCCCAGTGCAAAGGAAATTGCGTCTATAAGTATTGATTTTCCTGAGCCTGTTTCTCCGGTAAATACTGTAAACCCATCCTCTAGCTCTAACTCCAAGGTGTCAATCAAAGCAAAATCTTGTATATATATCTGCTTAAGCATATACTCCCTACCTAAAAATTTGCGTGAGATTCCTCTACTGCTTTATCAATGTCTTTAGTAGTCAAACTAATGCCTTTGTCAACAAAATGTGCAAGGTACTCTATGTTACCTTTTTGACCTGTTATAGGAGAAAATGTGATTTTATCAGCTACAATTCCAATTTCACCTGCAAAATCAACTATTTCTTTTATAACTCTTTTATGTATTTTTTCATCTTTGATTATTCCTTTGTTAACTTCTTGTCTTTTTGACTCAAACTGTGGTTTTATTAGGGTTACTATTTCGTAATCTTGTGCCATAAGTTCTTTTAATTTTGGTAAGATTTTTGTCAGTGAAATAAATGACACGTCAACTGTGGCAAACTCTATTTTATCCGGCACTTTTTCATTTTCTATATATCTAAAGTTTGTCCTTTCCATGCAGACTACTCTTTGGTCAATTCTAAGCTTGTACGCCAACTGATTGTATCCCACGTCAATTGCATAAACTTTTTTTGCTCCGTTTTGCAGCATACAATCCGTAAAGCCTCCTGTAGATGCTCCTACGTCCATACAAATTTTAGAGTCTAGCTTTATATTAAATACTTCTAAGGCTTTTTCCAGCTTTAGACCGCCTCTTCCAACATATGGTACAAGCTCCTGTTTGATTGTTATTTTACATTTTTCATCCACAAGTGCCCCTGCCTTGTCAGTAAGAACTCCATCAGCATAGACATTTCCAGCCATTATATTTACCTGTGCCTTATGTCTTGTATCATAAAAACCCTGTTCAACCAAAAGAAGGTCAATTCTTTTTTTCATATATTTACCTGAATTTTTGTTAATTAAATTTCCATTAAATGATTTTATCAACTTTATCAAATTTTTCAATATAAAATTTAATTTTATATTGAATTCATAATTTTGAATTCATAATTTGATTTATTTTATATGCGATTTTATCCGGTGTTAAATCATATCTTTCATATATTTGCTCAACCTTGCCCTGAGCTATAGGCTCATTTGAAAATCCAAACGGATACAGCTTAGGGGATTGTTTTTTTTCTACAAAATACATGGATACTTCAGGGAAAAGTCCTCCCGGTAGTACGCCATCTTCCATGGTGAAGATATATTTATCATTTTCTATTTTTTCCATAGCCTGCATATCTAGCGGTCTTAGTCTACGAGTATTTATAACCTTAATTTTTATGTCATATACGCTTTTTAGCTTTTGCTGCACATTTAAAGCTATACTTAGCATTTTTCCGCTTGCAAGCAAGGAGCTGTTGCCTTTGTCTGAAATTATTTCCCAGCTTGCTGTATCATCGCTGTTTTTGTCAAATCCCAAATTGTAGCTTATTCCTTTTTGAAATCTGATGGCTACCGGACAATTTTTATCTTGCATAGCAAGCATCAATTTTTCCGTTTCTATAGCATCTTTTGGGGAATAAATCTCAATATTTGGCATAGTGCTAAAATAGCTTATATCGTATACACCGTTGTGGGTTTCGCCATCTTCTCCTACTACTCCTGCTCTATCTACCAAAAATGTTACAGGTAAATTTTGCAAGCAGACATCGTGAAGTATTTGGTCATAAGCTCTTTGCAAAAATGTGGAATATATCGCAACGTATGGTTTAAGTCCTGATATAGCAAGTCCTGCTGCTATTGTCACTGCATTTGACTCTTCCATGCCGACATCTATTACTCTATTAGGGTACGCTTGTTTTAAGCAATCAAGTCCTGTCCCCTTTATCATGGCGGCACAAATAGCTACTGCTTTTTCGTCTTGCTCAAATATTTTAACTAGGCTCTTGCCCACTACATCAGAAAAGCTTTCTTTATTATATGGTTCAATTTTTTTTGACACGTCAAAACTCCCTACTCCATGATAGGTGGTAGGGTCCTGCTGTGCAAATTTATATCCTCTGCCTTTTATTGTTTTTACGTGTAAAATCTTTGGCCCTTTAATTCTTTTCATTTGTACCAAAGCGTTTACTAATTCATCGTAATTATGCCCGTTTACAGGTCCAAAATAGTTTATGCCCAGCTCGTTAAATAAAGCTCCCGGCACAACAATATTTTTAAAGCCATCCTTTAAGCCTTTTACCACGCTTACCGCTGAGTCGCCTAGATATGGTAGACTGGATAGTACACTTTTTACATTATCCGATAAATTTCTATAGTTGTTGTTTACTCTTAAACGGCTAAGGTTTCTTGACAATGCTCCAACGTTTTTTTCTATGGACATTTCGTTGTCATTTAATATTATTAGCATATCAAGCTTACTATGCCCTATAAAGTTTAAGCCTTCTAATGCCAGTCCACTACCTAGTGAGCTGTCTCCGATTAAACAGACGACATTATAGTCCTCTCCCGTCAAATTCTTTGCAAGTGCCATACCAATACCGGCAGAAATAGATGTGGAGCTATGCCCTGTGTTAAATGCGTCATGAATACTCTCTGTTGTTTTTGGAAAACCGCTAAGTCCATCTAATTGTCTTAGAGTATCAAATCTATCTTTTCTGCCTGTGAGTATTTTATGCACATAGCTTTGATGCCCAACGTCAAATATTACTTTGTCCTTGCTTGTATCAAATACAGAATGTATAGCAAGTGTAAGCTCCACTACGCCCAAATTTGACGCTAAGTGCCCGCCGGTTTTTGACACGTTTTGCACTAAAAACACTCTTATATCTTTGGCTAAGTGTCTAATTTCTTCTGAATTTAAATTTTGTAAATCCCTTGGTGAATTGATTTTATCTAAGTATTTATACATTTTATTACCTATAATCAGCTATTACGCTGTGACAAATAATCAGCAGTTTGTTCAAAAAAATCAAGATTAGGAATGTTTGTTGCTTTTAATGCGTCCTTACATTCTTTAATGTGCTGCAAAAGTATATCTATAGATTTGTTTATTCCATAATATTTTGGGAATGTATTTTTCCCTTCAGCGACATCTTTACCTATAGATTTACCCAATTTTTTTGTATCGCCTACAACATCTAAAATATCATCGGAAATCTGAAAAGCCAAGCCAAGATTTCTTGCATAGTTTTCAAAATGTTTGATTTGTTGCTCAGAAAGGTTTGACAGCATCGCAGCCGATACAATAGATGCCTCTATCAATTTTGCCGTCTTGTGTTCATGTATATAAACTAGTTGCTCTGTTTCTATATCTTTTTTTTCTGTGGTCACATCGCTTACTTGCCCACCAATCATGCCATAAATGCCTGAATTATTAGCTATATATAAGCAGGCTCTAGCAACATTTTGGTTTTCTCCATTATTTTCGCAGATAAATCTCAGTAAAATTTCATACGCAAAATTTAGCAAGGCATCACCTGCTAAAATCGCTATATTTTCTCCAAACTTTTTGTGAGAGGTGAGTGTCCCTCTCCTATAGTCGTCATTATCCATAGCCGGCAAGTCATCATGTATCAATGAATAGGTATGAATAAATTCGATTGCACACGCTATATCTAAATATTTTTCTTCATAGACATTGCAGGCTCTTAAAAGCTCTAAAAACAGACTTGGTCTTAGCCTTTTGCCTCCGGAAAGGGAAGAATATTTCATAGCGTCAATTATGATACCGGAATATTTCAAATGAATATCCAGCAGCTTTTTTATCCTATCTTCTATTACAGCAGCGTCCTTTTTTAGCCTTTCAATTCTATCCATGTCCCACCATTTTTTAAAAATTTTAATTCTAATTGCCTTATTAATATAAATAATTAGTTTCGACAACCCATAGATTATATCACAAATATTAAATAAATGTAAAATTTGTGAGATTTTTTTGAATTAATATTAACGCTAAGTTTAGTAAACATCTAAATTTTACATATATCTTTTAAAAATATCATTTGCCAAAAACTTTTCAGTTTCTTCATAAAAATCATTTCTTAATCTTTTAACTGTTCTTTTACAAAACTTCATTTTTTCGTAAGTATTCTCTGCAAGTATTTTTTTATAACCCCAAATATGGGTCAAGAGCTGTTGGTTTCCTATAGCCTTTGGAAATTCCAGTATATACTTAATTTGTTTATTTTTTTTGTAAGCACACATTGATAATAGCCTTTGCTCTGCAAATACCATGTAGCTGAGTGTATCGTCCACGTCCTCAGATTTTTGCATAAACTCAATTGCTAAATCGGTATAATATTTTTTGAAGTCCATGTCGGCTATATATAATATGGCTGTATTTGAGGCATAAACGTTAAACGACAACTCATCAAAGTCAAAAGCCTCCTTCATTTTAAAATACTCCTTAGGCTTGTATACCTCAGTGATAAGTGGCTCACTATGGGCTGAGCAAATGTCTGAATTCAAAATATTTTGTAGATTTTGCCACACTATCATATCTGTATCCATCATGACGCATGGAGCTTGCATTTTTTTTAGAGCAAATAATTTCGCCCCAGCCCAGTACATTTTTGGGTTTATACCTAAATCATAAGGTATTTCCTCAACCTTGTCCCAAAGGCTAAGCATATTTAGCCTATTAAAATAGTTGGTGGCATATTTATCAGCAAATAATGTTATCTTGCCATTATTTTTTCTCCAATTTAACGCAGATAAAGCTGTAACTAATAAATCATAATCCCTAATCATGAAGTCCTCTTTTAGATTTGTCGGTCTACTCCATACAGTGTTAAATGCTCTTAATCCACCTTGCTCTATCATATCAGCTCCAGTCCATAACCCATCACAAAAAATTCTTGCTTTATATTTGACGCTCTATACAAATATTCATTTTTATATTCCGCTCTTACATCAATTTTTTTTATTAACTCCACCTTGCTTTTTTCAAAGTAATTCTCATCATTTAAAACTTCTTGTGCATATGTCTCAGAGCTTCCGGCAAAGCTTTTATATTTGTAATTATAGCTGTTTGCATAATAACTAAACGAACCATAAGAGGGTGAATATGATTTTTTATATGAATTTACATTTACAAGTGAGGTGTATAACCCGTAAGAGCTGTTATAACTGTAAGAATTATGTGAACTAAATGAAGTATATGAACCTGATACCCCAAAAGATGTATTAAATGAATAATGTTGTCTAAATGGGTTGGTTTTGCAGTTTAGGTCACTTGTTTTATTTTCATTTAACAGAGCTAAATCCGTTTGCAAAAATGATTTCATTTTTAAAAAATTATCTATCAGGCTAAACTTATATTTTACCTTAGTATTTTTTAATTTATTAATAATACTTTTCCCAAGGAATATTTCTTCTATCCCTTTTACTTCATTAGAATAGACAACATTTCTACAAGAAAGATAATTTTTTAGTGACGATTTCACCAATTTACTATAGGATATAAAATTATTTTTTACAGACATACACATATCCATCCCTTTAAATGAAAATAAACTATTAATTATTATTAATAGATAAGCTATACACTGTATTTTTTGAAACCTTTAAATTTGATGCGGTAACCTTTATTGCATCCTTTTGAGACAAACCAAGCTTAATATTTTTTTCAAGCTCATTAAGTATGTCTTTTTCGCTGATTTGCTCTTTAATCTCTTTTTTACCCTCTACTAGGATTATTACCTCGCCTTTTATCCCTAAGTCGCCTTTTTCAAGCTGCTCATTTACTTGACGTAGACTTCCTCTTATATATTCCTCAAATTTTTTACTGATTTCTCTTGCAATAACTACATTCCTGTCTCCAAAAATTTCATAGATGCTTTTTATAGTGCTTGCAGTCCTATTAGGAGACTCATATATTATAACTGTATTTTTGTATTCGCTAAGCTCTCTTAATTCCTGCTTTTTTTTGCCATTATTTCTATCTAAAAAGCCTTTGAAAAAAAATCCCGCTGTATCTAACCCACTGCTAACTAATGCCACTACAAACGCACTGGCTCCTGGCAAAGTAGTAAACTCTGCACCATTTTTTATACAATATCTGATAAGTATTGCACCAGGGTCTGATATGCCGGGCATACCAGCATCGCTGACATAGGCAATATTTTTTCCTAAAGACAATTTATTTATTATTTCTTCGGATTTTTCATTTTCATTATGCTCGTGCATGGAATAAAGCGGTTTTGATATTTCGTAGTGATTTAATAATTTTATTGTGTTTCTAGTATCCTCACAATAAATTTCGTCTACACTTTTTAAAGTCTCCAAGGTTCTTATAGTTATGTCCTGAAGATTGCCTATAGGAGTAGGACAGATATATAACATGATATACTCCTTTTATTCATATTCTTGATTATTATTATACCACATTATAAATAAAATCACATTTAAAATATAGTTTAAAAAATTTATAAATCTCCCTTGAACTAATTTTGTAAATGAATTATACTAGTTATTAAAACTAGATATTACTTTAAATATTTTTATAGGTATAAATAAATGAAAACAAATCTTACAAGATGGGAGCATTTACCTGATTTCCCATTATATAATGACCAGCTATGCAGTATTGCCAAAGCTGAGCTGGAAATTTTTTTAAATCCAAACGATGCGACAATTACCATGGCAATGGTAAATAATTATGTAAAAAATAAAATTATCCCAAAGCCGGAAAAGAAAAAGTACACCAAACAGCACTTAGCAAGCGTAATTGTAATAACGCTTTTAAAACAAATCTTCACCATTGATGAAATAAAAAAAGGCATTAGCCTAATGCTTGCCATTTATGATTATGAAAAATCCTACGATATGTTTTGCGATTTAATAGAAAAAGACGTGTCTACCGTAAAAGAAGAAAAATCCATACACAATACCGAT
Organism: Criibacterium bergeronii; assembly: GCF_001693775.2. Classification (GTDB taxonomy): domain Bacteria; phylum Bacillota; class Clostridia; order Peptostreptococcales; family Filifactoraceae; genus Peptoanaerobacter; species Peptoanaerobacter bergeronii. Next base: position 3,262 of record NZ_MBEW02000017.1, on the reverse strand, counting down.
ATTAATACCTATCTTTCTTGTGCCACAAAATCAATCGCCAATAATATCTATGTAAAAAATTATTTATCTACTAAAGAGGTCAAATGATGAAAACCTATGAATTTGATGCAAAAAGCTTAGTTATAGAAACATTTAATACCTTGTCACATTTTGCAGGCGTGGTGCTTGGAATAGTTTTTTTAACACTTATGATTAACAAATCACTATTAATAGGCAGTAAAAACCTACCTAGCTTTATAGTGTACGGAGCATTTTTTATACTGATGTTTTTGACAAGCACAATATATCACGCCACATTTAACAAAAAAATAAAGGCTTTTGCAAGGATATTTGACCATACAGCAATATTTTTATTCATCGCCGGCTCTTATACACCTGTTATAACATCAATTTTCTCAGGAAATATGCGTATTTTACTACTTTGCTCAATATGGCTACTTGCATTAGGAGGTACAATATTTAAGATAATTACTCACAATTCCTATGACAAATATAAAAAAATATCTGTAATTTTGTATATAGCCATGGGCTGGTTTGCTATAATAATTTTCAAACCACTGCTATTAGAAAAATCTGTTAAATTTATAATATTATTAGTATTAGGCGGATTATTATACACTGTCGGCACAATATTTTATAAAAGCAAAAACCCGGTTTATCATATAGTTTGGCACTTTTTTGTACTAGGAGCGGCAATAATTCATTTTTTCAGTTATTATTTTTATCTAATCAGTTGATTTAGATGGTATAATATCTTATGTAAATGAATTATATTTAAAGAGGCCTCTAAATGAAAAAAGCATTAATTATTGGCTCAACAGTCTGCGACATAATGATTTATGTGGATAAAATGCCAAAAACCAGTGAAGATGAGCACGCTAAATCACAAAATATTAATCTTGGAGGATGTGCCTACAACGTAGTCTCCATACTTCACAATTTAGATATTCCTTATGACTTTATATCCCCAGTTGGTCAAGGAATATACGGAGATTTTGTAAAAAATAAACTAAAAGAAAAAAATATTCACACCAGCATATATACAGAGCTTACAAATGGCTGTTGTTACTGTATAGTAGAAAACGGCGGTGAAAGAAGTTTTATCTCCTATCATGGTGCAGAATATAGATTTAATAAGTCTTGGCTAGAAAATCTTGACTTAAACTCTTACTCATACATATATGTATGTGGCTTGGAAGTAGAGGACAAGGATGGAGAAGAATTAGTAGGTTCACTTAAAAGTTTTAAAGGTCAAATAATTTTTTGTCCCGGTCCAAGGGTAAAGCTTATAAAAAAATCATTGATGGATAAAATTTTTGAAGTTTCTCCTATTTTACATTTAAACGAAAAAGAATTAAAAGAGCTTGGAGCAAATGACGATATTGACGTTTCATTAAATAAACTCTACAAAAAAATAAAAAATATAATCGTAGTGACCTGTGGCAAAGATGGAGCATTTTATTTTGATGGCAAAATAAAAACTTTTCTTGAACCTATTAAATCTGTTGTAGTAGATACCATAGGAGCTGGCGACTCACACGCAGGAGGACTTATATCATCACTTTGCGCAGGAAATGACATGAAAAAATCAGTAGCCTTTGCTAATAAGGTCGCCTCAAAAATCGTAAGTATAAGTGGTACTGATTTACCAAAATCTGAATTTAAAGAGCTAAAAAAAGACTTGTTATAGATTTATAAAATGGACCAATCGAAGTAGACTAATTAAAAGTCTACATCAAATGGTCCATTTTATTTTCATATAACAAGTTTTATTATTTTCATACTATTGACTATTACAACAATTTAAAATCCAGCTGTATTGGTTAAGTTCTTTCGCACAAATTTTAGAGTATAACTAGAAATATAAATAAAGTAACCTCTTGGATTTTAGTATTAAAATTTATTTGCTGTAATCGTAGATACCCTTACCTGTTTTTCTTCCTAATTGACCTGAGCGAACTAATTTTCTCATCATTGGATGTGGTCTGTATTTAGTATCTCCAAATTCATTATAAAGCACTTCCATTATTGCAAGGCATACATCCCAACCTACTAAATCTCCTAAAGCTAGAGGTCCCATTGGATGGTTTGCACCAAGTTTCATAGCTGTGTCTATATCTTCTGGAGTTGCTAAGCCATCAGCTAAGATACCAACTGCTTCATTTATCATTGGTATTAATATTCTGTTTACTACAAATCCAGGTCCTTCTTCTACTTGTACCGGAGTTTTTCCTATTACTTTAGATAATTCAACTATTTTGCTGTTAGTTTCATCATCGGTCATCTTGCCTTTTATAACTTCTACAAGTGCCATCATTGGTACTGGGTTAAAGAAGTGCATTCCTATTACTTTTTCAGGTCTTTTTGTTGCTGCACCAATTGCAGTTATAGATAATGAAGATGTGTTAGATGCAAGTATTGTTTTTGCATCGCAAATTTCATCAAGCTCTTTGAATATTGCAAGTTTTACTTTTTCATTTTCTGTTGCGGCTTCTATGACTAAATCACAATCTTTTATATCGTTAATATCTGATGATGTAGATATATTTCCTATAGTTGTATCCATTTCTTCTTGAGTCATTTTACCCTTAGAAACAATCTTTTCAAGATTTTTTTTGATGCTTGCTTGTGCTTTTTCTAGTGCCTGAGGTGCTATATCTCTAATTATAACTTGATTTCCTTTTGCCATAACCTGAGCTATTCCTGAGCCCATTACTCCTGAGCCTATTACTGCTACTTTCATTGATTGCCTCCCTAATTTTTATACTTTTTATTTTTCAACTTACATAATATCTATTTAGTAAGTAATAAAACTATTTTGAAAATTTTATAAAAATATTATATCAAAATATTTTACTTTATTCTATAGTCTAATATAAGCATACCCTTGCGTCTGTAGCCTTGCTATTCTTGTAATCGCAGACTCTTCAACTTCTATGCCTTGAGGAAGAAGTTCCTTGGTTAAATTATTTTCTATAAGTCCCTTAGTTCCAATTACAAATTTAACTCTTGGATTTCCAATCAGTCCTTCAAAAGATTGTCCACTATATGACCCAAATAGTCCAGCAGCTTTAGACATTGCTATTATTTCTATATTCGCCTGTGGCTCTCTAGATAGTATATCTCTTGCATTATCAAGTGTTGCTGTCCACTTTTCTGCTTCTACAACATGAAATATTACATTCATAGTCATTCTCCTCAATTTACTGTTATTTACTTTCAGCTTTTTCTTTTTCTGCTTCTATTAGTTTTGTCAGTTCCG
>NZ_MBEW02000016.1 GCF_001693775.2 Criibacterium bergeronii | reverse complement strand
ATTATCAATTCTCCTTAAAATTTTATTCGAGGTGATTAATCTCATGGTCTATTATACCCCGAAAAAAATTTCTCTACCCAAAATATTTTTACTTCTTGATTTTAATATAAAAAATTTAATATGACAAGGTAATCATAAAAAATGTTTACAAATTGTAACATTAAATTTAAATATGTGAGTTTCTAATGCACATATATAAATGTATTTGCCAAATTCAGCTAGATAAAGAAGTATCAAACAATGTAAGATTAACCATAAAAAACCAGTGCTTTTCATATTATGCCATTAGATAATTTCTTAATTTGTAAAATTATTAAAATTCAATTGACTTTTTATAATATATCATTTAAAATATATAAGAATGTGTAGATAAGTTGTCCATTAGCCCCGGACTTATGATACATTATTAGTGTATTGTTTATTTATGCATACTCATTAGGAGGAAACAAATCAATGAAGTGTTATTTACAAAAACCTTCCGAAGTTGAAAGAAAATGGTATTTAGTCGATGCCAAAGGGAAAACTTTGGGCAGACTATCCACAGAAATTGCTACAGTTTTAAGAGGTAAAAACAAAGTTACTTTTACACCTAACGTAGATGGTGGAGATTACGTAGTAGTAATTAATGCAGAACAGGTTCAAGTTACTGGTAAAAAGAGACAAAACAAGGTTTACAGACATCATACAGGATATATAGGTAACTTAAAAGAAATCAATTTTGATAAACTGCTTGTCAAAAATCCAACCAAGATAATCGAATACTCTGTAAGGGGTATGCTTCCTAAAAACAAGCTTAGAGCTGACATGATGAAGAGACTTAGAATTTTTGCGGGTCCAGAGCATCCACATCAGGCTCAAAAAGTTGAAGTTTTAGAATTTAATTAATAGGAGGCAGATTAATGGCAAAGATACAATATATCGGCACAGGCAGAAGAAAAAGTTCTGTTGCTAGAGTTAGACTTCTTCCAGGAGACGGCAAGATTACTATAAACAAAAGAGACATAGAAGAATACTTCGGTCAAGGCTATGAAGTACAAAAAAGAGAAGTAAGACGTCCTCTTGAGCTTACAGATACAACAGGCAAGTATGATGTGTTTGTAAATGTTACTGGTGGCGGATTTACCGGTCAAGCAGGTGCTATAAGACATGGTATATCTAGGGCATTGTTATTAGTTGATCATGACCTTAGAAAACCACTTAAAGCTGAAGGCTTCCTAACAAGAGACCCAAGAATGAAAGAAAGAAAGAAATACGGTCTTAAAGCTGCTCGTAGAGCACCTCAATTCTCTAAACGTTAGTATTTCAGAATTTAAAGGCATTGAAAATTATAAATTTTCAGTGTCTTTATTTTTTTAGGTATTAATTTCTGATGTTTAGCTAAATATAAAAATATTTCCTCAGCTTTTTCAAAAAAGAAGTAATATAAATATCTTATACAATGGGGTAAATACCTACAGTCGCTGTATATTTTGTTTGTCAGAAAATAAATGTTTTATAAAAGTATAGGTCAACTTTATTATTGCATTTTAGCCTAAAATTTATTCGATTATAGTTTGTATTTTACGAACAGAGCTAAGCGCATAAAAAAATCCCCATCAGGTAAACTTATACCTAATGGAGGTTTTAATCAGAAAAATTTTATTATTCGGGGTATACTACGTGTTTCCAGCCGGCATCTTCAGCTTCTTGTGCTGTCTTAAACCATCTTTCGCCTTTGCTTTCTTTTATGATTGTAATGAAGTAGTCTCTATCATCGGGCATATTGTAAATTTTTTCGCCATCGTAATTAATGTTTCCCTTAATTAATAAGTTTTGGGTAGATTTATTGGCATTTTTATCTGATTTTTGAGCTTTTGCTTTTTAGTTGTCTTTTTTGTCTTGCTTTTCTTCTTTTTGATTGTCAATTGTCATGTTTTCTTGTTCTTTATTGATTTTTTTATGTTCAGACTTTTCTTCATTAACTTCTTTTATTTCATCTTTTTCTTGTTTGCTGTCAGTATCTTTTACATCTTCATCTTGTGCTTTTTCTATTTGCTTAGCTGAATGATATCTGTTTATATCGCCTAGTATTACGGTTTTGCTTTCGTTGTCCCAGTTTGTATCTATACCAAGAGCTTTTGTGATAAAGCTGATTGGTACCATGGTTCTATCATTTTTTATTTCAGCAGGTGCATCCAACTTCATTATATGTCCGTCAACTAGAGCATTTTTATTATTAATTGTTACTAATATGACCTTGCCATTTTTCTTAATAGTCGCCGTTTTGCTGATGTTTTCCCATTCAACTTGGCTTTCAAGTCCTTTGGATATTGCGGAAAGTGGCACCATTGTTCTACCGTTTACTATGTATGGATCAACATCGGTTTCGACTTTAGTTCCATTTAAATTAATATCAATAGCTGATGATGAGCCAGCCATCATTAAAAATGCGAATGCTGCTACAAATAATTTTTTCATAAAATTCTCCTTTAATAAGGTTTTTGTTAAATTATTTAATCATTATAATACTTAAAGCTTAATTTAAAAATATAATAGGGCAATTAGTAACCTAAAATTAATTTTCTTTATAAAATTGATAATTGAAATTAATTGACAGCTTATATACATTTTTTATGTAAAATAGATTTTGATGTATATTATTGGGTATCAAATAACAATATTTTAGCAAATATACATTACATTTTGTTTTCTAAACTGTTGAATGGAAAAAATATGAATAAAAAAATTTTATTGGCAGTAATTATTTTAGTTGGTATGCTGTTTTTTATGTATTTAAAAATGACAAGCAGTCCGGCTAATAATGCAAAAGAGGGTGCAAGCATAAATAAAAAGGAGGCAGATTATATCATGGCAAATAAAAAAACAATATATCTTGCAGGAGGATGCTTTTGGGGAATGGAGGGATATTTCCAAAGGATTAATGGCGTAATAGATACAGACGTAGGCTATGCCAACGGAAAGACCAAAGATACAAATTATCAGACCGTATCTCAGACAGACCACGCAGAGACCTTGAAATTGGACTACGACATTTCAAAAATATCACTAGAAGAAATTTTGCTACACTACTTTAGAGTGATAGACCCAACCTCTGTAAATAAGCAGGGTAATGATATAGGTAGACAATACAGGACAGGTATTTACTTTGAAGATAAAAACGATAAGCCGATAATCGATAAAATCATGGCATTTGAAACAAAAAAACATGGTAAGCTTGCGGTAGAGGTGCAAAAATTAACCGAATTTATTTTAGCTGAGGATTATCACCAAGATTATTTAGATAAAAATCCAAATGGGTATTGTCATATAAATCTAAATATGTCAAACGAGCCACTAATAGATGGAAAATATCTTGTGCCATCAAAAGAGGAGCTTAAAAAAAGAGTGGACGAGCTTTCTTATGATGTTATGGTAAATGCAGCTACAGAAAGACCATTTTCAAGCCCATTGGATAAAGAGTACAGAAAAGGAATATATGTGGATAAAGCCACAAAAGAGCCACTTTTTGCCTCAAAAGATAAATTTGACGGAGGTTGTGGCTGGCCGAGTTTTTCAAAACCGATATTGACTGACAAAGTAAAAGAAAATCAAGATACAAGCCATGGCATGATTAGGACAGAGGTAAGAGCACAAAATTCTAATTCACACCTAGGACACGTTTTTACAGATGGACCAAAGGACAAAGGCGGACTAAGATATTGCATAAATGGAGCATCACTGGAATTTATCCCATATGAAGAAATGGACGAAAAAGGATACTCAGAGTATAAAGTTTTTGTTGAGTAGATAGTTAATATAAGTAAACGTAGAATAAGCTGAAATCTAAAAATTAGATTTCAGCTTCTTTTTTAAATATGTATAAATATTTAAAAAAGATAAACTACGGCGTGTATCACTTGTTAAATACTATTTCTATATCTCAATCAACAAATCCAATTCCTACTCCTTGGTAGTTTTTTAATATATTGGAATATGACCATTGCTCCAAATACTTTTTTATAAGCTGTATCATTTTGTCTAAAATTTCATCCCAAGCCTTTTCTTCGTTCCAAGATAATGGTTTTTCTCTTGTTCCAAAATCAAAAATCTCATCACAACACCAGTTTTCATCTTCTAAATCGAAACTCTGTGTTCCAACTAATTCAATCGACCAATTATTTCCGTTGTAAGAAATATATTAATAGCTGAGGACATTGTTAAACCCATAGCTTTACAAGCACTATCAGCTTTTATCTCCTATTTTCTTTTTTCTTTTTTCTTTTTATTTTACACGTTATAGCTCACTTTATCAACCAATTATCGCTCAATATTTTAGTGAAAGAGGACTGGCGAGGTGTCAAAAAAATGACATCTCCCAATATTAAAGTTTAAAACTTTTAATTTTCAGGTTTTTTAGGAAAGGCTGCCTCGTAATTTGCCCATATGCCTTGTTTATTTTGCTTTACTCTTTTTTCTATTTTTTTGTATTCATCATATCGTGTTACATTTGGCTCAAATTTTACGACCTTTGCAAGGGATGCCTCAATCAGTGCCTTGTTAAGGCAGTCTCCGTCTTCTGTATACACAAAGGCTAGGGTGCGTCCGTATTGGTCTAATTTTTCGATATCATATTCTAGGTAGACTTTATGTCCGTCTAAGAAGTTTTTTGTAAAGCTTGAGGCAGTTTTACCAAGTGGTACGTTTCTATATTCTTCTTTTGCCACGCTTTCGGGGGTATTGACGTTTAATAATCTTATGGTTTCTTTTTTGCCATCAATATACACTTTTAGTGTGTCGCCATCTACTACCCTTGCTATTTCATAAAGCTGGTGTTTTTCATTATTAGTTGAGCTTTCCTCTGATTTTGTTTCTTTTTCAAGTATTTCGCTTTGTGTAGAGATATCTTGAGAATTTTTCTTAGGTTCATTGTTAGTTTCATTAGTTGTGACAGCTTTTTTTACTTTTGCAGCTTTGTTGGAGTTTTCCAAGTCGGTTTTGCCGCATACTAGAAACATTACTGCTATAAGTAAGATCGCCAGTCCAACTAGTTTATTGACATTTTTAGTATTATTTTTATTATTCTTATTTTGAAATCTTACTATAAAAAACACAATTATAGGTACTAATATTGCAGCAATCCTTGTCATAGTATCGTGTGTAGTATAAAATACAGATGCAGCATAAAGCACTGCAGCAATTATTCTTGTTAAATTATCTTTATTCATTTATCCTCCGGTAAAAGCTTAGGGTATTAAAATCTTGTATTTTTATTATAACACAAATTATTAAAATTAATTGGATAAAGATAAAAAGCCATGACCTAGTTTCAAATAAGTCATGGCTTTTTTAAATTTTATTAGTAAATTCAGCTATTGCTTTAGTAAGCATTTCTTGCTAAATTTTTAATTTATGCTTGTTATTCTGAATATATTATCCCTTTGTGAACCTTTTACATTTAAAGTATCACCGACTTTAACAAATGGCAATTTTTCTGAGGCATCAATTGAGGCGATGTAGATTGTTTTGTCATCGTTTGCTAGGATATAGTAGAGCGTATTTCCATCTGTAACTACCGGATGAATTTCTTCTACTATAATTGATTTATCTTCATTGCTATATTCAAAAGAGTTAAAGTCGCTGGTTATCTTCATATATTGGTCTAAGGTATCATTTATAGTGTAGCCTACTGCAACCTTTTGATAGCTTTGAGCGTCTACTAGTGAGTACATTTTTGTGAGCTGTGCGGCATCTTTCAACGCCATAAAGTAGGTTGGACGTCCTCTAAGATTTATCAGTATAGGGAAGGTCGCCTTGTATCCTTTTTCTTGTACTGAGCCGGCGGCACTATCCATTACTGAAAATTCCTCAGCAGAGGATACCGGATAGTAGGAGGTCTGTTTTGTACGCATATTTATAAATACAAAACCTATATTAGACGCGTCTTGCAATACAGATGTGATACCGGTGTAAAGAAATATATCCTCACCCCTAGAAACGTAGTTGTAGCCATCTGTTGGCTTAGTTACTCCATCTTGTTTAATCTTTGAGTTGATAAAGCCTTTTTGGTATTGTCCGTTATTATATAGCTGTGCAAGCACTAGGTTTGACGGATATACTCTGTCTATCCATTCAGGAGCCTCAGTAGGTGAATATTTTTCAGTTTTACCTGTGATTGCATCTACGACAATGACATATTTTACATCGGGTGCACCGAATAAACCTATCGTAGGCTCTATTGCTGAAACTACATAATAAGGATTTTTTTCATCATCCAGCTCAAAATTTATTTCGCCGATAATCGCTGTAGGGTAATTAAATCTAACGTGTCTATACAAATATCTGCCAAATTTATCGCTCATGGAGTATTTGATAGGCTTTTCCAGCTTAACCAGCGAAGAGTTTTGAGTAACCATATCTATTGAAATATAGTAAGGAATACCATCGCTCTTGTTTAAAAACCATTTTATCACATCAGCGTAAACAAGAGGTGTTACCCTTACCGGCTTTCCTGCAAGATTTATTTGAGAGTAGGTTTCGTCTATGTCATATTGAGAAACAAGGTCGCCCATTTCTCCCATTTTCCTTGCCCCAAGTTTTACAGCTGTTTCTCTGTCTACTACAGGCAATGTGTTAAAGTCAGCCTCAGGAAAGTCTTTAACAAAATCTGCAGTCTCTTTTTGTAGCATATTTGCATATTTTTTTGCATGAAATATCGGTGAAGAATATAAATTTGATAGAATAATTGCTACCACTAATAAAGCTGCGATGGATATCAAAAATTTATATATTTTTTTGCTGGTATTATTTGCAAATGAATCTACAAAAAATATAAAGGTCAAAATACCAAACAGCACCAACAAATACATATCAAATTGCAATGATTTTAGATTAATCGGGAACAGCGTGAAGTAATAAAATACAAAAGCAAAAATAACAAGAGCAATCAAGCTGAATGTTTTAAAGTGAGAAATAGTGGCATGAATCTTGCCGGTTGTATTGCCATCTTGCTCAAAGCTTTCTACAGTGACCTTATCCTTGTGGAAGATTTTTTTTAATTTTGCAAAAATGTTAGACATCTTTACTCCTAAAATTTTTTATTTCTATTGATTAATAAGCCTCTTCAAATGCACGAGTAAGCTCAGGAAGAATTTGTTTTTTTCTAGAAACTAGATATGGAGCAAAAACCCCTTGCTTAGATTCAGTGCCAAGAGCATTTTTAATTACTGAAGAATCAGCATAATAATAAATATATGAACCCTCTTTTACTATATCGGTGACAGCTAAGACTACATTGAAATAACCCTTTTGCTCAGCCAGCTTTTCAAGATAGACTACAAGCTCTTCGCTGATCTTGTCTATATAGTCAATATCAAGAGTAAATATCTGAGAAATAGCGACCAGTTTTCCTTTTATTGTAAATTCTTTCAAGTCATTATTTAAAATCTGCTCAAGGCTAAGACCCTTTATAGAAGAACCCTCCTTAAACATTTGATTAGTGTAATTATCTAAGTCAAGCTTTAAAATTTTGTTTAGGGAATTAGCCGCATCGATATCATATTTTGTGCAAGTCGGAGATTTAAAATGAAGAGTATCAGAAAGTATACCGCTAATCAGTAAACCGGCAATATCATAAGGTATCATTATACCCGCATCTTTAAACATCTGATGAATAATAGTGCAGGTAGAGCCTACAGTCTTGCTGATATATTGTATAGGCTCAACAGTTTTGAACCCACCTATTCTATGATGGTCGACCACCTCAAGAATATTTGCCTCATCAATACCATTTGCACTTTGATGAAATTCGTTGTGGTCTACAAGAATGACATTTTTTCTACCAGGTCTTATCAAATGCCTCCTACCTATAAAACCGATATACTTACCATCATGGTCTAGTAATGGGTAATTTCTAAACTTAGTTTTTAAAGTAGTGTCCTTTATATCGCTGAGATAGTCATCCATTGTGAACTTGACTATATTGCTCTTTTTCATGATAGACTCGATACTCCTTGATTGAGTAATCTTTGTAACTACACCTGCAATAGCTACATTTACGGATAAAACAGGAATATCATATTTTTCTATCAAACTTTTTTCGTATTCTGAAATACTGTCAATACCTGACAAAATCAGTAGACCAAGAGAGTGATTTAAATTTTCAAAAAAATCCTGCCTATAATTTTTTTCCAAGATTACAACAGTATCTTCATTTAAATTATTATGACTAAAAGAATTGGAATCAAAAACCTCAAGATTTCCTTTAAGAGCTATATCCAATCCAGCCTTGGGTGTATGAAAAAGATTTAGCTCGTCATCACAAAATGTTCTAATAAGTGATGACAAAGTTGAATCCACCGCATCATAGTCAGCATAAAACAGACCTGAGGCGATATCTTGCATCGAAACTATACCAAGTAATTTACCTACATCATCAATAATTGGAAGAGTATGGATTTTTTGTTTTTCCATAGTCTTAAAAGCATCATATATAGAAGATGTCAAAGTAAGAGGAAGAATTTTTTCATAATCAAGGTCTTTCGCTTGTATCCAAACATTATCAAGAAATGCAGGAGCTTTTACCTTAAAATAGTCAAGCACAAATTTTGCCTCGTTTCTTATTTCGCCCAAAACCCTAGGCTCGACAGCATCGTTAAGCTTGTCCTTGAGGTACGCATAAGAAATGCTAGCACAAACTGAATCAGTATCAGGATTTTTATGACCAAAAACAAGAGTTTTCATTTTCCCACTCCAATTTATAACGCTTTATCCAAAACGCTTTTAACTTGCTCCTTTTGAGTTGCACCCTCTACTACCTTTTCACCATCAATGTAAAAAGTAGGAATGTACTCAAAATGTAACCCCTCTAATTTTTCTTTTTGATGGTCTACATCTATTGTCTGTATATCAAGCTTTGCATACTCAGGATTTTGCTGCTGCAATTCTTTTATCCAAGCCTTTGCGTGTGAGCAATGAGGACACCAATCAGCAGTAAACAGTTGTATTTTTTTCATAGTATATCCTTTCGATAATTAAATAAATTTATTTTATTATAACATTATACCCACAAAATAAAAAGTAAATTGATTTTAAGCTATATTGATAATATACATCTAATAGTTTAAAAGAAAATTAACTAATGACAAAAAATAAAACTTTTGCAAAAAACATCACACAATTTTTCTTTTTATGGGAAAATAATGTTTTCTATATAAAAATTTTGACTTATATATCAGATAATACGTATAATAGTAAAAAAACTTTGCACATAATATTTTATACATTGAGATATAGACAGGGCATAAGATTACTTTAAAAACAACAACAACTATTTTATATAAAGAAAAAATAGAGGTTTAATATAACGGAACAAGTGACATTTGGTAAAAATTAATATATTAATTAAAATCATAAACTATGCAATTTATAAAAAATTCGTTTGACAACAAGAGAATTTTGTAGTATATTGTACGAGTATATTTCCGCACATAGATTAGGTGATATATAACATTGCCATCTTGGCAAGACCAATCGTGGCGAGACTTGAAAAAACAGGAGGTGTAAAAATGTACGCAATAATCAAAACTGGCGGTAAACAGTACATGGTAAATGAAGGCGATGTACTAGAAGTTGAAAAGCTTAACGCAAACGAAGGCGATACTGTAGAAGTAGAGGTACTAGCAGTATCAAATGACGGAGACGTTAAAGCAGGAGAAGATGTAAAATCTGCTAAAGTCGTTGCTAAAGTTGTAGAACATGGCAAAGGCAAGAAGATTATAGTTTTCAAATACAAAGCTAAAAAAGACTATCGTAGAAAAAAAGGTCATAGACAACCTTTCACTAAAATACAGATAGAAAAAATCGAAGCATAGTTGATATGATTAAAATTAATATTAAGAAAACTAATAACAAGATAACAAACTTGCAGATAAGTAATCACGCTAATTATGCCGACTATGGTAAAGATATAGTTTGTGCGGCAGTATCTGTATTATCTCAAGCAGTAGTCAATTCAATGATACTTGCACTGGATAACAGAGACGATTTTTTCACAGTGGATGAAAAGACCGGTCAAATTACTATCGATGTACCACAAAAAGTTGACAATATTCAGCAGATAAAGCTAGATACCTTAACTCAAATGTTAGAAGTTAGCTTTAGAGATTTGCAGGAACAATACGAGAATAATATTTCACTTAACTTTGAGGAGGTGGAAATATGATAAAGATTAACTTACAGCTTTTTGCTAGTAAAAAGGGTGTTGGTTCATCAAAGAACGGCAGAGACTCTCATTCTAAAAGACTAGGAGTTAAAACCGGTGATGGACAACTAGTTACAGCAGGCTCTATCATAGTTAGACAAAGAGGTACAAAAATCCATCCGGGAACTAACGTAGGTCTTGGTAAAGACGATACTTTATTTGCTATGGTTGATGGAGTAGTAAAATTTGAAAAGAAAGATTTAAAAAGAAAAAAAGTTAGCGTTTACGCTAAAGAAGCTTAGTTTGAAAACATTAGCAGGTATTGCCAAAAGGCAATACCTGTTTTTTATAACGGTTAGAACTTTTATTGACAACGTCTTTAATTATCTGTTTAAAAAGACATAATAATATTGTGCCGTCAACAGCTAACATTATAGGAACTGTGTAAAAATTTATTACAAAAAACTGTATAATAATGTTTAAAAATCCTGCGATGAAAAGATATGCTAAATATTCTATAACAGCACCTACTATTTTATTAATATAATATATATTATTATAGCATAGCTTTTTTCAATATGCTATAATAGATGACAATTGGATTTTAAAGCTGCAACATATTTTAATTTAACATTAAGGATTGTATTTGAAAATGTTAAGAAAATTTGAACTAAGACATCCAGCGGTTATTATATTTATTTTTTCTTTTCTTTTAACAATCATATATTTAAGATATGACCTCAAAAAATTTGAGCCAAATCAAAATGTCAAGGATAAGATAGTAACTGTAAAAGAGGTAAGAGTAAAAAATAGCAGTGTGACGATTTATTGTGAAGATACAGTTATAAATTTAATTTTTGCCAAAAAAAAATATAAAGCCGGAGATGTACTAAAGGTTAGCGGACTTTTGACAGATAACAGAGCTGAAAACAAAGGTAAAAAAATACATAAACCTAATTTGTATACTGAAAATAAATATGTAATCACATCATCAGCAATTAGTTACAATCTATACCTAAAATCCAAGGGGTATGATTATACATTAAAAGCAAACAAAATAGAAAAAATCGGCTACAAATCCAATCCGTATATATACATACTAAAAATAAGAGAAAACCTAAATAAAACTATAGACCGCATATATTTTAAGCACAACGGGATTTTAAGAGCCTTAATTACAGCGGACAGAGGGTTTATAAATTCTGAGCAAAGAGGGCTTTATCAATTAGCCGGTATAAACCATTTGATAAGTATATCAGGCTTTCACATAATTGTTTTTTCAGGTATATTTTTTAGCTTGCTGTTTTTTCTGCCGGTGAAATCAAGATATTTTACTTCTGCGGCATTGACCTTTTTTTATGTGGCATTAATAGGGTTTGCAAGTCCATGTGTCAGAGCGTATATCTTTTACATTACATATATAGCAAGCATTTATTTGAATAAAAAATATGACGTATATTCGATAGGATTTTTGCTATCGACTGTCTACATGATTTTAAACCCGTATATATTGTTTGACGCTGGCTTTATCCTGTCACTCTTGTCGGTTTTTTCCATAGCGATGTTTTACAGCAAAATCTATAAGTTTTTCACAAGAAAAATGGCCAATAAGTACATCAAAGCTGTTTTTGCACTAATTTCAATGACAATTTCCGCACAAGTTTTGACATTTGTGTATGTGGCTGTAGTATTTAAAGGCGTTGCTACTTACAGTATACTTACAAATCTGATAGCTGTACCGCTGGTTTCATTTTCCTATCCATTTTTAATCAGTTCAATATTTTTGTATCCGATACCATTTTTATCTAAAATTTTGGCAAATATAGTTAATGCAATATATGATTTTTTCTATTTTTCCATGGAAAAAATTACCGGACTTCCTTTTTCGTATGTGGAGTTTACTCCAAGAGCTTATTATCTAATATCTGTTTATACTTTTGCTATTTTAGCCATATATTTTTATAGTACACATAAAATTATTAGAAGAAATTTAGTATCTTTAGACAAATAAATATCTTGATATTTTCGTAGTAGGTAAAATCCAAATAAATGTTTCAAGTCTTGTAATACTAAAGTACGTTAAATATTGTAGCATATATTTTATATCTCACGTATCCAATTTCTTAATGTAATACTTTTTACCATATCTTTTGTAAGTTGATTTATTGTTTCACATAATCTATCAATTACGTCTTTTAATGTCTTAAATACTTCATTCTTGAATCCCATTTGTCGGATTTATTTGCATATCTGTTCTATGGGATTTATTTCCGGTGTATATGGAGGTATGTGTATTATTTTGATGTTTTTTGATATTTTTAGCCCTTTTGATTTGTGCCAACTTGCTCCATCACATATTAATAGTATCATATCTTGTTCATATTCTTTTTCTGTTATTTCGTATATTTTTTTATATTTTATATTATACTATAAATTTTAATGTATTTCAGTATTATACCCGAATTGCGAATTTATAAATAAGATTTTTTTATTTCATTCTCTATATACTCTTAAATCACAATGATAAACGTGTATCACCATAACAGATTTGTTCTCGTGTAAGTTGTGAGCGTGTTTATATAGATGTTTTGAATTACATGTCTGCCCGCTTACGGAAACATTTTGATGTTTGTGTTGATTTTCCGAATGTTTGGCTGTATAATAATAGATGAATTAAGAAAACACTGCTGTTTTTGTTTAAAAATGCTTTGAAATGTTTCAATCTTTGATACAGCGTTTTTATAGCGAAATTCGGGCGTGTTGTTTTTTACATTGCCGTAAAGTTTGAAAGGACAGAAAAATGAAAGTAAACAAGAATCTGACAGGAAGACATGTATTTAATTTTAAAAGCATCGGGAAAAAAATAAGCATAACCTATTCAGCAGTGGTATTCGTTGCAATACTTATATCAGTCATAGGGTTATCCGTATTTTTGAGAAAAATCATCCTGGATAACAGCAAATCTTACATAAACGCCATCACCGATGAGCAGGCACTGCTTTTTTCTTCAAAACTTAAAGAAAAAACCACAATGCTGGAACAGTTAGCCGCAGATGCTGATATATACTCAATGAACAAAGAAAGGCAAGAAAAAGCACTTGGACTAAGGGCAAAAGTTTTTGAAAATAAAGGCGAAAAAGTTGACTTTCAAATATCCTATATGAATGGAGATTCATTCGTTCCAAATACTGATATAACATTCAATTTAAAAGACAAGCCTAATTTTATAAGTACAATAAAAGAAAACAAAAGCATAATAGCTAATCCACTGCTTAACGAAGGCGACAAAAAATTAAACACAATAATCACAACCCCGATATACGAAGACGGAGATTCCACAAAAAACATGGTCGGTGTACTTGGAGCGGTCTACGATTCACTTGAATTTAATAACATCATTATAAACAAAAATACAGATACTCCGCAAGACTTTACATTTGTAGTCGATAAAAACGGAAGCATAATCGCACATAACGACATAGAATTGGTTAAGAATATGAAAAACTACATAAGCGACAGCATACAAGGATATGAAGAGCTTCAAAGCTTAGTATCCGATATGGTGCAGGGGCATACAAATACCGTTGAAAAGACGATTAACGGCAAAGACTATATCCTTAATTACGAGCCTATAAAAAACACCGATCTGTTTATGTGTACGGCAAAACTTGAACACTATATATTAAAAGACCTCGCAAATTTACAAAACCTTATAATTTTAGTTTCCATTGCGGTATTAATAATAATCCTTTTGATATCCAATCTGGTTTCAAAATCAATTACAAAGCCGATTAAAAAAGTTATCGAAGAAGTGCTGAAACTGTCAAACGGTAATCTCAATATAGAAATCGACAATGATTATATTGACAGAAACGATGAGCTTGGAGATATGTCAAAAGGAATAAAGCGGATGGCGGAAAACATTAAATCTACAATAATCAAAATAAACGAACATTCCAATAACACAGCAAGCACATCACAAAAACTTAAAGAAATTGTCGAATCCACCGTTCTTTCAGCAAATGAAGTATCAGGTGCCGTTTCAAACATTGCAAATGGAGCAACAAATCAGGCACAGGAAACACAAGATGCAGCTATGAGCGTCGAAGATAATAACCTTCTTCTTGGAGAAATGTTAAGTGCGTTTGAGAACGTATTAGGCTCGGTGTATTTAATTAAAGAAAAGAAAGACGCGGGAAACAGAACGATATCAGAATTGCAAAACTCCATAAAAGAAAGCAGCAGAGCAAGTGATGAGATCACAGACGTAATATTGAACGCAAATAAAAGTGCCGAAGAAATATCAAAAGCCAGCGAAATGATCGAGTCAATATCCGACCAGACCAACCTATTGGCACTCAACGCCGCAATCGAAGCCGCAAGAGCCGGTGAAGTTGGAAAAGGCTTTGCAGTGGTTGCAGAAGAGATAAGAAAATTAGCCGAACAATCCGCCGGATTTACAAACGACATAAAAAAAGTAATAAATGAACTCAGAGAAAGAACAAAACTCGCGGTAAACACCATAGAAGGAAGTTCAAAAATTGTAAAAACGCAAAACCAAAAAGCTCAAGAAACAAATAATAATTTTATGGAAATGTCAGCTTCCATAGAGGATGCCGAAAAATTCATACAAAAAGTAGGAAAACTTTCAGAACAGATTGTAAAAAGCAACGCAAATCTAATAAATATTATACAAGACTTATCGGCAATCTCCGAAGAAAATGCGGCGGCAACGCAACAAGCGAGTGCCTCAATGGATACACAGGCTCAATCAATGGAAAATATAAGAAAATCATCAGAAGATTTAGCCAAAATATCAGAAGACCTTCAAAAGGAAGTAGCAAAATTTAAAATAATATCCTGACACTAAAACCTGTTTATATCAACACCTGTGTTAAATCAGAATGCAAGTTTATAAAAAATGAGTTTGAGTTGTTCGACAAAGGAGATTGCCAGTGCTCGTCATAGGCAAAAAGTGCTCCGATGTGAACAACTCAAAGGTAGCGTTTTTATTCTAATACTAAAGTACGTTAAATATTGTAGCATATATTTTATATCTCACGTATCCAATTTCTTAATGTAATACTTTTTACCATATCTTTTGTAAGTTGATTTATTGTTTCACATAATCTATCAATTACGTCTTTTAATGTCTTAAATACTTCATTCTTGAATCCCATTTGTCGGATTTATTTGCATATCTGTTCTATGGGATTTATTTCCGGTGTATATGGAGGTATGTGTATTATTTTGATGTTTTTTGATATTTTTAGCCCTTTTGATTTGTGCCAACTTGCTCCATCACATATTAATAGTATCATATCTTGTTAATATTCTTTTGATAATTCTTGCATGAATACATTCATATTATATGTATTACAATTTGGCATTACTAAGAAAAAATTTTCTCCTGTTTTTGGTTCTACTACTCCATATGTGTACCTATATTCTCTTATATGATGACATGGTACTTGTGGTCTTATTCCTTTTCTACACCAACAATACTTGGGTTTATTTATTCTACCAAAGCCGGCTTCATCTTGAAACATTATTCGTATTTTCTTATTTGGGTAATCGTTTTCTGATTTCTTTGCTATTCTTTTAATTTTTTTGAGGATTTTATATCCTAATTACTCGCTTTTTTTGGATGCTTGCTTCTTGGCATAACTTTTCTATATCCATGTCTTTTTAATAGTCTATATATAAAATTATCCGGTGTTTGCTTTCCTATTTCTTCATCAAATTTTATTTTTAATATTTTTGCATCTATTACTTGTCCTTTTTTCATTATTTTTTCAAATTCTGACAATATTTCTTTTTCTTGTGTCAAATATCTGTGATTTCCACCTTTCATATTACTTTTATAATACTGTTTTATTTCTCTTTCTTTAAATTTTTTTAACAAGGTGGCTATATAATTGGGAGTATACTCTGTAATTTTTGCTATCTATACATTTGTGTATCCTTCATATCTTAGTGGTATTACTCTTAATTTTTTATCTGTTTTTTTATTGGTATTTGTTTTTCTTAATTTTTCTACTTGCTCATATTCTTTTTCTGTTATTTAGTATATTTTTTTCATACTTTATATTATACTATAAATTTTAATGTATGCCAGTATAAATTTGTTCTAAAAGCTTGACTATAAAAGTCTTTTTTTATATAATTGGAATAATTTCCTTTTGGAAAGATTTTTTTAAATATTTATTAAACGGGTATTGCAAAAAAGCTGATTGTGATACTAAATGAAGATAGGAGATTTAAATGGGCTTATTTTTAGGGTCGTTGGAGCAGGGGCTAATTTATGCCGTGCTTGCAATGGGAGTATTCATCTCATTTAAAGTTTTGGATATTGCGGATATGTCAGTAGAGGGCAGTTTTCCTTTTGGTGCATTTATTTTTGCCGCACTAGTGACTATTGGGGTAAATCCGATTGTTGCTATGTGTGTAGCCTTTTTAGGGGGCATGATAGCAGGATATATTACAGCTATCTTGTTTATAAAACTGAAAATTACTCCGCTATTAGCAGGTATACTCACGCTCAACATATTTTATTCCATAAACTTGGCTACCATAGGTAGAGGAAAGTCAAACCTACCACTGTTTTCTACAGCCAATATATTTCCGGAAAATAAGCTCCAAGTAATATTTTTACTAATTCTAATTTGCTTGGTAATAAAAATTTTAATGGATATATTTTTTAAAACAGAAGTCGGATATTTAATAGTTGCAACCGGAGACAACGAAAAATTAGTTAGAACTCTAGGGCAAAATTCAAATAAATATAAGATACTAGGACTGATGATTTCAAACGGGCTTGTCGCATTATCAGGCTCACTTATGGCACAAAGCTCAAAATTTGCCGATGCTACCATGGGTACAGGGATTATAGTCTATGCACTGGCATCGATAATCATAGGGGATACAATATTAAAAAACAGCAAATATTTAAATGGTACGACTAGAGCTATAATCGGGGCGATTGCATATAAATTAATTTGGGGGATAGCACTTTTTATAGGCTTGCCATCAAATTATCTAAAGGCAACTACCGCTTTAATAGTCATAGCTTTTATCGCATATAATAATGCGGAATTATCAAGTAAATTTTTAAACAAAAAATCAGAGAAGAATTAAATATTTGCAATTTTAAAAATTGGAGAAGATAATGCTAGAAATAAAAAATATTTACAAGGCATTTAATAAAAATACCGAAAACGAAGTCAGATTATTTGAAGACTTCAGTCTAAATTTCGAAACAGGCACTTGCACAGCCCTAATTGGTACAAACGGCTCAGGCAAATCAACACTACTTAACATTATAGGTGGCAGCATTACTCAGGACGCCGGAGAAATCCTAATAAACGGCAAGGAAATAAGCGGACTTAGAGAAGAACAAAGAGCAGTGCATATAGGCAAGGTACATCAAGATACAAATTTTGGAGTGTGTCCATCTCTTACTATACTTGAAAATATGTCACTGGCAGATAAAAAAGGCGAAAAGTTTTCATTAAAAAAACTAATCGATTTAAGAAAACTAGATGTATATAGAAAGCTACTAAAAGAGCTAGACCTAGGACTTGAAAATAAAATGGGCACGAAAGTAAAATTTTTATCAGGCGGACAAAAACAGTCGCTTTCGCTAATCATGGCTACGATGAAACACCCTGATTTATTATTGTTAGACGAGCATACAGCCGCACTTGACCCAAAGACCTCAACAGTAATAATGGAAAAGACAAAAAAACTCATAAAAACTAAAAAATTGACAACAATTATGATATCTCACAATATGAAAGACGCACTGAAATATTCTGACAGAGTAATCATGCTTGACACAGGCAAAATTGTACTGGACGAATTAAGTGCAAACCTTACAGAAAAACAGCTAAGCGATATATATTTGCAAAAAATTGAAGGATTGATAGGCTAAATACACATAAAATTTTAAATTTTAAGATACCTCCGGTGCATTAGGAGGTATTTTTTAAAATTTCAAATAATATATAAAATTCCTATAAATTAAAGATTATATCTTGAATAATTTATTATTATTTGATAAACTTTATTGAGTTGTAAGATATTTATAAATGGTGGGGGTATTAACATGAAGTTAAATGACATAAAGATTAGGAGTTTACTTAAAGGTATTATAGTTATTATCGTGTTAACTTTATTTATATTAATAGCAATGCTGTCAGTAATGACCAAGGCGAACAAGAACGTTATGCAAACCTATGACAGACAGTTTGAATTTAGCCAAATTGCCCAAAGCGTAGCTGATGCGTCAGATTATCTTACAAATGAGGCAAGACTTTACGTCATAACAACTGATAAAAAGCACCTCGACAATTACTGGGAAGAAGTTAATACAACAAAAAGAAGAGAAAAGGGCATAGAAAGACTAAATGAGATGAAAACTCCACAAGAGTTTATAGATACACTACAAAAAGCAACACAAGAGTCCGCAAATTTGGCAAAAATCGAAGATATTGCCATGAAAAGCTTTGAGCAGGGCGATATAGATGCGGCACGCACAATGATGTTTGATACAAATTATGCCTCTTATAAAGAAAAAATCGATGTATATGTAAATCAGTTTATTACACAGCTAAATGAATATTCAGCTAAAAAAGTATCCGAGGCGACAGCCTTTTCTACAACGATTAACTATATTGTATATGCAGTTATAATTTTATTAGTCATAGTATTGACAACTTCATTTACACTTATAGGCAAAAAAGTATCCGCCCTAAACGAAATAAAAAAACAAATGGACGATTTAGCAGGCAGTGAAGGAGATTTGACAAAACGCTTAGAAGTAAAATCTAAAGACGAAATCGGAGAAATAGCACAAAGCTTTAATATGTTTACCGGTAAAGTTCACGAAATAGTGTCAGAGGTTAATTCAAAGGCATTAGAAATAGAAAATAACTCAGAAAGCCTAAAGCTAAACATTCAAAAAAGCTCAAATTCATCAGAAGAAATATCAAAAGTAGTAGAAGAAATAGCAAGAGGAGCATCCGACCAAGCTAGAGATACAGAGGACTCAGCAGTAAAAGTAAATGAAATGGGACAAGCCCTAGAAAATGACTTCACACTGATGAAGAACCTAAGAGAAGTAGGAACACAAATAGAAAAGAAAAAAGACGAAGGCTTTAAGATATTAGACGAACTAATTGAAAAAACAGAAAAAAGCAGCAAAGACAGCGAACAGATAAATATAATAGTTACCCAAACAAATGAATATGCACAAAAAATAGAAACAGCCAGCCAAATGATACAAGGAATAGCCGACCAAACGAACCTACTTGCCCTAAACGCTGCAATAGAGGCAGCAAGAGCAGGAGAGGCAGGCAAAGGCTTTGCAGTAGTAGCAGACAACGTAAGAACATTGGCTGAGCAATCCATAGGCTTTGCCCAAGAAATAAATACAGTCATCACAGCACTAAAAGAACGTTCAGAAAAAGCCGTAGATACAGTAAAAATATTGAGCGAGGCAATAAAAGCACAATCTGCAGAAGTATATTCTACACAAGATAAGTTTAATGACATATCAAACTCCTTGGGAGATTTAAAAAACGTAGTAGTAGACCTAGAAAAAACAACAGACCTGTTGGATAATAAAAAAGTAGAGATAGTAGACATAGTACAAAATCTATCAGCAATAGCCGAAGAAAATGCAGCCAGCACACAAGAAACCACAGCTACAATACAAGAGCAGTCTGCCTCACTTCACATGGTATCACAACAGACACAGGTGCTACATGACGATATAATCGATATCAAAGATACAATTAATAAATTTAAATTTTAAATACAATCATCAATAAATAAAAATTGGGATAAGGAGAAAAATTTTCCTTGCCCCAATTTTTTATTTAAATTATACAAAATATGATGTATAATATTTTTTAAGAAAAACAATAATTATCATATTACATAAAACAAAAGGAGTAAAAATGAGTACACAAAAAGATATAGTAATCCAAGAAACTTATGGAGAAAGATTTCAATATTGCTGGGGCTGCGGCCCAAAAAATGAGGACGGAATACACCTGCACACAGTGCCAAGTGAAGATGGCAAGTCCTGCGTATGTGAATTTGTACCTGACAAAAAATTCACCGGAGGAGTACCAAACAATCTGTTTGGCGGCATGATAGCAATGGCATTTGACTGCACAGGTACAGCATCAGCAGCATACTTTGCACATAAAAATAAAGGACTTGATTTAACAGAGGATACAGTAATAGGACGCTTTATCACAGCAAGACTGGAAGTAGATTTTAAAAAACCAGTACCAATTGATGGTACAGTAAAAATCACAGCTACACCAGAAGAAATAGGCGAAAGAAAAGTAATAGTCAACATGGAAATGGAGGCAGCAGGAGAACTCAGAGCAAAAGCAAGAATTGTAGCAGTAGGCGTAAAGGATAATATGTAAATGATGACCAACTACTATTGAAAACAAATTGATAAAATTTTGTGAAATATCTGCATATTATTGTGTAATACTACATTTTCTTATGTAAGTTAGTATAAGTTGCCTAAAAAATAAGGCTATAAGAATATAAAAATTCTTATAGTCTTTCTTTTTTTTAAATATTTTAACTTAGCTATGTTAATTTTGCTTAAAATAATGATAAACATTGTAAATCGATTACAAAAATGGTATAATTAAGTAAAAATTAAGTAAATACCCAACTGTTTAAAATGCTTATAAAAAATCACAATATTAGATACATATTTATATAATCTTTAACTAAACTATAAACCAATATATTCATTAAAAAAACATAAAAACGAATATGCTAAATAATTTGTAAAATAGACTACAATCGGTAAAAAATAAAAAGGACTGATTGTTTCTATAGATTTATAAGAGTAGTTCAAAATTTTAGGAGGCAAGGTATGAAAGTTTCAGCACAGCGACTTCAAACTGGTAAGGCTCAAAAAATAAAAAATGGGGGGGGTATTAAATCCCTTGGTACAAGGCTAGTAGCTTACATTGTGGTGGCTTTAGTAGTCATATTATCTGCCAAGCTTGTGTACGATGGAATTTCCTACTACAATCATGAATTAAGACTTTCAAGTACAGTAAGGTTACAAGAAGTCAGAAAACTATCCAGCCAATCACAAGAGGTATTTGGCGAGGCGAATACAATGGTGCGTGGCTTGCAAATGGCAACGGATTTATATATGAAGAAAAATCCTGCAGAAAATCGTGATAGAAAATACCTAGAGGAACTTGTTTTTAATACTTTTGAAGTGGATGATAACCTTGTATCAGGTTTGGGAGCATTCTTTGAACCAAATGTGTTTGATGGAAAAGATGGCGAATTAGGCAGATATGGAATAAATTTGACCAAAAAAGATGGCAAAGTTGAAGCATCAGGTCTACCTGATTTTAGTGGCAGTTGGTATGCGGGGGTAATTTCATCAGGCAAAGCCTCTATAACAGACCCATATCAGACATCTTATGGCACTACAGCCACTACGCTTTCTTATCCTATAAATTTTAACGGAAAAACTATAGGTGTTTGTACTGTAGATATAGATTTAAAAGCAATAGCAAACAATTTGGAAAAACAGATGTCAGCAGATATGTCACATATAGAAATAATTTCAAATACAGGAAAATATGTAATAAACTCTGAGGATTTAGCATTAATAGGAAAGGATGCTTTTGGTGTTAATCCTAAAATAAAGGAGATTGCAGAAAAAACTTCAAAAGGCTCTGAACAGACAGCAGAAATTAAAATTGACAAAGGAAATGCGTTATTTATGACAACACCTCTACCAATTGCAGGGACAGATGAGGTTTGGACATATACGATAGTTGACTTAAAAGATAATTTTGTCGATGGAGCTAAAGAAATGGTGAAGTTGACTATAATAATAAATATATTGGTTATAATTTTAATTTCTTTTATAATATATTTTATAATTAAAAAAATGGTTTCTAAGCCATTGACATTACTAGCCGGTGGCTTGAGGAAATATGCTGAATATGATTTTAGTAAGCATGAAGAAAGACAGCAGCTGCTGCCTTACCTAAAATATAAAGACGAGATAAGCGAAATAGTGTCCTCAGCATCGTCTATGGCTGAAAATGTTAAGACATTGATATCAACAATTTCAAATGATGCACAAAATTTAGCTGCAACAAGTGAAGAGCTTACAGCTACATCACAAAGCACATTAGACTCTTCAAATGAGGTGTCAAGTGCAGTAAATAATATTGCTGAAGGAGCAACAAGCCAAGCTCACGATACTACTGATGCAGCACAAAATATCCAAGATATTCAAGCTGTTGTAGAAAATACTGCAAAAATGGTTACTGAACTAAATGACGCTGTAGAAACTATAAATGTAAAAAAGGAAAACGGTCAAGAGTCTCTTAAACAGCTTATGCAAATAACAGATAAGGCAAATCAAGCTGCACAAGATATGACCGTAGTATTGGTTGAGGCAAACAAGAGTGCGGATAAAATTACATCAGCAAGTGAAATGATACAATCCATATCAGACCAAACTAACCTACTTGCCCTAAATGCTGCTATAGAGGCGGCAAGAGCCGGTGAGGCAGGCAAAGGCTTTGCAGTAGTAGCCGAAGAAATAAGAAAATTAGCGGAACAAACTGCCGGTTTTACAGAAGAGATAAAATCTGTTATTGTAGAGCTAAAAAGTGGTACACAAGGTGCAGTAGATACGATGACAGAGGTAGGAAAAACTGTAGAGCAGCAAGTCCAAAGTGCAGACGACACTCAAGATAACTTTAACCAAATTGCACAAGCTGTAGAGATTAGTGAAGAAATAATAGAAAAGATAACATCGTCATCAAAAAATATACAAGACGGAACAAATAAAATAGTAGGAGTTGTAGAAAATCTGTCAGCAATAGCTGAGGAAAATGCTGCTACAACTGAGCAAGCGTCAGCCTCTGTTACATCACAAACGCAATCAATAAATGATATACTTTCGGCGTCTGAAAACTTGGCACATTTGGCAATGGAATTACAAGAACAGATTGCTAAATTTAGACTATAGAAAAAAATTTGAAAATGAAATTTTAATGTTGTATTGAAAGCTTGAGCATTGAAAAATTCTACAACATAATAAAAATTATGTTGTAGAATTTATAAATTTAATTTATCATTTTAAGAATATGACTAAATAAAAGCTTTTGGAGGAATTGTAGAAAAAATGGAAATTCTGGAGAGAAATGTCGAGAAGATACTTGCAGTTCTTTCATTATTAGCTATATCGCTGATATTTGTATATATTTTCAAAAATAGTGATGCTAGTATAATTAATTGGGATGAAGAAAAAGTAAATTTGAATATAAATGACAAGGTTTATGAAAATCTGTATATAGACAAAATAAACGTTCCTCCTGTAAAGGCTGGAGATGTAGTGACTATAACTAAAAAAGATTTCAAGTTGTCAGATAATAATGAAAATCTAGTTTTCAGAACATACGGTTCTACCATAGATGTATTTTTATCAGGGGAAAATATATATTCTTACGGTGAAGATTTATATAGAGAAGGTAAGACCTTAGGTAGAGGATATCATATAGTCAAGCTAAGGAGCTTGGGAGATAAAACCTCAGATTTAGTGATAAAGCAAAGGATTGTAGAGGATATGTCTTACAGATGGGTAGATTTTTTTAAATTTACTTCAAGTAATAATATTTGGCATGAAATCCTTATAAATAACGTATTTGGGATAGTTTCAGGAATATTCTTGTTTTCATTAGGGGCATTTGGAAATCTAGTGTATGTAGTATTATTCCTTATTACAAAAAAGAATAATTTACATTTATCATATTCATTTGCAACTATGTTCTTTATAGGTCTATGGAATTGTACTACAAGCGGAATAATACAAGCGATAACAGGAAATTATGAAATAATATCTTTTTTGGAATATTTTTCGATTTACGCTACCTTTGTCATGTATCTGTTCTTGGTTGCATTGATAAAGAAAAAATCGGGTAAAACTAAGGCTATAGATATAGTCAAATTATTAAGCTTGTTGATATTAATTGGAGCAACTGCACTTCACCTTTCAGGAACACTTTGTATATCAAAAACGATTATGCTTTTTAGAAATTATGCCTTAATCGTCTTATTGGTGTTATTTTATACTTTATATATAGACTATAAAAATCAGAAAAAATACGAAAATGTGTTGCTTATTGGCAACTGTATTAGTTTTGCACTAATTGTTGTACATATTATAATACATAATTTTAATTTGACTGAAATTATGGATATAACAAATGACAATCTTATCACAATAGCCGTATTGGTAATGATAATAATTCCGTTATTTTTATACTTTTTGGAGCTTGATGAAATAGAAAAATATGAAATGCAAATAAGGGTATTAAAAAGCTTGGCATATATAGATAAATTAACAGGTCTTGGTAATAGGACATCAGGGATTGCATATATAATGGATTTAATAAAAAATGGGTTTGATTATTATATTGTCATGTTTGATTTAAATAATCTTAAAGAAGTAAATGACCATTTAGGACACGACAAGGGTGATGAAATGCTGGTTAATTTTGCGAATTGTCTTAATAGTTCTTTCAGTGACGATTATTGTAAAAAAATAAGATATGGCGGAGATGAATTTATAGTAGTAGCCCAGTTTGACAAGGTTGAAGATATAAATGATAATATTAAACAGTTATTTAGAGTTATTGATGAAGTCAATCGTGATGGCGAAAAGGGTTATAGTTTAAGTGTATCCTATGGGATTGCAAGCAGTAAAGAGTTTGCTACTACAGGATATGAAAATGTAGTTAAATTGGCTGACGAAAGGATGTACAGCTATAAAAGCGAAGTAAAAAATCAGATTTGTGAGACATAAAGCTGCTAGAAAAATAAAGAGCAGTTTAGTTTTATTTTAGAGGTTTAGTAGCAATAAGCGTTAAAGTTTATTTAATAAAAGCTATTATAAAAGGCTCAATATATTTATCTTAGGGTATTTTTCGCTTTCGGCGATACTAGCATTTCCCTTTGATGAACATATTTGAGCCTTTATTGATGCTTTAATAAAGTTTTGTTTTATGCTTAATATTCA
Organism: Criibacterium bergeronii; assembly: GCF_001693775.2. Taxonomy (GTDB): domain Bacteria; phylum Bacillota; class Clostridia; order Peptostreptococcales; family Filifactoraceae; genus Peptoanaerobacter; species Peptoanaerobacter bergeronii. The sequence goes on along the minus strand of NZ_MBEW02000016.1, from coordinate 17,473 downwards.
AACGGTATTTCAACTTGTATTTTTTTCTTGGCGTTATTGTAAGCCTCTGTACCATAGCCTTGGATTTTTTCTTTGATGTTGTTTTCATTAAAACCCATATATTCAACCATTATCAAGTCAAATTGAAATTTATATTTCATACCTTTTTCCAAGACTTTTGTTTGAAAGTAGCTTTTGCTGCTTTTATCGTCAGAGCTGATGCCTCCACCTTTAACATCATACGAATTGCCATTTTCATCAGTCAATTTTACATTTTGTACGTCATATACATAGTTTACTAAGCCTAATTTATTCCAAGTGTCAACTTGAATATTAGTAACTGAGCTGTCCACGCTTATATTATTAACTTTTGCAAATACTCCGTCTTTTTCAAATACATCTTTAGGTTTAATGACATTTGCAGCAAGTTTTGTGACTTTTACTGGGAATGTCCAATTTCCTTTTATTTCTATATTTTTTTGGTAATCTTTATTGAAACTTTCAATTCTATCAGCCTTTATGATTAAATTCATTTGTTCGGGCGTTTCACCATTAAATGTCAAGGTTTGTTCGTCCACACCAACATAAGTGGTAGGACTTTTTTGCTCTACATGGGAGCTGCCGCCTAAGCCTGTTATACCATATTTTAACCATGATATATGGTCTATACCCATAAATGTGCTGACGTTTTTTCCTAAGTCGATGTCTTTATCAGTTTCGATAATATAAGTGTATGACAAAACATTGTTTGATAATATCACATCTGATAAAGTAATTTTTATCCCCTTGTCCTTTTTGGTCATAAGTATTAATTCACTGCTGTCTTGGTATTTTTCCATGCCCAGCATTGTAAAAATATTTGAGTATATCGGCATATCCCTTGTATAGCCAGGCACTGTAAATCCTGCTAGAAATATCAAAAATGATGCGGCAATCACATTTCTTATATAATGTGGTTTGCTATTTTTTTTGTATATTTTATTAATCCTTTCATCAAAATTTTTTGGCACTTTTATTTTATCTAAATCATTTATATTCATATCTTCCTCCTATTTAAGCTAAATTTTCTTTTAATTTATCCAATGTTCTACTTAATCTGCTTTTTACAGTGCCTATTTTCACGCCTTTAATTTCAGAAATTTCGCTGAGCTTTTTATTTTGAAAATACTTTAGGTTTATTAGCTCCCTTTCTTCGTCATTTAGTAAGTCCAATGTTTTTATTAAATCAATTACACCCTCTGTGTCTTTTTCTTGTAAGGTGAGTGTAAAGTCTTGGTCATCGATAGTTAAATTCATTTTTCTTTTTTTAAGAGTATCTTTGCAGGTGTTTATCAAAATTCTTATAATCCAAGTGTCAAAATATTCCTTTTTTTCAAGATAATCAAATTTTTCTAAGCCTTTTAAAAGTGTATCTTGAACTACGTCCATAGCGTCATTTTCATTTTTCATATATGAATATGCGATTTTGTATAAATCTTTTTCTCTGTTTTGCATCAACTTTTTAAATAGTTCATTTTTATTCATCGTAACCTCCTTTTACACATTAGACGTGTGAGATATATAAAAGGTTGCATTTTTTATAAGTTTTTATAAATATATTATATCAAAAATAAATGCGAAAGGATAATAACGCAGTCAAGTTGATTGACAAATTTGAATACTTATACTAATATAGTTGTATAAAGAGGTGATATTATGTTTAACAAAGATTATTTCATAGGTCTAGGCACGTTATTTGTTTGTATTTGGTTTGTTAAATTATTTTACTAGAACAAGCTATATTGGTAATAATATTAAATCTTGTATCATAATATTTTTGTGCTATACTCTAGGTAAGTTTATAGTTTATAAATTGAAAGATAAATTTTAAATAAAGTTTTGAGTATATTTTGAAATTTAATAAATTATATAATAAAAAATCCTAATCATTTTTAAATGATTAGGATTTTTTGCAGGGGGAACATTATGCTATTACTATTTTGCCATCTTTTACGTCAAGATTTACGTTTGAGCCGTCAGTGATAGTCCCTTTGATTATTTCTTTACCGATTAGGGTTTCGATATTTCTTTGCAGATATCTTTTTACTGGTCTAGCTCCTAGCTCAGGTTCATAGCTTTCGTCTGCTATAAATTGTTTAGTAGCATCGGTCATGTTTATAGTGATTTGTCTGTCTTGAAGTCTTTCTTGGATTTCTTTAAACAATAGGTCTATTATGCCGGATAACTGTTCTTTGGTAAGAGGGTTAAACATTATTATATCGTCTATCCTGTTTAAGAATTCAGGTTTAAATGAACGTTTCATAATCTGTTCTACTTGTTCTTTGGCTGCCTGAGTTACTTTTGAGTTTTGTTTTACACAGTTAAGCAGTATATCTGAGCCTATGTTTGAGGTCATTATTATTACTGTATCTTTGAAGTTTACAGTTTTGCCTTTTGAGTCAGTTAATCTGCCATCATCAAGTAATTGTAATAGGGTATTAAATACTTCAGGGTGAGCTTTTTCTATTTCGTCAAAAAGCACTATGCTGTATGGTTTTCTTCTTACTGCCTCGGTAAGTTGTCCGCCTTCATCGTAGCCTACATATCCTGGAGGTGCTCCTATAAGTCTTGATACGGTATGTTTTTCCTGATATTCGGACATATCTATACGAACGATATTTTTTTCGTTGTCAAATAGTGTTTCAGCTAATGTCTTTGCAAGCTGAGTTTTACCTACTCCTGTTGGACCAAGGAAGATAAATGAGCCGATAGGTTTGTTAGGGTCTTTCAGTCCTGACCTTGCACGCAAGATGCTATTTGCTACGGCCTCTACTGCCTCGTCTTGTCCTATTACTCTTTCGTGAAGTATTTTATCAAGGCTGAGCAGTTTATCTCTTTGAGACTCTACTAATTTACTTACAGGTATGCCTGTCCATTGTGAAACTATCTGAGCAATTTCTTCTTGTGTTACTTCTTGTTTTAGTAGGGCGTTGTCTTTTTTATTTTCTTGGATTTTTGTCAATTCTTCCAATTTTTTTTCAAGCTCTGTCATTTTGCCATATTTTAATCTAGACAATGTTTCAAGGTCATAGTTTCTTTCGGCTATTTCCATCTGTCTTTTTACATCGTCTATTTGTTCTTTGACATTTTTTATTTCGTCTACTGAGTTTCTTTCGATATCCCAGTTGGCTTTTTTCTCTTTGTATTCTTCATTTAAGGTGGAAAGCTCTTTTTCCAAATCAGCAAGCCTTGCAATGGATTTTGTATCGGTTTCTTTTTTAAGAGCCTCTTTTTCTATTTCTAATTGCATTATTTTACGTCCTATATCATCGATGTCTGTTGGGAGTGAGTCTATCTGAGTTTTTATCATTGCGGCTGCCTCGTCCATTAGGTCAATGGCTTTGTCAGGTAAAAATCTGTCATTTAGATATTTGTTAGAAAGGACAGCGGATGCGATTATTGCAGAGTCTGATATCCTTACACCATGATGGACTTCAAATTTTTCTTTTATTCCTCTAAGGATTGATATAGTATCTTCTACGCTAGGCTCGTCAACCATTATTGGCTGAAATCTTCTTTCTAGGGCTGCGTCTTTTTCGATATATTTTCTATATTCTTCGATTGTAGTTGCACCTATGCAGTGTAATTCACCTCTAGCTAGCATTGGTTTTAATAGGTTACCTGCATCCATAGAGCCTTCTGTCTTACCAGCTCCAACTATTGTGTGTAATTCATCGATGAAAAGAATTATTCTGCCATCGGATTTTGACACTTCGTTTAATATGGCTTTTAATCTTTCTTCAAATTCACCTCTATATTTCGCACCGGCGATAAGTGAACCCATATCCAGTGCAAAAATAGTCTTATTTTTTAATGAGTCAGGTACGTCATTTTTTACTATACGCATGGCAAGACCTTCAACTACGGCTGTCTTACCTACACCCGGTTCACCGATTAGGACTGGGTTATTTTTTGTACGTCTTGACAATATCCTTATAGCACGTCTTATTTCTTCTTCTCTGCCTATAACCGGGTCAATCTTGCCCAAGCGTGCAAGCTCAACTAAGTCACGTCCATATTTTTTAAGTGCGTTGTAGGTATCCTCCGGATTTTCAGATGTTACTCTTTGGTTACCTCTTACAGATGTAAGTTTTTCCATGAAATCTTGTTTGGTGATGTTATATTTTTTAAACAGATTCGCAACTGGAGTATTTTTTTCTTCAAACATAGCTAAAAATAAATGTTCTACTGATAAATATTCGTCCTTAAAACTTTCAGCTTGTTTTTTTGCATTATTTAGCATTTGGCTAAATCTTCTAGAGGCATAGACGTTGCTTACCGAGCTGCCTGAAACCTTAGGCAGTTTATCAAGCTCTGCTTTTGTATCTGCCATAAATGAGCCAAGCTTAATATTCATAAGCTCAAGTAATTTTGGTATAATACCATCTTCTTGTGTGAGTAATGCCATCAGCATATGCAGGCTGTCAACCTCTTGGTGAGACATATTTAGTGCCAAGTCCTGAGCTGCAATAATTGCCTCTGTAGTTTTTTGTGTGTAATTATCTGTATTCATATTAACCTCCTTTAATCGTGAGTTAATGTTGGTTTTTCTAATTAATGTTATATTATTTCTATAAATTAACTATAATATTATTATAGCACTATTTTGTTAGCAGTCAAGTGTAAAGAGTGATAATTTTTATATTTTTTATTTACCCTTATATTTTAAATTAAATCAAGATTAGTAATTTTTATAATAAATTTAATAACTAAATTTATTTAATAGCAAAAAAAGAGCCTATCTTATTAAAGAAAAGGCTCAAATTTGAATTTACATTTTTATTGTATATTTAAATATACATCATCAATTCATTTAAAATTTTGTGAATTTGTATTTTCGTTGGTCATGTCAAGAGAATATGAATTGGTTTGTTCTTCGTCTTGCTTAGGGAAGATAGTAAGGGTAAGTTTTTTTATTCTATTATCCTCTGCCACATCTACATGGAATGAAAGATTGCCAATATTAACTGTAGGTTTTTGTGTCTTGGTAGGGATATAGCCCAGCGACTCTATGAGTAGGGCGGATATTGTGTCACAATTTTCGCTTTCTAAATCTGTATCTAGCTCTTTGTTGAGCGTTCTAAGCTCTGTTTTGCCTAATACTCTATAGCTATTTTCTGTGAGCTGTTTTATTTCTATTTCTTCATCATCATCAGTTTCATCGATGATGTCGCCCATTATTTCTTCTATCAAGTCCTCTATGGTAACTATACCCGAAAAGCCGCCGTATTCGTCTACTAATATTGCCATGTGATTTCTTTTGCTTTGCATTTCGCTAAATAGCTCGTCAAGGCTTTTCATTTCAGGTACAAAGTAGGGTGCTTGTAGTAATGATTTAATATCTATATTTTCAAAGCCAACTCTTTTTGCGGCTGCAAGGACGCTTTTCATATTTAATATGCCTATTATATTATCTATTTCGTCCTTGTATACCGGTATTCTAGAGTAATTTGTAGCAATTGCTTCGTCAAGATAGCTTTTAAGTGGGTCATCTATGTCAATTTTATATGTATCTTTTCTGGATACCATAATATCTTTTGCTGTGATTTCATTGAACAAAAATATAGAATTTATTACATTTTTTTCTAAATCATTGAATACACCTTTTTCGCTGGCAGTTTCGACCAAGGCTTTTATCTCTTCCTCTGATACTTTTTCTTCCAAAGCTTTTGCGTCAACCTTGGAAAAGCTCATTACAAAGTCCGTTATGCCATTTATGAGTCTTATAGTCGGTATCAAAAGCCAAGCTAGTGAATTGATAAATCTATACTTTAAGTAGTTAGATTTTTCTTTTGCAATCATAGCTAATTTTTTAGGTATGCTGTCACAAAATGTAATAAGTAAAAAGGTGAATAAAAATGATATTAAAAACTGAGAAAATTTTAGTATGGCTGTTAAATTTGAAATTTCTAAGTTGCTATATAGTCCCTGAAAAAAATATGGCATGATGTACAGTGAGATGTCAAAGCTTGCAAAAATTATTATCAACACTTTTAAAAATTGCAACGCTTTTAAGTAGTAAGCATTTGCTATAATTTTGTTTATCTTGGGATTGGTTTCATTATTATGAATGTTATTTCCGCTAATTTTCTTGATATACATCACTGATACTTCAATAGCTGAACAAAAAGCATAAATAATAAGAATTACAAAAAGTAATACTACCTGTAACCAAGGGGCGGGAATATCCAAGTCAGACATAAATAAATTTTCTCCTTAATAAATGTAATTAAAATAGTAAATATTATTAATAGAGCACTCAGTATATAATCTAATAAAGGATTGACTGAGTGCTCGAAATAGTTAAAGTGCTAAAGTATTATTCTCTTTTCCGTAGAAAAAAGTTCTTAAACTCTTTAGTCCAAAGTTGGCAGGAGTAATAATCTGTTCAGTAGCACCAACAAATAAAACTCCATCAGGCTTTAAAGAGTTAGAAAATTTTTGATATATTTCATCCTTTGCCTCATCCGTAAAATAAATCATTACGTTTCGGCAAACTATCAAATCACAATTTGATATATATGGGTCTTTGAGTAAGTTATGTTTCTTGAAGTTTACTCTGTTTCTAATTTTATCAGAAATTTGGAAACTGTTTGGACCTAATTTGGTAAAATATTTTTCTTTGTACTGTGGGGGCACATTTTTAAGACTGTTAAGGTTATATATTCCCTCCTTAGCCTTAGCCATAGCACCATCGTCTATATCAGTAGCCTCAATAGAGATTTTGTTTAAATCCATTAAACCTGATAATATCATTACCATGGTATAAGGCTCTTCACCAGTGGAGCAAGCTGCACTCCATATCTTAATGGAGGAAGTCTTTTTTAATAGAGCAGGGAATAATTTTTCTTCGACGATTTTCCATTGTTCAGGATTTCTGTAGAATTCCGAAACGTTTATAGTTAGAAAATTAATAAATTCATTGAATTTGTCCTTATCCTTATCTATAAGGTCGAAGTAGCTTAAAAAGTCGTTATACCCATTTCTATTTGCTAAAGAAAAAATACGTCTTTTCATTTGTTTTTCTTTATAAGAAGAAAGGTTAATACCAGTCTTTTTAAAGGTTTTTTCCTTGAATAATTCGTAATCGTCAGCCACGTCTATCTCCTTATATCAAGCAAATAATAATATTATTTGTATATATTAGTTTTCAGTATCTTCCTGTTTAGCATCTTCAGCTTCGGCAGGTTTTTGCTCGCCATCTTCGGCAGGAGCATTTTCGCCAAACAACATTGAAAGCTCAATTTTCTTTTCTTCTTGGTTGATGCCGATTATCTTAACTTCAACTTTGTCTCCAACCTTTAGGATATCCTTAGGGTTTTTGATAAAGTCTTGAGATAAGTTGGATATGTGCACAAAACCATCAACTACTGGCGCTAAGTTTACAAATACACCGTAATCTTTGATGTTTTTAACTTCGCCTTCCACTACATCGCCAACATTGTGGGTACTAGAGAATTCATCCCATGGGTGACCTGATAATGCTTTTATAGAAAGAGAAAGACGATTGTTGCCTTCAGGGTCGTAGTTTATAACTTTTACTTGAATTTTATCATCAATATGGAAGGCTTGATGAATTTTTATATTTCTGTCATAAGAAACTTCACTGATGTGAACAAGTCCAACTATGCCACCGATATCTACAAATAGACCGTAATCTTTGATGTCTCTTATTATACCTGTAAATATTTTACCCTCTTCAATCTTATCAGATATTTCTTTGAATTTTTCTTCTTGAGCTTTTTGAAGTATAGCTTTTCTAGAAAGTATCAATCTTCTCTTTTTAGGGTCAACGTCTAATACTTCTACTTCAAAATCTTTGCCAAGGTAACCTTGAGCAATGTCAGTACCGATGTATCTTAATTCGATATGACCTAGAGGTATAAAGCCTCTGATGCTTGATTTGTAATCTGCAATGATACCTTTGTTGTTGATATCAGATGCTGTAACAGTGATTATATCACCTTTCTTGATTTCTTCCCAAGAGCTGATTTCGTCTACTCTTCTCTTTGAAAGTAATACTTCGCCGTTGTTTTTATCTACCTTTGTAACATAAACCTTGATAGTATCACCAACTTTAATGTTTTCATCATCAAACACTTCTGATTTTGGTAATACGCCGTCAGTTTTATATTTTAGGTCTACATAGAAAGCGTCGTCTTTTTCAATTAAAACTTTTCCTTCAATGACTGTGCCTTTGTAGATTTCTTGATAGTTGTTTTCTTCTTCTTGGAGTAATTTCTCCATTTCACTCATGTCGTTAGTTTCGTTAAATTCCATCATAATTAAATTCTCCTTGTTATTGAACATATTATTAAATTTCAATTAAAGTACAGGGTTTGTTTTGGACTTTAAGTTGATAATATGTCTTTATATTTTTAAACCTTATAGAGCGTCCTTGCCATGACACTTTTTATATTTAAGACCGCTACCACAAGGGCAAGGATCATTTCTGCCTATTTTTGGCTCTTTATGGACTACAATCTTACTTTTTTTGTATTCTTTAGTTATTTCGTCTCTTTTTTCCTGAGTTAGGATGTCTTCCCATTCAGGTAGCGTATATAACCATTCAGCTGTAGCCTCTTGCATATTGTAATAAAGTTTTTCAAAATCAATATCAAATTTGATTTGAGTATCTTCATCCAAGCTTTCCATATCATATTTTTCTTTAAGACTTGAATTTATACCGTCAATAAATCCAATCATAGTAAGTGGCTCTACTTTAAATTCTTCTGCTAAGGATTTTAGCGTACCTTCAAATACTTTGTCCTTATTCTTTAGTATTTTTTCGTAAATATCTTTTTCTATTGGTAGATACCAATTCCAAAATGTGTCGTATTCTTGCTGTGTGGTTATTTCATAAGCTTTTTTTGACCACTGTTTGTACATACTTGCCATTAAACGTTAATCTCCTTTGATTATGATTTCTACAATAAACTATATTGTACTATACTAATAGCTTTTTTTCAAATATTTTTTTATATAATATGCAAATTTAAATATTTATATTTAATAATTAATATACCCAAATTTAAATTAATTATCTAAATTTATTCTACACTTATTATATAATAATAGACAGGCTGTCCACCGTAGAAAAAATCTATTTCTAGATCAGGATAAAGCTTTGCAAGCTCATCGTTAAGAGCTTTGCTATCTTTGCCATTTACATCTTTGCCGTAATATACTGTCACAAGCTCGCTGTCTTCATCGACCATGTTATCCAATAGTTTTTTTACAGCAGCATTGATAGTTTTTTCGCTAGCTAGTATTTTTTTGCCTGAAAGACCGATTATATCGTCTTTTTTTATTGTAAGACCATCTTGCTCGGTATCTCTAACTGCAAAGGTAACTTGACCGCTTTTTACATTGTCAAGTGCATCTGACATTTTTTGGACGTTTTCATCAAAGCTGCCGAAAAAGTCCATTGATATAAGAGCCTCTATTGCTTGAGGTATTTCTTTGGTTCTAAGCACTTTTACGTTTTTTTCACTCATTTCCTGAGCCTGCTCAGCTGCCATTATAATGTTGGAGTTATTTGGCATTATGATTATGTCAGTTTCTTTTAGTGCATTAATTGCGTTCAGGAAGTCTTGAGTGCTAGGGTTCATGGTCTGACCGCCTTCGATGACGTAGTCTACTCCGGATTCTTCCATAATATTTGTGATGCCGTCTCCTGTAGCAACGCTTATTATTGCAAAGGATTTTTGGTTTTCTTTTTCTTTTTTTGTTTGGACTTCGTCAGTTTTGCCTTGAGCTTGTTTATTTTGAGCAAGTCTATCGGTAAATTCAAGTCTCATATTTTCGATTTTTAGTCTGTCTAGCTCTCCGTAGCTACCAGCGATTTCTAGTACATGACCGGGGTTGTTTGAGTGAATATGGATTTTTATAATGTCATCCGCTCCAACTACTATTAGTGAATTACCAAGGTCTTGTATTTTTTCTTGTAAACCTTGTGGAGTAATTTTGTCGGATTTTAGCATAAATTCAGTACAGTATCCAAATTCAGGCATCTCATCAAAGATATGAATGTCCTCTTCAAATAATCTGTCTTGCTGATTTATTGCACTGTGTTCGTTGGTCAAGGTTTTATCAGCGTGAATGATTAATTTTTCACCTTTAAAAGTTTTAATCATTCCTTCTAAGAAAAATACAAAGCCTTGTCCGCCTGAGTCTACAACATTTGCTTGTTTTAACTCTTTTAATAGATTTGGCGTATTTTTTAGGCTGGTATTTGCTGCTACTATAATATCGTCAAAGAAAATGTTAAAGTTATCATAATTATTGTATGAACCGGTAGCAAATTCTGCTGTTTCTCTTATAACGGTAAGGATTGTACCTTCGACCGGTTTGATTACTGCTTTATAAGCTACTTTTGTAGAAGAGTCTAAGGCGTAAGCAAAATCTTTAATACCAAGCTCTTGTTTATCATCGATATATCTGGCAAATCCTCTGAGTATTTGTGATAGTATGACGCCTGAGTTTCCTCTTGCTCCCATCAATGAACCTTTTTTTACAGCCTCTCCTATTTTAGTCATATCTGCGTCATTTATATTTTTTAGCTCTTCGATTGCAGATTTCAATGTCAGTGACATATTTGTACCTGTATCACCGTCAGGGACCGGAAAGACATTGAGTCTATCTACATACTCCTTATTATTTATTAGATTATCTGCTCCTCCGATGAACATATCTTTGAGCATTGCGGGTTTGATAGTTTGCATCCAATCTGCTCCTTATTGTTTATTTTGATACTTTCACGCCTTGTACATTTACTGTCACTTTTTTGACTTTTAAGTCTGTTTGATTTTCTATGTCATATTTAACTTTTTCTATTAAATTGTCAGCGACTACTGAAACTTTTACTCCATATTGTACTATAACGAATAGCTCAACGTAAACCAAGCCGTCTTGTATTTCGATATTTACGCCTTTACTGGAGTCCAAAAAGTTAAGTAGCTCTACTATACCTGTTTTTTTATCTTTTGATGCCATGCCTACTAAGCCATAGGACTCTTTAGTGGCATAACTGGCTATTTTTTTTATGACATCTTTGTCAATTGTAACATTACCCATTTGATTTTTGTAAGATACAGACATTGTACACTCCTTTATATATAGGGGTAAATTAAGTGATATATTTATGATAAATCACTAATTTTTAATTATTAGTATACTTTATTATTTTCAAATTTACAAGTCCTATTAGAATTAGTATTATAATTTCCAAATGTCATTGTTATAATCCTGTATTGTTCTATCTGCTGAAAAATATCCGGAATTAGCTATATTTACAAGTGACATTTTTCTATATGCTATAGGGTCATTGTATTTTTCGATTAATTTGTTTTTAACCTTTATATAATCTTGCAAATCAAGTAGTGCCATAAACCAGTCTTTGGTTATCAGGTCATAGTGTAATGCCTCAAGCTTGGTTAAATCTGCGTATTTATTTAATTCGTCTGAGATTATAAAGTCGACTGCGTCTTTTACAGCTTGATTGTTTTCATAAATTTCACTGCTCTTATATCCATTTGTTTCGTATAGTTTTATTACCTCTTGGGCAGATTTGCCGAAGATGTATATATTTTCTTTACCCACATATTCAGCTATTTCGACATTTGCTCCATCCATTGTGCCAATAGTTACTGCTCCGTTGAGCATCATTTTCATATTTCCTGTGCCTGACGCCTCTTTAGATGCAAGGGATATTTGCTCAGATATGTCTGCGGCAGGGATAATTTTTTCTGCATAATCTACATTATAATTGGTAACCATTATGACTTTTAAGTGTTTTTGCACATCTTTATCATTTTCAATCAGTTGTTGCAGGCATAATATCAAATGTATTATGTTTTTAGCCATTGTGTAGGCTGGGGCAGCTTTTGCTCCAAATATTACGCATATTGGGTGGGCAGGGTAGATGCCTTTTTTTATTTTTAAATAGGTGTCTATGACATAAAGTGCATTCATTTGCTGTCTTTTGTATTCGTGCAGTCTTTTTATCTGTACGTCAAAGATGTAGCTGTCATCAAGGTAAATATTTTCAGTTTCTTTTATATAATTTGAGAGATTTATCTTAGCATCTTTTTTTATTTGTGCAAATTTATTTAATACTTTTTCATCGTCAATGTATTTCATCAGCTCTTTTAACTTATTGCTGTCTTTTTTGTATCCATCTCCAATTAATTTGGTGATATAATCTGATAGCTGTCTATTTGAATAATACATAAATCTTCTGAAGCTTATCCCGTTTGTCTTATTGGAAAATTTTTCGGGATAAATTTTATAAAAATCTTTCAAGGTATCTTCTTTCAATATATCGGTATGGAGCTGAGCTACACCGTTTGTGCTTTTTGAAAAATGTATAGCCATGGTTGCCATGTGTACGATTTTAATATTTTTTAGTATATAGTAAGGTTTGTTGATGCTACTTACCTTTTTAAACTTCATCGGAACGTTTCTAACTATATGAAGGCTTTCATTTTCCGGATATTTTTCTGTTATTATTTCGTTTAATTTATTTATTATAGGAATTAGCTGAGGTACAATCTGCTTTAGGCTTTCATATGGCCATTTTTCAAGTGCCTCCAACAATATGGTGTGATTTGTATATGCACAAGTATTTGTCACTATTTCGACTGCTCTTTCAAAGGCTATGCCGTTTTGTGTAAGCTGTCTGATTAGCTCAGGTATTATCATAGATGGGTGAGTGTCGTTTATTTGCACGACTGCATATTTGTCAAGTTCATCAAGGCTGTGTCCGTTGTCTTGTAACTCTTTTAAGATTAGATAAGCTGCGTTGCAGACCATAAAGTATTGTTGATATATTCTAAGGTGTCTGCCGTCAAGGTCACTATCATCAGGATATAAAAATAGGGTAAGATTTTTTTTAATATCTTTTTTATCAAAATTTATGCCATCTTTTACTATGGATTCATCTGCGGTTTCAATATCAAACAGGTGTAGGGTGTTTGAAGTTTGCCCTGAGCCTGATATTGGTAAATCATACATAACGGCTTTTAATTCTAGGTCACCAAATTTTACTATGTTTGTTACGTCCGTTTTTATAAGGGCGTTACTTTTTTCAAGCCATGGATTTGGTATTTCTAGTTGTGAATTATTTTTAAAGGTTTGTTTAAACAACCCTAAATGGTAATTTATTCCTACACCATCACCTTTTAAGTCCAGTGATGTAAGTGAGTCTAGGAAACAGCTGGCAAGTCTGCCAAGACCGCCATTACCTAAGGATGGCTCAGGTTCTACAGCTTCTATTTGAGCTAAGGTTTTTCCATTTTCTAATAGGATTTTTTCTATTTCGTCTCTAATTCCTAAATTTTCTAAGTTATTTTTAAGTAATTTGCCTATTAAAAACTCTGCTGATAAGTAATATAATTTTCTTTTATCTTTTGAGTTTTGCTTTCTTTGTAGTAGCATTTGGTTTGATAATTCGCTTAACACTTTATATATTTGTTCATTATCTAATGATTTAAAATCAGTATTATAAATTTTTTCGCTCAATTGGTTTAAATTATTAATCATGGGCGGCTCCTCTTTATATTTTACTTAAATTATTATAATATATTTTACCATAAAAAATTAAACCCAAGTATTTAATTTTTAAATAATTGGGTTTAATTTATTTTTTATTTATAAAGTAAGTCGGGATAAGTCTAATTTAAATACAAGGTTTGCATTTTGTGATAGCTAGTTAGTGATTATACTTGTATTTTGTTTACTGTGTTTTCTAAGTCTTGTGACAATTCTTTCAGTGACTCTGTCTCGTCTACTATCTGCTCAAATGTAGATGCCTGTTCTTGTGTAGATGCAGATATCTCCTGTGTAGCTGCTGCATTTTCCTCTGATAGTGCTGATAGATTTTGTATCACTGATGATATGTTTTTGTTTGCATCGGATACTACATTTGAGGCATCATTTACACTGTCGATAGTGGATTTACTCTTGGTTATTGCGTCTGCGATTTCTGAGAATTTTTGCATAGCGTCTTGTGATTTTGCATCCTGAATATTTACTATTTCAGCGACTTTTACCATAGTATCAACTGCACTTGCAGTCTTTTGCTTTAATGTGTCTATTACTCCTCTTATCTCGTCAGTAAAGCCTGCTGATTGCTCAGCTAATTTTCTGATTTCTTCTGCAACTACGGCAAAGCCTTTGCCTGCCTCACCGGCTCTTGCTGCCTCTATTGCTGCATTTAGTGCTAATAGATTTGTTTGGTCTGATATAGATTGTATCATTTCACTGGCTTTTGATATTTGCTCTGCTGATTGGTTTGTATCGTTTATTATTTGTGATACTTCTTGAGCAGAGGCCTTTGTTTGATTTGTATATTGTAACAATTCGTCTAGTGATACTTGTCCTTCATTTTTCTTTGCATCTATTTGTCTTATAGACTCTATTAATCCATCTATTGAGTCGTGCATAGTGTCTAATGATTGAGATGTGCTTTCTACGTTTTCTACTGCCGTTTGACTTTCTTGTGCCTGTGAGGTTGCACCTTGTGCTATTTCGTCTACGCTGGACGCCATCTGAGATGTTATGTTTGATGCCTGTTGTGCTCTACCTGTGATATTTTCTATCGCAGTAGCCAAATTTGTAGTAGCATTTTTTATAGTGTGGCTTATGCCGGCTATATTAGTCCTCATATCTACTATAGAGTCATAAATTCTACCGACTTCATCGGTTCTCTTTGAATAGTCTTTTTCTGATTTTGAGATTAAGTCTAGCTGAGCTATTTTTTTGATGTCTTTTTCAAGATTGCCTATACCGCGGGCGATAAGTGATGCTGCCTTGTATACTATTAAATCTACTATAACAAGTGCTATTAGTGCTACTATTATAAGTATTTTTATCATATTGTATAATGGTGCTAAAATTTCGTCTTGGTCAATAGATATCAAGACTGTCATGCCTCTATCTTTGATATTGAAAAATCCTGAAAATTTTGTAGAGCCATGAAAGAAATATTCTCCTGCTCCCATTTCTGACTTTGAAACTTTAGTTTCAAAGAAATCTGCTACTTCTTTATAAGAGCTGTCCTCTTTTGCCTTTTTGAGTATATTTAGACCGCTTTGTGCTATTTCAGGGTTTGTATGTCCTATTACAGTAGTGGTGTTTGTATCGTAGAGGGCGATTATTCCACTTTTTCCCCACTTGAATGACTTGCATAAATCATTCAAAAATGAAGTGTTTTTTATGCCGGCAAATATACCTGCTATTTGGCCGTCTATATAGTATGGTGCTGCGGTTATTATTACTTGTTTGCCGGTCAGCTTGTCCTCTATTATATTTGTAGTAAATACTTCGCCTTGTATTGCTGCCTTGTAATAGTCTGTATCGGCAACGTCAAGTTTGTCTGCTGTAGGTGTCAGATTTGTACACATACCGCTTTTATCTGTGAAGAAAAATATGTCAAAGCCTAGCTCTTCAGCACGAGACTGATAAAACTTTACTCTTTCCTCAAAGGTAAATGCAGGATCTGTCAATATATCTGCGTTTGCCAGCTCTGTAACAGAGCTTTCTATGATGCGTACTTGAGAGTCTATGACCTGAGCAGATTGCTGAGTGGTAGTAATCATATCGCTCATTACTTGTTGCTTAAAGGCATCTCTTGAAAAGAAATAGGCTATGCCCATGAGCACTAGGATACTTAATGTAAATGCTGTGCCTAAACCTAAAACCATTGGTCTTTTTAATGAATTTGATTTTTTAGTCGTAACTTTTATTTCTTTTTCCATCTAATCACCTCAAGTTTATTTTTTCACACATTAGTGCTTAGGAATTATTATAATATTAAAAAAAATAAAAGACAAGTAATTTTTATATTTTTTCCAAACATTTTCTGTTTCACAAACATTTTCCACTTTTAAAGGGGATAAAGTGGGGGTGCATTTTTGCAAAAAGAAAAATCAATATTATTTTTTAAGTCTAAAAGATAATTAGATAAGTATAAAATTATTTAAGTGCGTTAATTGCATATTGAGCATATACACCTGCACCATTTTTTAGTTATGTGTCCAATTACCCCTGTTTTTGGCTCTTCTTGAGGTATTTCATATTCTATGCCCATTTTTTCAAGTTCTTCAGCTATTTTTTTAGTAGTCTCAAATTCTTTGAATGATGGTTCAGGATGAGCGTGGAAGTGACGCCTCATGTCTATTATATATTTTTCTGAATTATTTAAAGATTGTTTAATATCCATTTTATCCCCTGCTAAATTATAAAAATATTTATGATTATTTAGAAAAATTATTTAAGTATCATAGGTGCCATTATTCCTGCAAGGACAACTGAACCGATTGAAACGGTTATAAATCCGGGAACCAACATCTTAGGCAAAATCTGAGATAAAATTAAATCCTGTTCTTCTTTTGTTTTGCCGACACCATTTGCCACTTCGTTTGATACTATAATAGTAGTGTCACAAGGCATGGGGTTTAGTATTAGTTTAGTTTTTGTGCATTTTTTATAATTTCGTTATTTTCATCAAGTCCAATTTGTTTTACTACGTCCATACTAACAAAATTTTCGCCTTTTTCAGCATAGAAAAATGGGATTGTTGATGGTTTTACATTTTGAAGTAGGATTTGTTCTGCCATTTGGGCTGATTTTTCTCCAAAACTTTTGTAAGAAACCCCATTTGCAAGCATAATGCTTTTTGCTGCATCGGAGTCATCAAATAAACCTGCACTAACTAGGATTTTTTTTGCTGAATTTGTTTTTGATGCAAGTAATTCTAGTGAGCTTGATACTAGGTTATCTGTAATCATGTATACTGCATCGGACTTTCCAAGCATTGCATCTATACCTTGTGGTAAGTCATTTATATTATTTACACCTACATCTACTATTTCCAGTCCTAGCTCAGTGGCATATTTTTTAGCCTCTTTTACTTGTATTTGTGAGTTTGTTTCGCTAGTAGAGTAAACTATACCGACTTTTTTTATGCTTGGGTCAAGCTTGTTAAATAGTTCTAACTGGGATTTTACCGGTGCTTTATCTGATGTACCGGTGATATTTTCTGCTTTTAAATCGGATTGCTCAGGGTCTGTTACTGCTGCAAATACTATTGGTATATCACTAGTGACATTTTTTGCCGCTTGAGCAGATGGTGTGGATATAGCAAAGATTAAATCTACTTTTTTATCTACAAAGCTTTGTGCGATGGTATTAGCTACAGAAAGGTCGCCTTGTGCACTTTGGTAAATAATTTGAGCATCTACTCCATCAGCTTTTAGTTTTTCTTCAAAGCCTTTTCTTACCATGTCAAGGGATGGGTGTTCAGCTATTTGTGTTATTCCTATTTTTAATTTTTTATTTGTAGTTGATTTTTCAAGGTCTGTTTTTGTTTCTCCTGATGCTGAGCAAGCTGACAGTAAGGCTACTGATGAAAGTAGTAATGCTATTAGTGATTTTTTCATTTTTAAATCCTCCA
>NZ_MBEW02000015.1 GCF_001693775.2 Criibacterium bergeronii | reverse complement strand
AATTCCTCTTTAAATGTGTGCAAGCCAAATCCGTTGTGTATGCACTGTCTAAGTATACCTCCAAGATACTCGTCACGTTCAAGTATTAGGATATCGTCTATACCGTTTTTTTTCGCAGATACCGCAGCTGCCAGTCCTGCTGGACCTCCTCCGACTATTACTATGTCATAATTTGTTTTCATTTGCAGTCTCCTCACCCTTGTTTAATTTCACCTGTTAACAGATAAGAATTTTTATTATTTTTGCATATCTGCTCTTTTGGTACGTTTAGCTCTCTTGAAAGTATATCTATCAAAAATGGTGTGCAAAAGCCTCCTTGGCATCTGCCTGATGTAGGTCTTACTCTTCTTTTTATTCCGTCTAAGCTTTTTGCTCCCACCGGTCTATTTATCGCCTCTACTATTTCACCTTCAGTTATCATTTCACATCTGCAAATGATATGTGAATAGCTTTTATCTTTTTTTATCAGTGCGTTTAGCTCTTCTTTGTTCATTTTTGCTGTACTGTTAAAACCTTTGCGTTTTTCTATAAAATTGTTTTTCTTTTTCAGGTCTATGATATTTGCCACTATTTCTGCTGCCATTTCACCTATAGCAGGCGATGCAGTAAGCCCGGGTGACTCTATACCGGCACAATCTACAAATCCCTTAGCATCTTCTACCTCTCCTATGATAAATTCGTGACCGTCCTCATGTGCTCTCAAGCCTGAAAAAGATGTGATTACCATGTTAAGAGGCGGATTTTTTACAGACATGGATGCTTTATCTGTCAAGAATTGCAATCCCTCTTTTGATGTGCAGGTAGCCTCTTTATCGTCCACGTCTTCTGCATTTGGTCCTACTATCAAATTGCCATGAACTGTAGGAGCTAGTAGCACTCCCTTACCTAATTCATTTGGTAGCTGGAAAATTGTGTTGTTTACATAATTACCCACTTTTTTGTCAAGTAGCATATAGTTTCCTCGTCTAGGGGTAATATGTATTTTTTTATTGCTTACCATATTGTGAAATACATCTGAATACACACCTGCGGCGTTTACTATTGTCTTTGTCTCATAGATTTTATCTTGTGCTTTTACTACCCAATAGCCTTCTTTTTTTTCTAATGCGGTAACCTTTGTGTCAAATATAAATTCTGCTCCATTTACATTTGCATTTTCTGCAAAGGCTATTGTCAAATTAAACGGACATATTATACCGGCAGTTTTTGCGTATAAGGCAGCTACTACACTGTCAGCGATATTTGGCTCAATTTTTTTTATCTCGTCCTTGTATATTATCTGCATATCTTCTACGCCGTTTTTTATACCCCTTTGGTACAATTCTTCCAACTTTGGTATATCTTGCTCATTACTTGTCACAACCAATGAACCGTTGTTTATATAATGAACATCCAAGTCCTCGACGATTTTTTTCATCATTTTGTTGCCCTTGACATTTAACTTTGCCATTAGTGACCCTGTTTGTGCATCGTAGCCAGCGTGCACTATGGCACTGTTTGCCTTTGATGTGCCTGAACATACGTCTTCTTCTTTTTCAAGTACCGCTATCTTGCAGTCATATCTTGATAGCTCTCTTGCTACTGAGCAACCAATTACTCCTGCTCCTATTACAATACAATCATACATCTTTTTTATCCCCTTCCAATCGTAAATTGACAGCTTTCCACGCCTTCTATTTGCATTATGTCTTGCTGTAGTGTCAAAATGTCTACACTATCTATAAATTTAAGATACATAATCACATCTATTTTTTTGCAATCCTCGATGTCTCTTTGTATATCCCAGCCAAGCTTTAGATTTATTATACGGGCATTGTGTCCTAATACTACCTTTTCTATATCGCCTAGGAAATTTTCACTTTGTTGGCATACAATTTTTACTTTTCTGTGCTTTCTAAATACAACTTTTTCTTCTATATGGTTTAGTATAGTCAAAGAAATAATTGTGATTAACGCTGTAACACCTGCAGGTATATACATACCAGCACCAACAGCTAAGCCAAGCCCTGCTGATACCCACAAGCCTGCAGCAGTAGTAAGACCTCTTACTGTAGACTTACCCTTAAATATTGTACCTGCACCCAAAAAACCTATCCCGCTTATTACCTGAGCAGCCAGTCTTGCACTGTCACCCGGTCTAGGTACATATACAAAGCCGTACATCGATACCAGCATCACAAGAGTAGAGCCTACTGTAACCAGTATATGCGTCCTAAGACCAGCCGGCTGATTTCCTTTTTCTCTGTCTAATCCTATTAGTCCCCCTATGATTGCTGACACTAGTATTCTTATCACCATCTCCTTACTGTCAAGCATCATATATCTAATTCCCCCCTATAAAAAAATGCAAAAAGCCCCTATAAAAAATAGGAAAGCTCTCTGCACTCTGCTTATTATTAATTATTTATAATTTATCAGTTTATAAGATTTATCATATCTTTTACTGAATTATATACGAACGTTGCTTTTATTTCACTTTTTTCGTAATCTTCAAGTGTTGTCTCACCTGACAACACCAAAGCTGATTTTATACCAGCTTTTTCACCCATGGCAACATCGGTATACAATCTATCGCCTACCATGAGCAAGCTATCCTTGTCAAAACCATATTTTTTTTGCACACCTTTTATCATAGTTTTTTCTGGTTTGCCAATGACTAGAGGTTGTTTTTTAGTAACAGAATATATAAGGTTTGATATTGCTCCGCTGTCCGGCATAACTCTACCACCCTCTAAAGGACAAACTAAATCCGGATGTGTGCTGATATAAAGTATACCATCCATTATATAGTCACAAGCTATCTGCAATTTTTCGTATGTCAGCTCAGTATCAAAGCTGGATACTACAGCGTCTATTTCCTTGCCGTATTCCTTTACTACCTCTATCCCGCTATTTTTGAACTCATTTTCCAACGACGTATTTCCTACCAAAAAGACTTTTCTTATATTTTTGTCATTTAGGTAGGCAATCGTCGCATCAGAGGATGAATATATTTCACTCTTTTCTGAGGAAATACCTAGTTTATTTAACTTTTCAACATATAAGTTTTTGTCCTTAGATGTGTTGTTTGTCAAAAAAATATATGACCTGCCCGTTTTTTTTATCTTTTCCAAAAATTCCTTTGCACCATCTATCAAAGTATTACCAAGATAAATCGTACCATCCATGTCAAGTAAAAATACTTTTATGTCATCCAAATCGTTCATCATACTCCTCCAAAAATTAGAGGTACAAATAAAGCAATTTTTTCAGAGAATGTAACCATTGCCAAAACTAACAGCAAAGATACTATAAATGGCCAAACCTCTTTTATAAAGTCTTCTAGTTTTACATCAAGTATTGTACATACCGTAAACATCATCGAACCAAATGGAGGTGTCAATCCACCAATCATGATATTTACTATAAAAATCATGCCAAAATGTACAGGGTCTATACCAAATGTTTTTACAGCAGGTACTAGTAGAGGCGCTAAAATTACAAGTGCAGCTCCACCTTCTATAAACATACATATTACTAAAAGTAGCAGATTTATTATTATTAGCAGTACAATCGGACTGTTTGTAAAGCCTACTAAGAATTCAGTAATCATTTGAGGTATTCTTTCTAGTGTCATGTAATATCCAAATACCTTAGCACTTGCTATTATCAATAACACCGCTCCGGTAGATTGTACTGTATCTTTTAATATGATTGGCAAATGATGTAGCTTTAATTTTTTGTATACAAAAAATCCTACAAAAAACGCGAATACACAAGCTATAGCTCCAGCCTCTGTAGGTGTAAATGCACCCATTCTCATACCCATTATTATTCCAAAAGGTATTACCAATGCCCATATAGAATGAATTAATTGCTTTATAAAATCTAAAAATGTAGCTCTTTTTTCAAATGATGGCTTGTAGTTTCTCTTTACAGAAATTATCTGTACCACTATCATCATAGCAATAGTCATTAGTATACCAGGACCATACGCAGCTAAAAACATAGTACCTACAGGTATACCTGCAATGATAGAGTAAAGTATCAGATTTGTTCCCGGAGGAATTACAGGGCTGACAGCAGAAGATGCCGCTGTTACTGCCGCTGAAAATGGCAAAGGAAAACCTTTTTTAGTCATTTCAGGAACTAACATCTTAGACTGCATCGCAGCATCTGCATTAGCTGAGCCTGATATACCGCCCATCAAAGCGGATAACAGCACGTTTACCTGTGCCAGTCCACCTTTTGTATGACCAACCAATACATTTGCCAAGTCCATAAGTGCCTCTGATATACCTGAGTAGTTCATTACTGAACCTACCATTATAAAAAATGGCACCGCTAGATACGGAAATGACTCTACTGAAGTTACAAACTGTTGGATTACCATTTCCATACTCATAGTTGTGTTTATAAATATGAAGTAAACTAGCGATGAACCCATAAGCGAAAATGCTATCGGCACGTTTAGAAAAAACAATATAAATAAAACCACTATCGGTATAAATTGCATTATCAGCCCTCCTTATTTGGTGTCGTTTCAGATACTTTATCTTCTGACTTTGCTTTTTTAACAAGCTTGTATGCTTTGATACATGAATATATACAAATTAATAAAAAAGCAACTAGTATAGACGTATAAATCAGCTGATATGGTAGCTCAAGTGCTGCAGTTATTTTTGTCATGTTTACTATGTATTGCCATGAAAAATAAAACATTATAGTTGAAATTACCAAAACGATTAAATTAGTTATGATAGCTAAAACATCATGCACCTTTCCGTGAAAAAGGTCTACCAATGCGGATATGCCTATCAGCTTATCTGTCCTATATGAATAAGAAAATCCTAAAAAGATTACCCAAACAAAACACCCTACGGCAACTTCTTCAGCCCAAAAAAACGTAAAACTGAAAAAATATCTAGTGATTACATTTATTACGGCCAAAACGAACGTCACCGCATAAAACGCAGAGCCTATATTAAGTTCAAATTCCTTTAAAAATTTTTTCATTGTTGACTCCAAATACAATTTTATTTTGGTTGACAAATATATTTTTATATAAACCTGCCAACAGATATTTTTAATAGTAACCATTGGCAGGTAAAATATTTATATTATTTTATTTTTGTTCCATCTTTGAAAGCTCATCTAGCACTCTTTCGTATATGCCAGGTGTCCATTTGTCAAATTTTGTATATACTACCTGAGTTGCATCTTGGAATGCTTTAGTGTCTACTTCGTTAAAGTGTACACCCTCAGCTTTTAATTTTTCTTCATATTCTTTTTCCAATTTGTTTGTAGCGTCAAGGTTGTCTTTTGCTCCGTTTTCAAATTCTTCCATCAAAATAGTCTGTTCTTCAGGTGTTAGCTTATCCCATAGCTTTGTGCCTATAACAACTGCAGATACACCTAGTAAATGTCTAGTAAGTGAATATTCTTTTACGTTTTCATATTGCTTTGTGCCATAGTAAGACATGATTGAGCCTTCAACGCCATCTATAACACCTTGCTGTAATGCTGCATAAGTATCAGGATATGGCATAGCTACCGGATTTCCACCCATAGCTTCTATAGTGTAAGTATAAAGTTGGCTAGTAGGGACGCGTATGTTTAGTCCTTTTACGTCATCAGGAGTTTTTATAGGTTTATTAGTTTCCATACTTCTAAATCCAAAAACCCAATCCATATTTAAAACTTTTATTCCTTTTTCTTCTGCTTGTTTGTTTAACTCTTGTCCTATAGGTCCATCTACTATATGGAAATATTCGTCAAATGTCTTGTATAGGAATGGTCCAGTTATTGCATTGTAATCAGGTACATAGTCACCCAAAAAGTTTACGCCGTCTACTAGTATCCAGTCAGAGCCTGCTACTACCTGCTCCATACCATCTTTGCCTATTGGCAAAATACCATTTGCAAAAAGTTGTAATTCTAATGAACCGTTACTTCTTTCATTTACTTTTTCTACAACTTTTTTAAGAGATATAGCTGTCTGTTCGTCATCTACGAACTTTGTTGATACCTTTATTACTCTTTTTTCAGTAGGTGCACTTTGCTCTGTCTTAGTTTCCTTTGCGTCTTTGGTTTCTGTAGCTGGGGCTTTTCCTCCGCCGCCACAGGCTGTAAGTAGCATTGCCATTGCTAAAGATATGGCAACTAGTGATTTTTTCATTATGTTTCCTCCTAAATTTTTTTTAAATTATATTTTACTATTGCTAGTTGTTCCTCCTTTCTAAAATCATAATGTCAAACTTGCCATACGTCACTGTTGGTAGACGAAATAGCAACCGCTCCTGATTTTAACATGAGCATTACTTCGTCTTTTGATGAAATCAAACCTCCAGTTATTATAGGCTTATTAGACATTTTTGATATATTGCTTATTACCTTGGGCATATTGCCAGGTAATATCTCTACGGCATCAGCATGGACATTTTTTATCTGCGATTTGACATTTGAGTATGACATAGAGTCCAGTACAAAATATCTCAGTACTGAGCAAAGTCCAATCTCATTTGCTCTTTTGGTGCAGTTTTCTTTTGTCGATATGATACCGTCAGATTCTGTGTATTTTTTTACGAAATCTACTGCTATCTCTTTGTTAGATAGTCCTTGAATGAGGTCTGTATGTACTAATACAAATTTTCCTTTGGATTTTAATTGGCTAACCTTGTCTTGAATGTTGCACACATCTCCATATAGCAAAAAAACAATTTCGTTGTCATAATCTATACATTTTTCCAGCTCTTCATCGTTTTTTATAGCCATTATCAGCGGGTTGTCGTATAGCCTATCTATAAAATCACTCTTCATCTCATTTCTCCAATATTTATTTTAGGCAAATCTATTAGTTTTTGAAATAGTGCTTTTTTATAACCGTAGAGCATTTATTTTCGCTGCTCATTTTTAATAAAACAGCGAACAAAACACAAGTCGAGTTTTTTTAGTCTCAACGTTGTTTTCGTTCGCTCAAGTCTCAAAAACGTTTTTCTATTCTTTTCTCAATTGTAACATATATAAAATTATATTTCAACTGTTTTTTTTGAGTAAATTTTAAACATCCACCTGGTAATTTATCAAAGTAAATGCACTCACAAGTGTGTTCACTTTGTATAACCTTATCAAAAACAACTTGACTTAAATATTAATGGTTTTAATTAATACTGATTAGGCTTTTGCAATTTCAATCAATAATTTGGTGCATTTTTCGATATCTTCTATATTGATAAATTCTTCAATTGCATGAGAATTCCCCATACCTATGCCTAAATTAACCGATGGTATATTGTTAAGGCAATAATTGTTTGTATCTGAACCTCCGCCTGTTTTTCCGGCTACAAATTCTAATCCTGTCTTTTCGCAAGCAGCTTTAACAGCTTTAATAACTTCACTATCTTCATCAATTTTAAACGCACTATATGCTGATATAACTTCAATTTCTGCTTTAAGACCATATTTTTCTTGAGCATCAGTTACACATTTTATCATATGCTCTGTTTGTGCTTTTAATTTTTCTCCATTAAGTGACCTTACTTCTGCCTTGATTTCTACTCTATCTGTTACTATATTTGTAGCACCGCCGCCATTTATAGAGCCTATATTGGCTGTTGTTTCTTCGTCTATTCTTCCCAGTTTCATATTGGCGATTGCCTCTGCTGCGATTTTTATTGCGGATACTCCTTTTTCTGGTGCTACTCCAGCGTGAGCAGCCTTACCTACAAAAGTGACATTCACTTTATTTTGAGCCGGACCTTGGACTACAACATTTCCCGGAGCACCCCCTGAGTCAACGACTATTCCATAATCTGCACTAAATTTTGAATAATCAAGATTTTTAGAGCCTGAAAGTCCAACTTCTTCCGATACTGTAAATGCTACCACTATATTATGATGTGGAATTTTTTCTTCTTTTAGCACCGTAAGCATTTCTATTATAGCTGATACTCCAGCCTTGTCATCCGCAGCAAGTATTGTTTGCCCTTTAGATGTAATAACACCGTCTTTAATTTCAGGCTCTATACCTCTGCCTGGAGATACAGTGTCCATATGTGCTGAAAATAGTATAGTCTTGTCGCCAGTACCTTGAATTTTTGCAATCAGATTGCCAGTATTGCAACCTATCACGTCTCCTGCATTATCAAGCTCGTGACTAATACCTAATTTGTCTAAATCTTGCTCCAATCTTTGTCTAAATTGTTTTTCTTCTTTAGTCGGGCTATCTATTTTTACATATTCTAAGAAACGCTCAATAACTCTTGAATTTTCCATTATTTCCCCTTTCAATTTGTTTTTTAGTTAACTTGAAGATTTATTTACATTTTTATTCTAAAAGAGCCGAAATTACTCGGCTCTTTCAACTTTACAAAAATTTAAATAAATAATGGCGCTCCAGGACCTACAGGTAAGCCTAATAACATCCATACAACAAGTAAAATTGACCATGTAATTAAAAATACTATAGAATATGGAGTCATAGTAGAAATCAATGTGCCTAATCCTTTTTCAGGCTCATATTTTTGCATAAATGCAACTATAACAGGGAAATAAGTCATCAAAGGTGAAATAATATTTGTAGAAGAGTCGCCTATTCTGTAAGCAACCTGAGCTAATGCAGGGTGTATACCCATTTGTAACAACATCGGTATAAATATAGGTGCCATTATAGCCCATTTTGCTGATGCTGAACCCATAAATAAGTTTAAGAATGAAGTTAACAGGATAAATAATAGCACTAGAGGAATTCCCTTTAAGCCAACAGATTGCAAGAAATTTGCTCCACTGACAGAAATAATTTTACCTACATTAGTTACTGAGAAGTAATTTATAAATTGTGATGCAAAAAACGCCAACACAATGTATCCTCCCATACCCTGCATACCTTTTGTCATAGTCTTAATCAAATCTTTTGAGTCTTTGATTACTCCAGTTGTAACACCAAATACCAACCCAGGGATTAAGAATAATAAAAATACAGCAAAAATAAATCCGTCATACAAGAAAGCCTTTATAGAGTCAATTCCTGTCTTGGTTGGGTCTTTAAAAACTGTCATCATACATATTGCCATTATGACAATGTAAAGTAAAAGTGATAGCCCTGCTCTTTTTAAACCTTTTTCTTGCTGAGGTGTTATAACAGTATTTTCATGTTCGTAGTCACCAGTGTACTTTCCAAGATTAGGTTCAACGATTTTTTCTGTAATAAGCGTACCTATAATTGTTAAGAAGAAAGTTGATGCCATCAAAAAATACCAGTTACAAGTAGGGTCTAATGCCATATCAATTCCTGAAATTTTAAGACCTTCATTTGTAATACCTGTAAGCAGTGGGTCGGTAGTACCTATTAATAAGTTCGCTGAAAATCCACCTGATACGCCTGCAAACCCTGCCGCAAGTCCAGCAACCGGGTGTCTACCAACAGATGCAAACATTAACGCTCCAAGTGGTACAACTACTACATAGCCGGCATCTGATGCTATGTTTGACATTATACCGGCAAATACAACAATTGCAGTTAACAATCTAGGATTTACTCCTGTCAATAGCTTTGACAAAGCTATATGGAATAATCCTGTATGTTCTGATACTGCTACACCAAGCATCGCTACAAGAACAGTCCCAAGTGGTGCAAATCCGGTGAAGTTTGCAACAGCAGAATTAAATATGTAATTAATTCCTTCTTTGTTAAAAAGAGACACTGCTATAAGCTCTACTTCTTCATGAGCCTTGGCATCATAGTATTTAAAACTTACACCTGCTCTAGCTAAAGCATCTGCCGCAATCAATAAAAAAACTGTCATAATAAGAAAAATTATGGCAGGATGAGGTAATTTATTCCCGATTACTTCAACGGATTTTAAAAAACCTCCAACTTCATTTTCATTCTTTTTCTTGCTCATAGAAACCTCCAAAAATTTATTTTTTCAATTAGTACAAGTAGACTATGACATTTTAACACATGAAAATGTTTCTTTCAACACACATCTTGCATAATTTTTTAGAAAATAAGCTACATTCCCCTATTAACCTAATTTTTATACAATAAATTTTTTAATTACAGATTATTATCTTAAATTAACAGCACATTACATTTTTCTAGCATATTTTTCCTTTTTTATAACATTAAAAACTATTATCAACGCAACAAGTCCAGCTAAAATATCTGACAGAGCCTTAGAAATGTATACCCCGTTTATACCATAAATCGGAGGGATAATATACAGTAAAGGTATCAATATACCGCCATATCTTAATACATTAAGCAAAGTTGCCAAAAAAGATTTTTTAGTCGACTGTAGAAAAGTCGTAGTTATCGAATGAGCACCAATCATAGGTAGACCTAATAGAAAAACCCTTAAAATTCCTGATGTAAGGCTAAGCAGGCTTTTATTATTTTTTACAAAAATTGATACAATTTGGTCTGCAAACAACAACAATATCCCCAAGCCACCACCTGCTACTATTAATACAAAAATCAACGTAAGCTTGTAGCTGTAAGACACCCTTTTGTAATCTCCACTGCCAAAATTATATCCTATAATCGGCTGCATACCTTGACTTATACCATAAATCACCATAGTAACTAGCATTGATACAGAATTTACAATAGTGACCGCCGCCATATGATAATCTGCACCATACTGTAAGATGGAATTGTTTAATAGCACTGTCACGACTACTCCGAAAAGCTGCATAAAAAAGCTAGGAGTGCCGGCTGAAATAATTTCCAGCAAAGTGTGAAAATATTTTTTCTCCTCAAAATAACTCTTTAAATATTCCCTAGAAAAGTGGAGCTTTATACTTGATTTATTACTTGTAAAAAATCTTATTACAAAAATAGTCACAAGAAATTCAGAAATAATAGTAGCAATTGCAGCTCCTCTCACACCCCAGCCAAATACTAATACAAAAAATATATCTAAAGCAATATTTAAAATACTGCTAAAGCTCACATAAAACATGGACTCCTTAGCATATCCAAGTGCACGCACACTGTTATTTAAACAATATCCTGTAAGTGCCGGTACTGCCCCAATTACTATAATTGAAATATACTTATATGACAAATCATGTAGACTAGAGCCGATTTTTAAGACGCTAAAAATAGGCTCTATAAAAATCATATATAAAATCGAAATTATAAGCTGAGATATTACTATAAATACAAAGCCTGTAAACAGCACATCACTTGCCCCGTCAATATCTCCCTTACCATATTTTATTGATATTAAAGTCGCTGAGCCTACTCCAATAAGTAGTACAAATGCCATCTGCACCACTTGAAAAGGCATAGTAACACCAATTGCACTAAGACCAAGAGGATTTACCCTGCCTACTACAACTCTGTCAGCGAAATTGTATAAAGCGGCAACCAGCATACTAAGTGTAGCAGGTACACTTAGCCTTAAAAGTAAGCCTAAAATATTGTCTTTGCCTAAATCTATATTGTTTTGCAAAATTTACTCCAAAAAAATACCATAAAATTGATAAAACTAGTCCTTGTAAAAATTTGTCTTGATATACATACATTTAAGAAAATTAAAATCAAAATAATAATCCCATATAATAAATATTTGATATAATCTTATCTTTTCATTTAATCCCCCAAGTTAAAATAAACAATAAATTTAATACAATATATGCCAACTCAACACACAATTTAAAATCTATTCTAAATTATTCTTTTTATTTTTGTTAAAAAGTTCTACAATCAGTCTCCAAAGCGGAATCAAATACAAATAAAAACCAAAAAATAAACTTGATAAAGGTGCACCTATAGACGCCAATGGCACTGCTCCCGCTATTGACCAAGGGATAAGTCCGGCAATCATCACTACTGAGTTTTCAAGATTTATTGCCATTTTTGAATTGTCCTTTTCTAAATCCTTGCAAAGTTGGTTTGTCAAAATAATTGCCAAAGTTTGGTTGCACGCTATAGCACTTGCCAAAAAGGAAGTGGCAACCAAAGCACCAAAATTTGTTATTTTTTCACTTAACCTTTTTATCCCAGCTTTTAATTTTGAAAGCAATTGTGTTTTTTGGAAAAAACCTGAATACGATGAAGATATACACAAAACAAAGACAACATTTATCATTGAAAGCAGTCCGCCACCATTTAACATCTTGCCTACTTCTCCATTGGACGCTTTAAATCCAAATAAAGCAATTTTACAAAGCTCTACAATACCAATATGCTGAAAAAATAGACAAATAGGAATTGCACTAAAAATACTTGCAATCATGGCACACTTAACCTTAACCCTAAAAGCTGACAACCCCAAAATCAAAACCGCAGGAATTAGCAAAAACCAAGCCAAATTAAATTCTTTACCAAATATCACCCTCAAATCCATATTTATAGATTTGTGCGGTGTAACAAAGCCAATCACCAAAAACAGTAAAGACGTTACAACAAATGGTACTATAGCAGTCTTAAACATATTTTTTATATTTACATATAAATCGCTATGCGTAACTTCACTAACTAATATCGCACTTGTAGAAAGCGGTGAGCATCTATCTCCAAAAAACACTCCTGATAAAACAGCTCCGCCAGCTAGAACAACAGGAATATCCATAGTAGACGCCATGGTTGCACATATCACTCCCATGGTAGCCGCTGTACCAAATGATGTACCAAGTAAAAACGAAACTATACAATTAAGTAAAAAGCTCATGAACAAAAAAATCGAAGGCTTTATAAAATAACCGGCATACACTATTATCATAGAAATTGTACCTGATGCTCTCCACATAGCTGTCAGTATACCTATTATAAGCATAGTAATAATTATATTACCCGCCTCTTTAATCCCATCAATACACATCTGTAGAATTTGAGCAAAAGAAAAATGCTGATAAAATCCATAAATAAAAAAAATTACAAGTCCTGTAAAAAGTGCAACAACTATTGGAAATCCCAGAGAAATAAAAAGTATTAGTACAAAGCAAAATAAAAATAGTGTCAAAGTTTCCATGAATTTATACCTTTATGTGAGTAATATTAAATTTAACTACAAAATTACATAATTATTAATCAACTACTAGTTTAACCGCATAAAGCCATATTTGTAAAGCTAAAATTATTAATGCCAAAGTAAATAAACCTTAAAGTTCATTTACTTTGGCATTTTTTACCTTACATATTCCATTTTATATAATTATACTTTGTGTGACAGCCACTTATCTGTCCTTGTCCTTGTAGTAGATGCAAGCATTCTTAGCGACTGGTCGACTAAAAAGGCAAGCCAAGCACCTGATAAGCCTAAATTAAATTTAAATGTAAATATATATGTTAGCATAGGTCTGACGAACGCAATTATTATCAAGCTATATTTAGCAACATACGCTGTATCCGATGCACCTCTTAACGCTCCTGAAAATATTTGTGCAAGTGCCTGTTGCACCATTTAAAGTGCGGCTATAATCATAACCTTGTCACCAAGAGCTACTGCATTTGGGTCACCACTTAACATCGTAAATATAGGTCGCCTTAGGAAAATAAAAATAAAAGTAGCAATAACACCTGCAAGTATTCCTGAGTTTTTAAATACTTTTATATACTCTTTTAACTCTTTTTTATTCCCTTCTCCTAAAACTCTGCCCGTAATTGATGATGATGCCTGCCCCATTCCCATAAATATATAGTAAACTACATCTACTGCAATCATGACGATGTGACTTGTTGCAGTGGCGACAGCACCAAGCTCAGCAATCATTCTAGTAAATAAAAACATTCCTATTCTTTCAAAAATCTGTTCCAAAATTGAATTACCTGAAATTTTAGCTACACTTTTGTAATCTGCAAATATATCTTTACCACTGTTTATACTAACTCCACTTTTGTGTAAAGAATAGCCTAAAGCTACAACTATCAAGCCTTCCCCAATCAGTGTACCTATACCCGCACCCTATGGGTAGAGTTATAAGTCCATACATTCCACATCAAATTAAACTACGTCAAGGTAAACAGCTTTAATTATGAAAATAATTTCTATTTAGAAATTTATCAAAATAGTTGTTGACATTTTTAGCATAAGTAATATAATCTATTTAGATATATATCGAAATAGATTTAGTTCATAAAAATTTTTACTGGAGGTGAAATTTGCCACTAATAGATACTTTTAAAGCATTAAGCGACCCGGTGAGAAGAGATATACTAAACATACTTAAAGATGGCACAAAAAAATCCGCAGGAGATATCAGCTCTTGTTTTGACCTTAGTCCGGCGACTATTTCACATCATTTATCCATACTAAAAAATGCGGATTTAATAAGACAAACAAAAGAAAAAAATTACATCTACTACGAATTAAACACCTCAGTGTTTGAGGAGATACTGTCCTATATTTCAGGTTTTATGGATAAGGATAGTAATAAGTAATAAAACTTTTATAATAATTACAGGAGAATAAAATGGATAACCTAAATAAAAAATCAGACCCAACTTCTAAAAAATCCGCTCAGTCAGATTATGACACCGGTATTTACAATATAGAGCTTGAAAAAGATGAACTGCAAGATACAAAAGGTATACTAAAAAATAAGAAAAGGTATTTCATACTTGTAGCTGTACTTTCACTTTTATGCTTAATACCAATGATAATAGGCTTAACAGTTTATGATGAAATCCCCGATATATTGCCAAACCACATGAACTTTAAGGGTGAGATTGACGGCTACGCATCAAAAAATGAAGTGGTGTTTATCATGCCACTAATTATGGCAGCTGCTACAATTATTACAGGTGTGGTGACTTATTTTGACCCGTTCGACAAGCGTAGAAACAATAAAAATTCATTCTTACTAATCTTATCCTTAGTTGCAATTCCAGTTGTAAGTAATTTGATTTTTTGGCTGTCATATTTTTGGTCTCAGGAGAAACATTTTAACTCCCCAATAGTATTCGTATTTGTAGGTATAATCATAATAATAGCTGCAAATTACATGACTAAAAACAAGCTCAACTCCCAAATTGGTTTTAAAACTCCATGGTCTTTAAAGGACGAAGAAAACTGGAACAAAACCAATCGACTGGGTGCTTATATGTTCATATTTTTCGGGATATCATTTCTACTGGCCCCTATACTTATAAATTTCTTTGGAGATGCAATATATACACTATATCTGATATTAGGTTGTAGCGTAGCTGTAATACCATCTATTTACTCTTTTATAATTTATATCAAAAAACAACGCTAATTTTTTGTAATTTGTGGTATCATATAAATGTAACGATAAATATAAATTTTTAGGAGGAATATATGTCAGAAAATATGGCACATCACTGCGGTCATCTAAAAAAAAGATTGCAAGCCTTTTATCATAATAACGATGATACCCTACTGTTAGTAATAGATGTTCAGGACAAATTGTCTAAGGCAATGTTTAATGAAGATTTGGTCAAAAAAAACACAAAGATTTTGGTGCAAGCCGCTAGAATATTAGAAATACCTACTGTATTTACAGAGCAATATCCAAAAGGTCTTGGAAATACTAACCAAGAAATATTTGCAGAGGCAAAAGAGCCTACTGTCATAGAAAAAGTTTCCTTTGCTGCCTACGATGGAGAGCTAAAAGAAAAATTGGCAGAGCTTGGCAAAAAGCATATCATCGTTGCCGGTATAGAGGCTCACATCTGCGTAATGCAAACTGTACTGGATTTAATGATGGACGGTTACGAAGTAACTGTAGTAGGTGATGCGGCAGGCTCTAGGTCAAAAGAAAATTATAAAAATGGACTGGAAATGATGAAAGATATGAAAGCTGTAATATCCAATACAGAGGCTGTACTGTTTAGCTTGCTTAAAACTTCAAAACATCCAAACTTTAAAGAAGTACAAGCGTTAATAAAATAAATTATCACATCGTTATTTAAGCCAAAAATAAAGCGTAGTATATTAAATTTTTTAATATATTACGCTTTTTTTATTCAATATTTAGCTCTTTTATTTTAACGGGTCTAATAACTTTTCTATCCTTTGCAAAACTATATCACTTATTACCGCCATCAAGGCTGTCGGCAGTGCTCCAGCAAGTATGATTGCAGAGCCGTTGGATACATTTATCCCTCTTGTAATTATATCTCCAAGTCCTCCCGCTCCGATAAATGTGCCTATAGCAGTAACCCCTATTGCCATGACTAAAGCATTTCTTACTCCTGCCATTATTATAGATATGCTCAATGGTAATTCTATTTTAAAAATCACCTGTAGCTTTGTCATGCCCATAGCTTTTGCCACATCTACTAAATTTTTGTCTACATTTCTTACACCTGTATAAGTATTTTTTATAATAGGTAGCAAGGAATATAAAAATACCGCCATTATGACTGTATTTACTCCAAGTCCCATTACTATCATCAAAATACTTACCATTGCAAGCGATGGTATTGTCTGCAAAATATTTGCCAAAGATATTACAATTTGAGAAAGGTTATATTTCCTAGAAATATAAAACCCTATAGGAATGGCTACCATTGACGCAAACAACACACCATATATTGAAATAAGAAAGTGTCTTACAAACTGCTCAAAAACATAGGCTCCATTGGTCGCATAATATTCAAGAAATTGTCTTATCATTTTGACACCTCCTCGAAATAATTATTTTCCTCCAAAAAATTCTTAGCAACTGTTGCTGGCTCAATAAGCTGCTCGTCTGACATCCTATTAAGCTTTTGCATAGTAGAGCTATCTATTTTACCTTCTAACTTACCAAAGACGTCATCAAGCTCAGGATGTTTATTTAATAAATCATAGCTGGCTACAGTACTGCAATCGTAAGGCGGAAAAACGTGTAGGTCATCTTCAAGCAAAACTAAATCATAAGAATTAATTCTTCCATCGGTAGAATATCCTAGCACTAAATCCATTTCACCATTATTTACAGCATCGTAGACTAAACCAATCTCCATAGGGTATACCTTGGCAAAATCATAGCCATAGGTCTGTTTAAACGCCTCGTATCCATCGCCCTGCCTCCTCATCCAAGAGGTATCCACTCCGGCTCTTAATTTTGGTGCAAGTGCCTTTAAATCTGATAAGGTTTTTATATTATTTTTTTCAGCAAATTCCCTCTTTACCATGAAAGCATAGGTATTTGAAAATCCATAGGAGTCATACCATTTCATATTAAATTTATCCTTATATCCATTTTTTACTAATTCCATTGCTTTTTGTGGATTAGTCTCAGGCTCCATGCCCAGCTCTCCTGTAAGTGACGTGCCTGTATACATACCGGCAGAAACATTGCATATTCCCCTCATAAATGTCTGTACTATCAAGGTAGTTGAGCCTAGATTATTTATAACGGATACCTTAGCTTTTGGCATATAATGCTGTATAAGCTGCTTTTGTATTTCTGATAATATTTGTCTTTCAGAAGTATTTCCTCCTGCTATAACTATACCACTTTTTGTATCTGAGCTGCCTAAAAATGGCAACGAACACGCAGTCAAGCTAACGCATAAAATTGCTGAGGTAATTAATTTTATAATTTTTTTCATTTATATCTCCTCCTTTAAATCGGAAGAAGGGGCGGTCTTAACCTGAGATGTCTCTTTAGGTTTTACTTTTTCTTCGACTTTACCTAAAATTAAGTCCGCTACCAACGCTAAAAGTGTGACAGGCACTGTACCAAGTAAAATAAGCTTGGTATCAAATGTATTTAAACCTGAAAAAATAAAATCTCCAAGTCCGCCCGCACCGATATAAGAGGCTATTGCAGTCCAAGAAATTACATATATAGCAGACAGTCTAATCCCCGACATAATCACTGGTGCAGCTAATGGTAGCTGTACCTTTTGTATTATTTCATTTGGTGTCATTCCCATACCCTTTGCCGCATCTACTAAGGACTCATCAACCTTATTTATTCCTATCGTAGTATTCCTAAGTATTGGCAAGAGCGAATAAATAAAAAGTGCTATTATTGCAGGCTTTTTACCTACTCCGACCAAGGGCACCATTATAGAAAGTAATGCAAGCGATGGAATAGTCTGCAATATAGACGCAATAGTCATAACTATCGAAGATAGTTTTCCATTTTTAGTTATAAATATTCCTATTGGCATTGCAACTAAGACTCCTAATGCTAAAGCCAAAAGAGCTATTATAAAATGCTCACCCAGCTTGACAACCAAATCGGAAAAGTTTTGTGTTAAAAAATCCATCCTACACCTCCTGATTTTTTTCAGGTGTTGCTTGAATTAGTTCTTTATTTTCATTTTCCGGAGCATAGTCTCTTAAAAAAGATTTATAAACTATATCCATGATTGATGCTCTGGTAACTAGACCCACAAGCCTTCTTTCATCATCAACTATAGGCAAATTACGATGTCCTAAATCATTAATATAGTAAATAGCATCCTTTAGTACAGTTTTTTCGTTAATCGCCTCTACCGGCAACGCCACATCTGAAACCATACCATCAATTTTCCCGCTGTCTCTGATTTTAAATACGTCTGTATATCCAATCAAAATATTGTCGTCATTAACCAAAAATATAGAATCTACTCTCGACTTGTGCATGATTTCCAGTGCATCTTGTATGCTCCTCTTGTCATTTATAGATTTTGGATATTTTATCATTACATCGCTGACAGGCAAATAGTCAAGCGACGCATTTTGTATCCTTTTTTCACCTAGTAAATTTCGTACAAATTTATTCGCCGGATTTTTTAATATATTTTCAGGAGTATCATACTGTATAAGCTGACCCTTATCCATAATGGCGATTTTATCCGCCAAATCCAAAGCCTCGTCTATGTCGTGAGTTACAAATACAAAGGTCTTGCCCAGCTCCTTTTGCAAATTTTTGACTAATTGCTGTAAACTCTCTCTAGTAATCGGGTCTAGTGCTCCAAAAGGCTCGTCCATAAGAATTATGTCTTGGTCTGCTGACAATGCCCTAATAACTCCTATTCTTTGCTGCTGACCGCCTGACAATTCCTTTGGATATCTATCCAAAAATTCCACCGGCAAATTTACCTTGGCAATCAAATTTTCAGCAAGTGGTCTAAGTTCACTTTCCGCTTTTTTAAGTAACCTTGGCACCATTACTATGTTGTCGAAAATTGTCATATGCGGCATCAAACCGATTTGCTGTATTACATAGCCTATTGACCTTCTCAGCTCTACGCTGTTTAGCTTTTTAATATCTGTTCCATTTATAAGGATTTTCCCATCAGTAGGCTCTATCATTTTATTAATCATACGCATACAGGTAGTTTTACCTGAGCCACTAGTACCAATAAATACAACAAACTCGCCATCTTTTATTGTCAAATTTATGTTATGGACTGCTATTTTCCCACCGGGATAAGTTTTTGATATGGAGTCAAATTCTATCATATAGACCTCACTTTCGTAATAAACCGCTTTTTTGTGAACTGTTCCTTATAAAATTATAGTTTAAAAGGCTGAAATTATTTTTAATTTTTAAAATTATTCATTTTTTCGTACTCATTAACTAAAATCTTATTATATAATTGTATTATAAATATTAAAATTATACAAATATACAAAAAACTGCCAAAATTTGGCAGTTTTAATTTGAATTAATTATTATTAATTAATTCATTTTTTCATTTACGTTTTCTACTAGCTTTAATTTTTTCATTATACTGTCTGTTGGCACTGACAAATCAAAGCTTGAACCGGCAAGATAAAAGCCCTGAACTAAATCAACTCCAAGACTAATTACCTCAACAAGCTCCTCATGTGACTCTACCCCTTCTGCCAAAACCAAGGTACCTGTTGAATGACAATATGATATAAGATTAGCAACCAATTTTTGTTTTCTAGGGTCATTTTGGATATCTTTAATAAGGTCAATGTCAATTTTTACTATGTCAGGCGATGTATTAAGCACTCTTATCTCTCCGGAATATCCCTTTCCAAAATCATCGACAGCTATCTTTACGCCAGCTTTTTTAAGTTCATTTAAGGTGTCTGAGCTTTCGTTTTCTACCACGTCAAATTCAGTTTCAGTTATTTCAATTACTACATTATTTATATCGAATGGAAATTGCTCTTGGATTTTTTTTAATTCTTCCTTTGTAATCATAAATCTAGGAATACTGTTTATAAATATTTTTTCATTGTTCAGTACACCTCTAAGAGAGTGAAGAGTCTCAAACGCTACCTTAAATACCAATCTTTCGATAGCTCTTAGCTTTGATTGGTGCTTTGCTACCTCAATTATTTCTGACGGCTCTTTGAAAGAGTCCATCTTGGAACGCATCAACGCCTCATAGCCATATAATTTTTTATTTTTTACATCAATTATCGGCTGAAAAGCAAACTTTATCAGCTCATTATCTATAAGGTCAATTATTGACTCACTTTTTTCGATTATATATTTATTTTTAAGGTAATGCTCTAAATTAAATTCAGTAAGAGTTCCTTTTTCCGTAGATTTGGACTCGTGCATTGAAGAGTCGGCAAATTTTAGTAATTCTTTGATATCTAAAGAGTCATACGGATACCAAGATAGACCCATGGAATATCTTACAGGTAGAAATTCGTTTGTTGGTGTTTGTATATATTTTTTTTCATTGTAAATCAAATGTTTTCTAACAATTTCAATTAACTCTTCCTTTGTGTTGAACCCATACAAAAATATTGCAAATTCGTCTCCGGAAATCCTTGATACTATAGCCCCGTACTTGTTTAGCTCTGCAAAAAGGTCAGCCGCCGCTATTATAAGCTCATCCCCTACCTCATGCCCGTAGTTGTCATTTACATACTTTAGGTTATCCAAGTCTAAAAATACAATTGCACCGATTGAAATTGGATTTTTATCTATTTTCTTTATACATCTGCTTTCAAGAGCTGATTTTGTATATAAGCCGGTGAGAGCATCAGTTTCCAGCATTTTTGTATATTTGATTTTTTCTGCGACTTCCTTTGTTACGTCTACTATAGCTCCAATCCTACTGTCTAGCATTTCTTTTTCAGTTATTCTTATATAGATAGTTTCCTGCTCAAAGGTTGTAAATTTATATATGCCTTCATCGTAGGAATAAACCACACTTTTTAACCTATCTAGGTAAGTCTGCCACTGCTCATTTGGCATACTGATTGCTTTTGGGTCTAACCCAAAAAGTTTTGAAACATAGGTGGTAATTGAAGTTATACCGCTGTCATATCTCATTTCAAAACCGCCAATGGGTAATAAGGATAATTCAAATATACTTGAAGTTATTTGGTTTAATCTTACAAGCTCTGAATTAAGCTTTTCTATTGCACTGGTTAATCCATCTATTTCTATTAAATTTGTTTTTTCAAATTTTACAGGCTTATCCGGTTTTATATTTGATAAAAAATAAGTTATGGAGGATATATTTTTTGTAAATCTTTCAGATAAAATTATACCGACAAATATCAGCACGATACTTGTTATGATTATAATAAACCAAATGGTCTGCCTTACGTCCTTAGAATTTTCTCTCAAATCCTGATTGTCGACAAAGCCTACCAATGCCCATCTTTTTTCTTTAAATGGCGAATTTTCACCATAAAGTGTAAGGTTATTTATACTAAGATAAGTATTTTCTAATCCATTAAAATTAGTCCTATAAATACCATCTAAATTGCTAGGGTGAAAATAGATTTTTGAATTTTCTTTGAAATTCATGTTTGCAGAATTATTTTGAGAAATCACGTTATCCGCCAAAAGATAATTGTCCTCACGTTTCAACACTGCAAAATAGCTGTTTGGAAATGGAGACTTAGTTAAAAAAAGGTATCTGTCAGCAAAAAAGTTGGAATGTAAATCTATCCCGATAATTCCTAGCGGTTCATTGTCTTTGTCAAATATAGGCAAGCTGAATGTAACATACTGTCTATCATATTCAAAAATTGGAGACGGTTCATTCCAATAGCCATATCTAGCTAAATCAGAGTCAGGATACATATTAAGTGCGTTGATAGGATTTTTGTAAATAGGGTTATTTTTAAACTCCTTAGACCTCAGACCTAGTATCTGCCAATCTGTAGCACTTGACAGACCAAGCTTTTTAATAATTGCAGTCGGTCCAATTTTCAAAAATATATTATCCCTAACAACATCATTAGTGCTACCATAGGTTGTCCTCATGTAGATAGTTTTAGCAGGATTATTTCCCAAAAGTTTTTTGAGTTTTGCATTTTCCTCATCAAAAATTACAAAAGCTCCACTAACCTCTGACTCATCAATCAATTTTTCTAAAATCGTTGACGCTTTTATCATTACGTCATCATAGCTATCCTCTGATTTCATTTTTTCATTTAAAGCATACGTCATATACAAATTTAGCTCTTTGTCTGCATCACAAACATTTTCGACCAATTTACCAATTTTCAAATTTGCATTTGTCAGCTGGTTATTAGTAGAGTTGTTAAAAATCATAAATGCATTTTGGTCCATCTTGTAAAATGTTTTGGTGATGAATAAAGAAAAAATCAGCATACCTGTCTGCATTAATATAAGAGTTGTCATAATTAAAATCAGTTTGCTTTTTAAAGACGATTGTCTGTTCATGTTTACCCTTCTTAAAGCATTCACCAATGTTATATTAATTTATTTCTTCGTAAGGTATTTCTTTTTCTTGGGCATCTAAGATTATACTTTCAATCCATTTGTTGAAATATTCATCGTAATTTAAATCATTGTTGCCGGAGTTTACTTGTTCTAAGCCTTTTTTTGTAATGTCTTGTAAGGTGTCTGATAAAATATTTCTACACTCATAAGCTCCATCAAATGGCTTGACAGCATATGTTTTTCCATTTCTTATCTGCTCTATTGCCACTTCGTACACCTTTACAAGATTACTCAGCCTTGCATCTCTTTGTTTAAGTTCACTGATAAAGGTGTCAAATTTTCCCTTTTCGTATGCCTCTTTGACTGATGGTAAATATCCTGAGTCAGATGCAAACCTGATATTTTGTTCGTAGTCTGTAAACCATTTTAAAAACTCTACTGATGCCTCTACTTTTTTTGGTTCTGCTACAGCTACTGCCATACCTGCTCCTTGCTGTATCGCACAATTTTCACCATTACCAAAATTTGGATATGGCAAAGCTTCAAGCTCTACCGGTATAATTTTATCATCAATTCCTATTTCTGATGGGAAATATGCTGCTCCTGAGCTTGAGCCAATATAGGCTATTATATCCCCTGTTTTAAGATTTTCAGTCCTTAATTTGCCAGCTTCATAATAGTTTCCATTTACAATATTTTTGAAATAATTGTCAAATATATTTCTAAGCACTTTTTTATCTAGTTTAAGTCCTTTTAGTTCATAATTTACCACTTCTAGTCCTTGTTGTTTTGATGCCATTACTACATAGTTTGGAAGAGAGTCAAATCCAAAAAATGAATTTTCTGTCAAGGTTGAATATTTATTTTTGTTGTTATGATATAAACTAGCTATCTCTGAAATACCAGCCCATGTCTTTAGTTTTGATAAATCAATATTTTTTTCCTTTGCAAATTCATCAAATAGAGTTTTGTTAATATATAAAACCTCTGTACTTTTTAATATAGGCACTATTAATAAGTTCCCTTCACCTGATTTACTGGTTTGTAAAAAATCAGGAACAAATTTATCCTTATCCTCTTGTGTCAAATAGTCATTTAAATCTACCACTTTATCTTTTGAATAAAGCTCCACTGCCTTATCAATATATGATGAAAAAATATTTGGCATTTCCTTTGCGTTCATAACACCGTTTGCTGAATCTGTTATAGTCTTTTCAAGGTTCAATATTGTACCTTGTGCTATCGGCTTTACTATAATTCCCTTTTCTTTGCCAACTGTATTGTTGTAGTCATCAATTATGCTTTCTAATATGTACTTATTTTCGTCAAAATAATAATGCCATAAAGTTATTTCTGTAGGTTTTTTAGGGTCTAACAATGATTTTTTGCTATCTTTATTACATGACATCGTTAAAATGCTCAAGCTTAAAACAACGCAAATCAATAGGAATACTTTTATTTTTTTCATAATATCTCCCATTAAAAAAATATAGGAATCAATGTATTAGTATATTTTAAACCAATCAAGGCTTTTTTTCAATTAAAAGTGTGTTAATTTCACAAATTATTTATAAGAAAAGTTAAGTGTTGATTTTTATTTATAAATAACGTATTATAAGAATTAATTCATTTATTTTGTGTGTTCATTCAATGTAAAATAAGAGGTATTATGATTAATTTAGTAATCCTAGATTTAGACGGCACGCTTTTAACTGACGAAAAAAAGGTAACTCAAAACACATTGGCAGCTATTGACAAATATCATAAAAAAGGTGTCCAATTTGCTGTTTGTACCGGTAGGTCAATGATTGAAGCCACACATATATCAGAAATCAGTGAGGTTTTTAGTTATTGCGACTATGTTATTACTTCCGGCGGTGGTTCAATAGCAAGCCTAAAAGATTTTAAAAGGCTTTACACTTTTAATATCGCAAGAGATAAAGTTAAACAAATATATAACAGCATAAAAGACAAAGAAAATATGTTTGAGGTCTTTGTAGACGATAAAGCTTTTTGTCCCTCTGATGCGTTGGTAGATTATAAAGAATATATTCATCAAGCTTTTTTCACACTTATTAAAGAAACCAGTGTACCTGTAAAAGACATGAGTAAATTCCTAGATGAGTCTAAAGGAAATATTACGATGCTTTTCATATCGTTTAAAAGTCAAAAGACTAGAGATGAGGCATACGAAATTATTTCAAAGCTTGACGGCATTAAAGCTCACCTGTCATGGACTCAAGCAATTGAGGTTGTTTTAGAGGGTGTGGATAAGGGCGAAAGTGTTAAAAAACTAGCTGAGATTATAAATGTTAAAAAAGAAAATATCATGTGTATGGGTGACAGCTATAACGACATACCTATGAGAAAAGCCTGCGATACATTAGTCGCAATGGGTAACGGTATAGACGAATTAAAAAATATTGCAGATTTTGTGACATTGACTAACAATGAGGGCGGAATAGAACACGCCTTGGAAAAATTTTTAAATTAAACAGCAACATATATTTAGGGGCGAGCTTAGTTCGCCCGTTAAATTTTTAATAATTCTCTTTTACTATTTTTATTAATTCTTCTCTTTGATTTAGTTTTGGCTCGTCTAGGACTTTTTCAAAGAGATATTTTTTTATCTCGCCAATTTTTTTGCCTTTGTATCCCATTTCAATCAAATCATTTCCATTTAGTGCCAAGTCATTTTGTCTAAAGGCGTGCTCCTGAGATAAAACTTGTTTGACTTTATCACCAAAAATAGAGCTTTCTCCTATGGTTGTAGATTTTGAGTCAGCTTTTTGTAATTTTACCAGCAAATCTATTTTATCCTCACCAATAGTTGCTATCAGCTTTCTTATACCTTTTTGTGTAATT
Source organism: Criibacterium bergeronii (assembly GCF_001693775.2). Classification (GTDB taxonomy): domain Bacteria; phylum Bacillota; class Clostridia; order Peptostreptococcales; family Filifactoraceae; genus Peptoanaerobacter; species Peptoanaerobacter bergeronii. Next base: position 18,821 of record NZ_MBEW02000015.1, on the reverse strand, counting down.
TGCTCAGGCTGTACCATGTGTTTAAGGCACAAAAGTGATACTGTTTTTATGATTTCATTGCTGTATTTTAGTTTTTTTAGTGCAATTTTTGCAATTTCCGCACTTTTTTCGTAATGCCCGTAAAAATGCCCTACACCATTTTCATCAACTGTCTTTGTGTAGATTTTGCCGGTATCATGAAATAATGCTGAAAGTCTCAAGGTCACGTCTTTTTCACTGTTATCTACCACTTCCATTGTATGATGGAATAAATCCTTTGAATGATATGGATTTTGTTGGTCAAAGTCATACATCTTGTCTATGTCAGGTAGTATATGCTTTAACAATCCGGTTTCGTGCATCAGCTCAAAGGCTATTGACGGCTTGTCCGACTGGAGCATTATTTTATTGATTTCTTGGGCAATTCTTTCCACCGATACCGATTTTATTAACTTTGCATCTTTTTTTATAGCATGTTTTGTGTTTTCTTCTAATGTAAAGCCTAGTTGTGAGCAAAATCTCACCGCTCTAAGCATTCTCAGCCTATCTTCAAAAAATCTTTGGTCAGGGTCACCGACTGTCCTGATTATTTTATTTTCTAAGTCATCAATTCCCTCAAAGAGGTCAACTAAATTCTCTTTATCATTGTATGCCATAGCATTTACTGTAAAATCTCTTCTTTTCAAGTCATTTTCTAATTTTGTTTCATATACAACTCTGTCAGGGCGTCTGCCATCTTCATAGCCACTTTCTGAGCGAAATGTGGTTATTTCCATAGGATTTTTATCAATTATTACTGTAACAGTTTTGTATTTTATGCCGGTTAAAGCTATTGTATAATTATCTCTAAATAGCTTTATTACTTCAAATGGTCTTGCATTTGTGGTTATGTCTATATCATGTGCCTGTTTGCCAAGCAGGCTGTCACGCACTATACCACCTACGATGTAGGCTTTAAAACCGCTTTTTGTGAGCGTATCTATTACAATTTTTGCTTGAACGGGTAAATTTATTTTTTCCATGCTTCTTCTCTTTTTTAAATCCAATCCAAAAAAGCAGTGCTAAATCACTGCTTTAATATTTTATGACGTATTAAATATATTTATTTTAGCAAATCAGACTCTTCCATTCTCTTTTTTTCCAATTTTCTCGCTTTCATCAGCTCTTGGAAATAACCTGTAGCTGTTTGTCTATCAATTTCTTTTCTTGTCTTGGTGTCTTTGAAACAGTCAATGATTTCTTCCAAGTGGTCATTTATAAATTCCAGCTTTGAATTTATATCCTCTTGTTTTGCATCAGAATTTAAATCTTCCCCTTGCTGTAATATCTCGCTGTCTACCTTGTCTTCTTGGACTAAATTAAACCTTTTTAAAATATTATCAATCTTAGACTGTTTGTTCATGTCATTAAAATCAATTTTTTGTGTATCCATGATTTACTCCGGTATCAATCGTATAAATAAACTTAAAATTTTTCTTAACTTAGAATAGATTATACTATGAATTTAAAATAAATATAGAATTTTATTGAAAATTATTTGACTGCTTTTTTTAATACAAGGTGATAGTAAAGAAAGTAATAAGCTGAGGTTATTAAAAATGTACCTCCCATCATATTGATGTAGCCATTTTTTCTTATACCGACAAGCAAGCCAAGTAGCACTGATACTGCTATAATAATATACTGAACCTTATTGGTTTTCATTTTATCGGGAACAGTCTTGATACATAATTCATAGTTGTCTTTAGTTTTTAAATAAAATACAAAAGGTAACAAAAAATTGAACAAAAAGCTGTCTGAAAACCGCCTAGCTCTTACTCCATACTTAAACTCAACGTAGGTTAAAATCAGTAGCACTACAATTACTACATAAGTTAAATATCTACTTCGTTTTTTATCCATTTGTATCCTAGCTTTCCTTATTGACATCTCTCATAGATAGACTTATTTTTCCTCTGTCATAATCTATACCAATAACTTTTACATCAACTATATCACCTATGGCTACCACGTCACTGGGGTCCTTGACATATTTGTCGCTAAGCTTTGAAATGTGGACTAAGCCGTCATTTTTTAGACCAACGTCAACAAATGCTCCAAATTGTGTAACGTTTCTGACTGTTCCTCTTAGTACCATGCCGTCTGATAAATCTTCTAACTTTAATATGTCACTTCTAAGCTGCGGCTTGATATTTTTTTCATCTCTGACGTCAAGTCCCGGTTTTTGTAGCTCTTTTATTATGTCTAATAAAGTCGGCATACCTATTTCTAATTTGTCTGCTAAATCCTTTTGAGACTGGCTGCTGATTTTTTGATTAAATTTTGCTATAAAATCTTCGCTGTTTATATCCAAATCTAATAATTCAATTAATTTTTGAGTTTGGTCGTAGGTTTCCGGATGTATTCCAGTGTTATCTAATACATTTTTGCCATCTCTAACTCTTAAAAAGCCTACCGCCTGCTGATAAGATTGCTTGCCTAGTCTTGGCACTTTTAAAAGCTGTTTTCTGTCGGTGAATTTCCCATTTTCATCTCTGTATGCTACTATATTTTTTGCAACTGAGGCTGATAAGCCTGAAATGTAAGATAATACGCTGTATGATGCAGTGTTTATATCTATACCGACCTTATTTACGTTGTCAACAACTACATTTGTAAGGACTTCTTCAAGTCTTTTTGCATTTACATCATGCTGATACTGACCTACTCCTATAGATTTTGGGTCGATTTTTACAAGCTCGCTCATTGGGTCTTGTAGCCTTCTTGCTATTGATACAGCCCCTCTGATAGATACGTTTAAGTCAGGCAATTCTTTTACTGCAAGCTCAGAGGCTGAATATACAGATGCCCCCGCCTCGCTGACTATTGTGTAATAAACTCCATCGTGAGTTTTTAATATATCAGATACAATTTTTTCAGACTCTCTTGATGCAGTACCATTGCCTATAGATATTATGTCTACCTTATCTTTTTTTATCATTTCATTAATAATTTTAGTTGTTTCTTCAACTTTGTTTTGAGGAGCTGTAGGATAAACTGTATTGATGTCTATTACTTTACCGGTAGCGTCTACTACTGCTATTTTGCAACCGGTACGAAAAGCCGGGTCCCATCCCATTACAACCTTGTCCTTGACCGGTGACTGCATAAGTAGTGCAGATAAGTTTTTACCAAATACGTTTATAGCCTCTTCTTCGGCTCTATCAGTCATGTCTGAGCGTAATTCTCTTTCAAGTGATGGTAAAATAAGCCTTTGAAGAGAGTCTTTTATAGTTTTTTCTATTAATTCTGCATTTTTTTGTCCAAGTGGATATTTTTTTTGTACCTTTTTTTCAAATTCTTCTTGCTCAATTTCTATCTTTACCTTTAAGATGTCCTGCTTTTCGCCTCTATTAAGTGCTAATACTCTGTATGATGGCATATCATAGGCTTTTTGAGAGAAATCAAAATACATTTTGTAGATGTTGGCGTCTTCTTTTTGATCAGCGTCTTTTTTCATGCTAGAAATTAAAATGCCCTTGTCAAAATATATTTTCCTAAGCTCTTTTTTTAGCTCAAAATCTTCAGAAATCATTTCGGCAACTATATCCATAGCACCGTTTAAGGCATCTTGGTCTGTTTCTACACCTTTTTCTATATCTATATAAATATTAGCCTCAGTTTCGGCAGATTTTTCATCACCGATTAAAATCAACGCAAGTGGCTCTAGTCCTTTTTCCTTTGCAACGGATGCTCTTGTCTTTTTCTTTTGCTTAAATGGAGCGTAGATGTCCTCCACTTCCTGCAAAGTCATGGCAAGCTCTATTGCCTTTGTGATTTCATCAGTCATTTTGCCCTGCTCTGTAATGGAATTTGTTATAGCTGTTTTTCTTGCCTCCAAATTTTGCAAATAATTGTATCTATCGTAAAAATCTCTAAGCAATACATCGCTGGCACTGCCTGTCATTTCTTTTCTGTATCTTGCAATAAATGGTACTGTGTTGCCCTCTTGCAATAGAGATATTATATTTTCAGTGTGATTTTTCTTGATGTTAAATTCCTTGGTTAGTATTTCGATTAAATCCATCTTTCCTCCTGAGTTAGCCTACAAGTAAATCAATATTTTTGTTGCCTGATTTATAATTTTACTATAAAAAGTTTTTAATGGCAAATAACAATTTATAGATTTAACCTCTTTCTTATAATCTATATTGATTAACGATACGCTCTTACTTTCCATACAAATTATCAAAACTTGACACTACATTTTATGTATGGTAGTATTTTCTCAAATTATGAACAAATATTAAATCGGAGGCATTTAATGGAAAATATAAAATTAAATAAAATGATAGACCACACTATACTAAAGGCAGAGGCTACTGAAGAAAAGGTTAAACAACTTTGCTCAGAGGCTAAGGAATATGATTTTGCATCTGTTTGCGTAAATTCTTGCTACGTAGCTCTTGTATCATCAGAGTTAAAAGGTACTGATGTTAAGACCTGCTGCGTGGTAGGTTTTCCTCTTGGAGCTATGAGCACAAAGGCAAAGGCTTATGAAACAAAGATTGCTGTAGAAGACGGTGCTGATGAAATAGACATGGTTATAAATGTAGGCTACATGAAAGCCAAAAAATTTGATATGGTTTTAGATGATATAAAGGCTGTAAGAGCTGCAGTTCCTGCTCCAAAAATTTTAAAAGTAATAATCGAAACTTGTCTGTTAACTGATGAAGAAAAAGTAAAGGCGTGCGAACTGTCAGTGGAGGCAAAGGCGGACTTTGTAAAAACTTCTACCGGATTTTCTACAGGCGGAGCTACAAAAGAATATGTCGATTTGATGAAAAAAGCTGTAAATGGCAAAGCCTTAGTCAAAGCCAGCGGCGGTATCAGAGACAAACAAACTGCCCTTGAAATGGTAAAAGCCGGAGCAGACAGAATAGGTGCTAGTGCAAGTGTAGAAATTGTAAAATAAAATTATTCTTAAAAAATTTTTAAGACAAACCTATTGAAATTTTTTCAGTAGGTTTGTCTTTTTTTTACTAATGTATCAAGTATTTTGAGCAAAAAATAAATATTGACCAGCGGTCATTTTAGTATTATAATGAATATATGACCGATGGTCATTTTTAATTTGTTTTAAATTTTACATGACGATTAGGAGGCAAAATGGAAGATGTAAACCTTAAAAATAATAAAAAACAGCTCATATATAATTCAGCATTGGAGCTTTTTAAAGAGTATCAAATTGAACAAACCAGTATCAGTGACATTGCTAAAAAAGCAGGCGTTGCCAAAGGCACATTTTATTTATATTTTAAGGACAAAGAAGAGCTTATTCAAGCTGTAATAATAACAGAGTCTAAAAAAATCTTTGAACAAATTTTTCAAGACACCCAAAAGATGGATACCTTGTCACCTGAGGACAAATTAATCTATCTAGTTGACAATTTAATTGGGCAATACGAACTAAAAAAGGAATATTTAAAAATTATAAGAAAAAATTTATACACCGGATTATTTAAATATATAAATGACCCTCTAGTAACAAAAGCCGTATCGACTTTTTTGACTGATATCAAATCAACTGATATAGAAAGAGACAAGAAAAAATTATATTTAATAATAGAATTAGTTGGAGGAGTTTGTTACAACGCATTTGAAAAAGTATCCCCCTACTCTATAGAAGATATCAAAGAGGAATTGTACTGCTCTATTATAAACATTATAGCGTAATAACAATATTTACAATTAAAAATATTTTAGGAGACAACTTTGTTACATTTATTCGCAAAATATATTTCAAATCACGCAAAAGTCATAGTTTTGCTCAGTTTTTTACTTGTATTACCCTGCATTTACGGTGCAGCAATGACAAGAGTAAACTATGACGTTTTATCCTACTTGCCAAAGGACAAGGAGTCAGTAATAGCGGAAAATGTGCTAGAACGTGATTTTAAACTGGCGGCTACCACATTTTTAATGATAGATAATATGCCACAGTCTGACGTGGCTAGTTTAGCAAAAAAAATCAAACAAATACCTGCTGTAAATGATGTAATTTATCTTAGAGATTTTGTAGGCTCAGGAATACCAAAAGATTTTTTGCCTAAGGAAATAACAGATAATTTTTACTCTCAAAATGGTGAAATGCTGATGGTAAAATACGAGGAAAAAGCCGCCTCTGAAAGCACCATGGAGGCAATCGCCACTATGAAAACATACATGAACGAGCAATGCTTTATGAGTGGTCTGTCTGTACTTCTTAAAGATATAAAAATGCTCATACTAAGAGAAATGCCAATATATATAATGCTGGCAGGTGCACTTTCTCTTGTAGTTTTGCAACTTTGCATAGAGTCCTATGTACTTCCATTTATCTTTATGCTTTCAATAGGTCTTGGTATAATTTATAATTTTGGCACAAACATTATTTTTGGTGAGATTTCATATATCACTCAGGCAATTGCTGCAATACTGCAGCTGGCTGTCACAGTCGATTACGCCATATTCGTAGTCCACAGATATGATGAAGAAAAAGAAAAATGCAATAACTCAAAGCTGGCTATGGAAAATGCTATAGTTGGTGCGTTTTTATCCCTAGCAGGTAGCTCTCTTACTACCATAGCAGGTTTTGGCTCTTTGTGCTTTATGGGGTTCACCATTGGTATAGACCTTGGACTTGTAATGATGAAAGGTGTAGTAATTGGAGTGCTAACTTGCGTAACATTTTTACCTGCAGCGATACTTTTATTAGACGACAAAATCAAAAAATACACACACAAGTCATTAATCCCAAGCACTGATAATCTAACTGACAGAGTATTTAAAAGAAGAAAGCTTGCTGTTTTATTTATTTTAATTATGATGCTGCCCGCATACTATATGCAATCCCATGTGCCGGTTTATTACAACATCAGCCAGTCTTTGCCAAAGACAATAGATGCAAATATTGGCAAAAATAAACTTGAAAATGACTTTGGAATGTCTGACTCTCACATAATTGTAATGAGCGATGACATACCTGCAAGTGATATGATTATATTTTTTAAAAAGCTGGAAAAAATTGACGGAGTAAAAACCGTACTTGGCTACCAAAAAATAATTGGCAAGGGAATACCTGACAGCTTTATCCCTGACTCAATAAAAGATATTTTCAAAAAAGATGGCAAACAAACTATAATTATAAACTCCATGTATGCCACAGCTACAGACGAGTCGAACGAGCAAATTGATAAAATTAATCAGCTTGCAAAGTCTTATGATCCAAATGCCATGGTCACAGGCGAGGCAGCACTTACAAAAGATTTATCAATCACAGTAAATAAGGACATCCAAATTACAAACATTATTTCTGTAATTTCAATTTTTATTATAGTTGCCCTAGTTTTTAAATCCTTACTAATCCCCGTTATATTGGTTTTATGTATAGAGTTTGCAATATTTATAAATATGTCAATACCATTTATAACCGCAAACGAAGTATCCTTTGTAACCCCGATAGTAATCGGTGCAATACAGCTAGGTGCAACTGTTGACTACTCTATCTTGCTCACTACAAGATTTACCGAAGAACTATCAAACGGGCTTAATGCCAAAGACGCAGTCAGAATAGCAACCACTGCATCTTCAAAATCAATCATCACCAGCGTTTTAGTATTTTTATCAGCCACATCAGGAGTAATATTTGTATCTTCCATAGATATAATAAAAGGTATATGTATAACCTTGGCAAGAGGCTCAGTAATATCAGGACTAGTAATAATATTTATACTACCGCCTATACTTTACCTATATCAAACATTTATGGAAAAAATCAGACCAAGTAAAACAGTCAATGTTAATTTAGGAGAATAAAAATGAATTATCAAAAAACTATACTAAAAAAAGGAATTTCCGCTACTATGGCTGTAATGCTAATAGCTTCAAATTTTCTATATATAAATGCACAAAATGACAACAAAGCGTCAAATGTCAAAAGAATGGAAACCGTCTACGCAAACCTAGACCCTACAGGCAGTGCAACCGAAATCACCATAAGCAACTGGCTAAAAGACAGTGTCCAAGACAAAGTCATAACAGAAAATACAGACCTTGAAGATATAAAAAATATGAGCTCCGTATCCTATTTTAAAACAGAAAATGGGGAGCTAAAATGGAGCGACCCACACGAGGATATAATTTATCAAGGCACAATTAATAAAAAATTACCGGTAACTACAAATATAAAATATTATATTGATGACAAAGAAATTTCACCTAAGGACATTGCAGGCAAAAGCGGTAAAGTCACAATAAAAATCAAATTAACAAACAACACCTTTATTAGAAAAAATGTAAATGGAAAATTTGAAAACGTGGCAACACCATTTACAGCCATAGTAGTAGCCGGCTTTGACAGCGAAAAATTTACAAATATTCACGCTGACGAGTCAAAAATATTCTCCGATGGCAACAACCAAATGCTAATGTTTATGGGATTTCCCGGATTAAAAAAATCTTTAAACATAGATAATTCCAGCATAAAACAGCTAAGAGATATTAATTTACCTGACGAATTTACCATCACAGCAGATGTAAAAGATTTTGAACTAAATACAATCGCAATCGCCCTTACACCTGAGCTACCAGACTTTTTGAAAGATATCCACCCACTTGATAAAAATGCTGAGTTTGAAAGTGACATCGATACCCTGTTAAATGCTCAAGATACAATAAAAGCAAAAGATAAAAATAACAGCATAAAAAATTTGTTACTAGACCAAAATAAGACAAATGACGCAAAAAAATTAGTAGATGATTTATTTAAATACTATGACCTAGACACAAATATTGCAAAAATACTACCAAACTATGTTACAGAAAATAATGTCAAGCTGTATGATAAAATTAAAGCCGACCTTGATGACACAGACCTAAAATATGCCATAGACAACCAAGTGCTAAGATATATCCCTGATAGATTAACCGATGCTCAAATACAAAAAGTAAAACCGATAATAAAAGATTATGACGAGCTACAAACCCTAGATATGGATAGATTTGACAAAGCTACAGACATCATAGACAAATACGATGATATGAAAAATATCATTGACACCGGCTCAGATTTATATGACAACGTAAAAAATCACGACACTGAGCTGGAAAACTTGCAAAAAGCAACAGGCTATACAGATAAAATCTTTGATTTACTTGATGAAACACAAGAGCTATCACTTGGCGGCATCAGCGAGGACGATATAAATTATATGCTCAAGGCTCTAGCTGAAAAAAAGTCAAAAGAGGCAACCTCACAATTTAGTTCACTTTTCCCAGACAACCCTAATGATCCTTTAACTCCTATCCAACAAAGACAGCTTGCAGGCTTACTTGACCAAGCAATAAGGTCAGGTCAAATAGGTGCAACTACAGGAGCACAGCTACAAGTATTGGTAAACTCAGGGCATATACCCGAACCCTATAGGTCACAAATTATGGGGCAATTTTCCGCTGTCGCACAAAATAAAATCAATTCTGCCATTTCCGGAGCAACTACAGACTTTAGAAACGTCTTAAATAAATATCAAACACTAAAATGGGATTTAGAAAAAGATTTCAGCTACAGCTACAAAAGTGAAATTAGAAGTGCATTAGAATATGCTAATTCCATTATGCCACAAATAATAACACTAAAAGACGAAATAAAAAAGAATCAAGACACCATGGACGATGCTGTTGATTTGCTCAAAAATAAAGAAGATATGGACTACTACACCTATTGGCTACACAAAGCAAAAGATATGAAAAAAGATATGGACGACAACAGCGAAAACATAGACATACTAAAAGATATGCTAAACCAATATGACGACCCAAAAATAAAATACATCTACAGTCAAATACCAAAATTAAGAGCAGATTTTGACCAAGCAAGACCAATCCTAGAAAATTTTGCAGACGAGCTAAAATTACCAATATACAATAAATCTTTCCATAATAGTCCAAAAACTGTAAGCACCCTTGTAAACATGATGGACGATTTGGATAGTACAAAATACATTGGCGACACCCTAAACCTAGCTCTTAGTGACGAAATAGTTGACGTAGCAAGACAAGTTATAAAATTAATTGACAAAACCGATGAAAATGGCGACCTAAAAGACATAAAAAATAAATTAAATGACGCAGACGACATAATGGCTAGAAAAAATCAAATCATCACATTGTCTGATGCGTATAACTCCTTTACAAGCTCAGACATCACAAACTCCACAGTTAATTTTATAATGAAAACCGACAAAATAGAAGTAGCAAAACAGAAAAAAACATTCGTGCCAAAGGCTCAGCAAAAAAAGTCATTTACAGGCTGGTTAAAAGGAATTTTCCACAAATAAAAATTTAATAAACCATAAATAAAGCCTATCATATTCAGATTTATAAATCTTGTTTGATAGGCTTTTTAATTTTAATTAGCATAAAAAAAACTTTGAAATTTTCTTATACATTAAACTTCATTATTTATATACAAATTTAAATTTTCGTGTATAATTATATGTAAAATAACATACTTAGAGGTGAATAATGAAAAAATACGATGTAGCCGTTATCGGTTCAGGTAGTGGCAATATTGTTATAGATACAGCTGTAGCAAAAGGACTTAAATGTGCCTTGATTGAAAAAAATAAATTTGGCGGTACTTGCCTAAATCATGGCTGTATACCTACCAAGGTACTGACTACAGTTGCTGACAGCATCAGAAAAACACAAAAAAATAATGACATAGGCGTGGAAGTCAACAGCTATAAAATTAATTTCCCCAAAATAAAACAAAGAGTCTTTGAAAAGACCATGGAAAACGAGCAAGTAAGAGAATATTATGAAAATCTTGAAAACGTAGACGTCTACCATGGAGAAGGAAGATTTTTAGACGATAACCGATTAAAAATCACCCTAGAAGATGGCTCTACAGAAGAAATATTTGCTGATAAAATCGTAATAGCAGTAGGTGCAAGAACACAAATCCCACAAATTGATGGCTTGGACGAAACCGGCTATATAACTAGTGAGAGCTTTTTTGGCAACGAATTTCCCTCATCTCCTTATGAATCACTGGTAATAATTGGCGGAGGCTTTATAGGCGTAGAATTTGCCCATATATTTTCTTCCTTGGGTACAAAAGTTACAATCCTTCAAAGAAATATAAATCTTATGCCAAGAGCCGATGAAGACATAATCAAAAAAGCCACTGAGTCCTACCTATCAGCCGGAATAGATGTAGCCACAAAAACTCAGCTATTAAAAGTCGAAAAGCATGGAAACAAAAAAAAGGTATATTATAAAGATGTCAGAGCCAATCAAAACCTATATGTAGTTGCAGACGAAATAATGCTTTGCACAGGACTAGTAAGTAACGCTGATACCTTAGACATACAAAATACGTCCGTAGAGCTTGACCAAAGAGGTTATATCCCTACGAATGAACTACTACAAACCACTTCAAAATCAATCTATGCAATAGGTGACATAAACGGTATCTATCAGTTTAAACACGTAGCAAATATGGAGGCGGAGATACTTTCTCACAATCTATTTGAGGCAGAAAATAGAGATTACAGATTTATGTCATACAATGCAGTACCAAGTGCTACATTTTCTTTCCCACAAATAGCCAGTGTCGGCATGACACAAAAAGAGGCACTAGAAAAAGGCTACGATATAAACGTTGCTATAAATCATTATTCAAATACAGCCAAAGGCTACGCACTAGGCTATAAAAAGGGAAGTATAATGGATGGATTTGTAAAAATTATTACAGAAAACTTTAGTAATAAAATACTTGGCGTCCATATAATAGGAGAAGAGGCATCCCTATTGCTCCAACCATATGTTGAGCTTTTAAATACCGGCTTAAAATATCTTGAGCCTATAAATATGCAGATAACCTCTAACCTAGTAGACGAACTCAGAGCAAATGACTATACATTTACAAACCCGCCTTATACCCTAGCCTCTACAGACAATTGTATGGTTACACACCCATCACTAGCAGAGGTGTCTATGTGGACAAAATATATGCACTTTGAAAATATAAAAAAGTCAGAAACTATATAAACATTTAAAATCCAAATATATGGGCGAACTCCCTTCGCCCGCAGTTTAAGAGTTTATATAAACTTACAATTAAACCAAAAAGACTGCGGTTAAAAATATCTAATATCTTTAACCACAGTCTTTTATCTAATCTCTAATCAGATAAACCGGCAAGTAGCTCATCAAGTCCAAGTAGCTCCTTCATTTCAGGAGTAAAGTCCACTTTTCCCTTCCTGCCTGTTTTTTCCTCATAGGCTTTTGCCGTCCTTACTGCAAAGGTATAATTTCTAAGATTTGCATTTTCAATTATGTCATTTCTGATGATTTTATCTCTTATTTTCTTTTTCTTGTTGCGTTCAAAAACAATCTTGTCAATTTCCCTTTGCCTTTTCGCCCTCTTAGCCCAAAAATCATCTTCCTCATCATCTTTTTTAGGAATTTCCTTTAGCTTTTCAAAACGCATTTCGCATTTGCCGTCTTCGCCAGTAAATTTGACGTGCATTATACCCTTACTCTTTAGCTCATCATTTGCAAAGATTGACTTAATTTGTGAATAAATCATATTTTCAAAGCTGCTGTCCTTTTGCATTTTTGCTAAAGTTTCATCAGAAATATTTATATTATAAGTAACATATTTTTGAGCAGGATTAATCTCAAATGAAGTTATTTTTTCATACACATATTCTTCAAAAGCCTCCTTGCTCAACTCACTTTTTGAAATTTCCTTTGCCATAAATTTATCAAACTCATCTGCAATCTTGTCCCCTACAATACTTCTCCTAACCGATGGATTTGTATAAAATCCGGAAATTGCACAATTAAGCATAGATAATCTAATATCACTCATATTACACCCACATAAATTTACATATCATGAAATAACAAAATCATTATCAGAAAAATTCCACTTATCTATTATATCGTTTAAAAGAATATTTTCTTAAACCCATTTTTAAAATACGAAAAATTTGGTATTATATAAGTATATAATAAATTAAAATCGTTACTGTAAAGGAATACTTATGAAGAATAAAGAAGTCAACAACATTGAACAAATAAACAAAGTCACTGATATAAAAATCACCGATGCCTCAGCAGTGCAACCAGTCCTAATAGGAGGAGATATCAATGCGTATTCAGTCGCTAGAGCCTTCCACGAGCAATATGGAATAATAAGCATAGCAATAGCCAAAGATTTCCTAGGAGCTACAAATCATTCTAAAATAATAGACTTTTACAAAGATGAAAATTTAACCGACACCGAGCATTTCGTGCAGATGCTAACAGAGCTTGGACAAGACCTTATCGAAGAAGGAAAAGTGCCAATTTTGATTGGCACAAAAGACGACTATGTTGAGTTAATCATAGACAATAAAGACAAACTGAAAAATTACTATATAATGCCATATATAAATGCAGAGCTAAAAAATAAATTGCTAGTAAAAGAAAAATTTTATGAACTCTGCGAAACCTTCAAAATCGACCACCCAAAAACACATATACTAAATAAACAAGACCCACTAACAGACTTTGACATACCCTACCCAATAATCATAAAACCCTCCGATACAGTGCTATACTGGAGCTCAAGATTCGAGGGAATGGAAAAAGTCTATATCGTAAAAAATAAAAAAGAGTATATAGACAAAGTTAATCTCATATACTCCACTTACTACGATAAAGCATTAATAATACAAGAATTTATCCCGGGAGACGACAGCAACATCTTCACCCCAACATTTTATCTTGATGAAAAAAGTAAAGTCAAAATGATGGCACTAGGAAATGTAATGCTGGAAGAAAAAGTCCCAACCGCCATAGGCAACGATGCCGCGATAGTAACTACACAAGCACCCGAACTGATGAATACACTAAAAGACTTTTTGGAAACCATAGGCTTCACCGGATTTTGCAATTGCGATATCAAATATGACCAAAGAGATGGCAAATATAAACTATTTGAAGTAAACATCCGCCAAGGCAGAAGTAACTACAGCGTAACTGCCTCAGTCGCAAACATCGCAAAAGTGCTGGTAGAAGATAGAATAATGCACATTGATTTTCCACTTATACAAGATTACAAAGAAATATTTTGGCACGTTGCACCAAGTAGCACAATACTAAAATATGTGGACGATCCCCTAAAAAGAGTTAAAATTTACTCCCTAGTAAAAAGCGGTAACGCAATCCACACCTTCGACTACCCATACGACTTAAAAGGTAATATCAAAAGAAGTATGTATGTAATGCTGTATAAATTAAATCATATCAAAAAATTTAATACCTATATGAAAAATAGATACGATAAATAAAAATCCTTTAATACTAATACATTATAAAATAATCAATAAAGGCAGGGTATGTTCATCAAAGGAAATTGTGAGCCACCGCCGTAGGCGAAAAACGCTCCAAGATGAATATACCCGGCCTTTTATTAGAGAATAGTATAATTTTCTAAAGTCGTAATTGACTATGAAATTAGTTTATAAATCTAAGCAAACATCAATAGACTTAACGCCATCACTGCCATACCGCAAATAACTCCAGCAATTGCTATGTGATGTTCTCCATATTTTTCTGCAGTTGGCAAAAGCTCATCTAAGGAAATATATACCATAATACCTGCTACAGAGGCAAACACTATACCAAACATAGTGTCATTGAATATAGTCCTTAGCAAGAAAAATCCTATTAATGCTCCAAGCGGCTCTGCCAATCCGGATAAAAAAGAGTAAATAAAAGCCTTTTTTCTATCTCCAGTTGCATAATATATCGGAACTGATACAGCTATTCCTTCAGGTATGTTATGAATTGCAATAGCTACTGCAATACTCACGCCCATAGTAGAGTCGTGAAGAGCACCAATGAATGTGGCTAATCCTTCTGGGAAATTATGAATGGCAATAGCTAACGCAGAAAAAAGACCCATTCTTAATAAGGATTTATTTTTTGCACACTGAGAATTTAATTCATCAACGTCGTGCAACTCATGAGGATTTTCCTCCTCCGGTACTAGCTTGTCAATTATAGCTATAACTGCTATCCCTGCAAAAAATGCTATTGTCGTTACCCAATACCCTTTTGTATCTCCATATACAACTATCAAAGAATCTTTTGCTTTGGCAAAAATTTCAATTGTCGAAACATAAATCATAACCCCTGCCGAAAACCCTAGAGCAGCCGACAAAAACTTGTGATTTGTTTGTTTTGTAAAAAATCCAAGTGCACTGCCTATACCTGTCGATAATCCGGCAAATAAAGTTAATAAAAACGCAAAAATTACATTACTCGTTGTAAAGTCCATAAATTATGTCGAATAAAAGTTCTTCGACACTCCTTTCTAATACATTTTATAGATGTATTAATTTTTAATTAATACTCATTATCGAATTAATACCCAAAATAAAATTTTTAAATTTTTATTTAATATTAACTTAATTGAAAAAATCGAGGATTTTAAGCAATAATCTGCTTTAATCCTCGATTTTATTTATTAATAAAAATTATAGCTGCTGTATAATTTCTTTTAGTTCTTCTTTATTAAAATTGTATTTTTTATCACAAAAATGGCATTGCATTTCTAGCTGTCCGTCCTCATCGTATATTTTTTGCAATTCATCTTTGCCTATCGTAACTAGTATTTGCTTTATTCTGTCAACATTACAGTCACACTCATACTTCACTTCATCTTTAGCTAAAATCTCCATGCCCATGCCGTCTAGTATGATTGCTGCAATATCCTCAGGTGTTTTACCTTCTTGCATCATTTTCGTTACTGATTTTATTTTTGATAAATTTTGTTCCAGCTTCTGTATAGTTTCTTCTTTAGCAAATGGTAAAAGACTTACTAAGAATCCTCCTGCGTGTTTAATGGTATAATCCACGTCCACAAGTACACCTAATCCGACACTTGAGTTAATCTGCTCTGATGTAGATAAATAATAAGCAATGTCCTGGGCAATTTCTCCGCTTACTATTGGAGCTTTGCCTACATATGGCTCTTTCATGCCTAAATCTTTTACTACTGTGATTACTCCATTTTGCCCTACAGCACGTCTTACATCAAGTTTGCCATCAGACTCTCTAGCTGGCATATCGATGTCATATTTATTTGCTGTAGCTTTTACATAGCCTCTTGAATCTGAGGTTACTGTAATAGTACCGATAGGTCCGTCACCTTTTATTATTATGCTTAATTTACTTCCTATATCCTTCATTGACAAGCCCATCATTGATGCCGCTGTCATTGTCCTTCCTATTGCAGCACTAACTACCGGATAGGTGTCATGGTATTTTCTCATTTGCTCTACCATTTCAGTAGTTTTAATAGCACAAACACAGACCTGCTTTGAGCTATCAATTGCTGTAATCATATAATCCATTTATTCTTCACCTGTCAATATTGTTACATACGGTAGATTTCTATACGTTTCGGCATAATCAAGTCCGTATCCTACCAAGAAATAATCCGGTACTTCCATACCCACATAATCTGCCTTTAAATCTACTTTTCTTCTATCCTGCTTGTTGAACAGTACGCAGGATTTTATTGATTTTGGATGTTTTTCTTTGAAATGCTCGATTAACACTTTCATTGTATTGCCTGTATCAAGCACATCGTCTACAAGTAGCACATCGTAATCAGATATATCATAATCTATGTCTTTTACAATTTTTACGTTGCCACTACTTACTGTTTCATTGCCATAGCTGGATGTAATTACTACGTCCAATTTTAATGGGATGTCGATTTTTTTTGTCAAATCTGATGTAAAATATAGTGCTCCCTTTAAAATTGATACTACTAATAGATTTTTGCCCTCATAATCCTTGGTAAGTTTTTCACCAAGTGTTTTTGCGATTTCAAAAAGTTTATTTTCATCGCATAAAACCTGAGCCTTTTTATTAGAAATTTCCATTTATCCTCCTAAGCTCTTGCTTTTGGTTGTTGCATTTTAGATGATAAAATTACTGGTTCTTTTTCTTTATCTATGCAGTCTTTTGTAACTACAACCTTATCTACATCGTCCCTAGATGGAATATCATACATAATGTCCATCATAGTTTCTTCTAATATACTTCTAAGTCCTCTAGCTCCGGTTTTTCTTTCAATTGCTTTACCTGCAATTTTCTTTAGAGCCTCTTCGTCTATTTCAAGCTCAACATCATCCATCTGCATCAATTTTTGATATTGTTTAACTAACGCATTTTTTGGTTCTTTTAATATTCTGACAAGTGCTTGTTCATCAAGTGGCTCTAGCGTTGTTATTATCGGTAATCTACCAATAAACTCAGGTATTAGTCCGTATTTTAAGAAGTCCTCAGTTTGTACTTGTTTTAGTACATCTCCAAGCTTCATTTCTTTTTTGGACACTACTGTTGAGCCAAAACCCATTGAACTTTTCCCAATTCTTTTTTCTATAATCTTTTCTATGCCATCAAAAGCACCGCCTACTATAAACATTATGTTTGTAGTATCTATTTGGATTAACTCCTGATTTGGATGCTTTCTACCTCCTTGAGGAGGTACAGAGGCTACTGTTCCTTCTATTATTTTAAGTAGTGCTTGCTGTACGCCTTCGCCGCTTACGTCTCTTGTAATTGACATATTTTCTGATTTTCTTGTAATCTTGTCTATTTCATCGATGTAGATTATGCCTTTTTTAGCTCTTTCTATATCATAATCAGCATTTTGAATAAGCTTTAACAGTATATTTTCAACGTCCTCACCTACATATCCGGCCTCAGTAAGTGTTGTAGCATCTGCAATCGCAAACGGTACATCCATTATCTTTGCCAAGGTCTGTGCAAGTAAGGTTTTTCCGCTACCTGTTGGTCCTAATAAAAGTACGTTACTTTTTTGTATCTCTAACGAATCGTTTGAAGAATCTTGTGCATTGTAAATTCTTTTATAGTGATTGTATAAAGACACTGATAATACTTTTTTAGCGTCCTCTTGACCTATTATATATTCATCAAGATACTGTTTTATTTCTTTTGGCTTAGGCAATTTATTTAAGTCTGATGTTTTTAGTTGCTTGTCGTCTTCTTCAATAAGTCCTTCGCAAAGCTTTACGCACTCATTGCATATATAGACATTATTTCCAAATATCATTTTTTTTACTTCATTTTGTGTCTTACCACAAAATGAGCATCTGACAATCTGTTCATCATTGTGTGTTGTCATTACTTCTCCTATTTTACTAAAGCTTTCAAGGCGTTCCTATCGGTAATAACTTGGTCAATCAGACCATAGTTTTTAGCTTCTTCAGCTGTCATGAAATTATCTCTTTCTGTGTCGCGATTTATAACCTCAATAGGTTGACCTGTACGTTCAGACATAATTTTATTTAATTTTTCTCTCATTCTAATTATTCTTTCAGCGTGGATTTTAATATCTGTAGCTTGACCACGTGCACCACCAAGTGGCTGGTGAATCATTACTTCGCTGTTTGGTAGAGCATATCTTTTGCCTTTTGCTCCCGCATTTAGTAAAAATGCTCCCATGGACGCAGCCATACCAACGCATATTGTAGATACGTCAGGCTTTATATATTGCATTGTGTCATATATCGCAAAGCCTGCTGAAATACTTCCACCAGGTGAATTTATATATAATGAAATGTCTTTATCAGGGTCTTCAGACTCTAAAAATAATAACTGCGCTACTACTAATGAGGCTGTTTGGTCATTTACTTCATCAGCAAGAAAAATTATACGTTCTTTTAATAGCCTTGAATATATGTCGTAGCTTCTTTCTCCTCTGTCTGTTTGTTCTACTACCACTGGTA
>NZ_MBEW02000014.1 GCF_001693775.2 Criibacterium bergeronii | reverse complement strand
GATTCAAGCTTTTTGACAGAGGTTTCAAATAAATTTGGACCATTTGATATTATCTTGGATGATGGAAGTCATATAATGAATCATCAGATTATTACTTTTGAAACATTATTCCCTTTGCTAAAAAACGGAGGAATATATATGTGTGAAGATTGCCATACATCATATTGGAGTGAATATGATGGTGGTTATTTAAAAAAAGATTCTTTTATTGAATATAGTAAAGGATTTATTGATTGTGTGAACGGACAATATTTTAAAAAAGACCAAACAAATACTGAAATAGATGATTATATTAAAGCTTGCCATTATTATGACTCTATGGTTGTTGTTGAGAAGAAAAAAAGGGGGTACTCTATTGTAACAGAATTTTCGAAATTATGAAGATGATTTATAGGGGTGACATTTTTGAAAAATGAAATTGATTTACAAATAAGCAACCTGTATGATGACGGGAAATATTTATGGTTTACAGCATATACTTTTGGGGCACTTTATAAAATGAATAAAGAAGTAATGCACCCAGAATTTGTGGCTTATTTTGAGCAGGAAAAAATGACAGAAATACGATTATATTCTGATATAATATCTTGGAATGAGTTTTTAATTTTTACTCCATTAAGAGCAAAAAAAATTGCTATATTTAATAAACTTACAGAGAATATATCATATATAGAAATTGATATCCCAGAAAATGATTGTATAAAAGGATATTCAGGATGGAATTATTATAGTGCTCAATTAGTAGGTGATTGCATTTACTTTTTCCCGCATCAACGTAAATGTATATTAAGGCTTGATTTATTAAGCCAAACTATTGAGGGCATTAGTGAATGGACAAATGATATCTTGACTTCATATTCATTGAAACGACCAAGACTTTATTCAAAAACAAGACTGATTGGTAATAAGGTATTTGCACCAATATCAGGAACAAACATACTTCAAATAATTGATTTACAAAACAAAAAGACAAAGATTATTGAAACGCAAGACAAAGAAGCCTGTTATTGCGATTCATTTGTAATAAGGGATTCAGTATATCTATCACCATTAGAGGGAGCGAAAATTGCATGCTTGAATATTAAGACCGGAAAACAAGATTTTTTCCCCGTCCATGAAGCTAACCCCCCTCACATTCAATATATTGGCATATTGAGACATAATAATAAACTATTATTTATACCACAGTATCACGGTAACATCACATTTATGGACATTGACACAAAAATAATATCTGATACAAATAATAATGAATTAGAGGATAAATTATTATACTTTAATGATGCCTTTATGGACGAGAGCAAATATATGTGCTTTACACAAGAAGAAAAAGAGATTTTTATGTACTGTAATCATAAGGGTGCATTAATAAAAATTGGATGTGAAGAAGCTCATACGTATAAAATAAAAACCATATTAAGTGAAGATGTTAAAAAAAAGCTAATGCTTTTAAAAATTGAAAGCGGCGATATTTTACGTGAAGGTGAAATATATAATTTAAATAATTATCTTGAGTACATTGATACAAGGGAATAAAAAGAGAATGCATAAAGTATTAGAATCCGTTTTAAAAACAACAAGTGTTAGTGATTTAAGACATGACTATCATTTGGATTATATAATTTCTGAGAAAAAAAGAAACTCAAAGTGGATTAATGAGAAAAAAATAGCCGTCATTGCTCATGTAAATTATTCGGCATTGATAAATTATTGTTTTAAATATATATCAAATATTCCAAACTATATTGATATATATATTACAACCAAAGGAACCGAAAACATTCAAGTAATATCAAAAAAAATAGAGAAGCTTGGAAGAAACAATATAAAAATAGTTGTTCCACAAGACAGAGGAAGAGAAATAAGTGCATTATTGGTTGCTTGTAAGGATTATCTTTTAAATTATGATTATTTATGCTTTGTTCATGATAAAAAAAAGAATAAAGGAGAAGCATATATAACAGTAGGACAATCATTTTGTGATTTGTTATGGGAAAATACATTAAAAAGCCAATTTTATATTGAAAATGTAATTGACACTTTAGAAAAAGAAGAAAATTTAGGTTTACTATCTCCCCCAGCACCTTATTTATCAGATTTTTTCACAATAGGTTTTTATCCGTGGTGTGATAGCTTTATGCAAACAAAGCTTTTAAAAGAACGGTTAAAGCTTAATTGTATTTTAGATGAAAAGAAACAACCTTTCATTTTGGGGACAACTTTTTGGTGTAAAGTAGATGCATTAAGACCGCTCTTTGAAGCCGGATTAACATATGATGATTTTGCCAATGAACCTATGCCTGAAGATGATACAATAAGCCATGGTATTGAAAGGATTTTTCCGTACGTAGCTCAAAGCCAAGGTTATTATAGCGGAATAATGATGACAGAAGAATATGCTTCATTGTACAAATCAAATTATAAATTCATGCTGAAAAAAATTGCACAAAACATTGTAGTGAACTCGCTTAATGCTGATAGTTGCTCTTTTACGCAATCAATACAATCTGATAATCGGTTAGAAAAATTTGTACAAAATAATGAGGAAATATATATCTATGGAGCAGGAGAGATAGGTCAGCGATGTTTAAAAAGAATCAAGGCCCAATTTCCAAATAAGGAATGTATGTTTATTATTTCAAAAAATAAATGTACAGAATCTATAGCCGGCTGTAAAGTGTTTGAGATAAATGAATTAAACGATATTAGTAAGTTGAGTATTATTGTAGCCATGAAGTTTGATTATCTGTTGAATGTAATGCCTATACTAAAGAGAAAAAACGCAAGAAATATTATTATTTTTAAGGAGAACTATATATGAAATGGAAAAATCAAGGTCATGAATTTGATGAGTTATGCAAATATATGAAGGAAACTTCTAAATTATATTTTTATGGCTGTACAGATGCTGCAAAATCAATATTTAAACAAACAGAGTGGATTTTACGAGTATCAGATATTGATGATATAGATATTGTATTTGTAGATAGAGACATAGAAAAACAAAATGCCGGTTTTTGTGGGAGGCAAGTAATTTCTCCCGAGAAATTATTTAATGAACTCCCATCAAAGAATGGTTTAGTAATTTTGTGTACCTCTGAAAAAAGCATACCAAGCATAGAAAATGAATTTGCTAAAAAAAATATACAAAGGCGCATTCAAGCATATTCTATGTATGAGTTTTATAGATATTTAAGTATATTTTTATATTCAAAATACAATATTAAATACTTTCACGCTGTCGATATTTTTGTGCATACTAACTGTAATTTAAATTGTAAGGATTGTTTTATACAAACATTTAGAGGTGTTAGAATAAGCGCTGATATAGACAAATTAAAGCGTACAATAGATGAACTATTTGAAAAAGTTGATTTTGTTGGAATAGTATTTTTAGGAATAGGAGATGGTTTTGCTGGTGGCAAGCCAATGGAGTTCGCAATAGAATATATCAACAATAAATACAGCGATAAGTTTATGACAATAGAATTGGTGACAAACGGCACAATTTTTCCAAGCAAATCTCTTATAGACATTATGAAAAAAGCAAAAATTGATATAGTACTTGACGATTATAGAGAAAATGTAGAGTTAGCTCAGAAGAATTTTGAGCAAATAGGTAACGTATTAAAAGAAAATGGAATTAAGATGGCTGAGCTACGTAGAGATTACTGGTATCAGTCTGATTTTGGGGATTTTAACATAGACAAAAGTGATGTAGAAATGAGCAAAAGATATTATCTATGTGTAAATGGGGCAAAAGGCTTTCCATTTATTGGATATGGTAACAAAAATAAAATGTATTCATGTGTTATGCAAACAATTAATTCTTATCTTAAATTATTTGATGAGCAAGAACAAGACGGAATGGATTTTAAAAATTCAGATTTTTTGACATTAAATGAATTCTTGTTGGGATTTTCTTCTAGTGGATATTTGTCTGCATGTAAAAAGTGTGCCGGTATGTTTGAAGGAGTTGAGTTGAATCATGTACCGGTGGCAGTTCAAATTGAAAAATAAAAATGGAAGTGATTATGAACAGAATTGCAATAATAGTTGTTGTTGGAGATAAGGACTTTCTCGATGAATATATAATTTATTTGATTCGAGAGGTTGGTAAATTTACATCTAAAACTATAGTAACAATTAATGGAACGCTCCCGCAAGATGCATTAAGAATGATTAAAGAAGTAGCCGATACTGTCATAGTCAGAAAAAATCTTGGATATGACTGTGGTGCCTATAAGGACTCTATTGAGAAATATATTGGCTGGGATGAAATTTACAAGTATGATGAGCTACTTTTAATTAATGATTCATGTTTTGGACCAATATATGACTTGAGCGAGCTGTTCGATAAAATGAATACTTTGAATCTTGACTTTTGGGGAATTACGCAACAACCTCCTATAAAGAGATACAAATTTTCATCAAAAACATTGCCATATCATGTTCAAAGCTATTTTATGAATATAAACTCAAAAATGCTCCATTCACCGGATTTTAAAGAATATTGGAGAAAAGTAATACCTGCTGATGATTATTACAATGCAGTTGCTAATTTTGAGTTAACATTTACAAAATTCTTTAATGAACGTGGATATAAATCAGGTGCATATATTGACAGTATAGAATTATGCCCTACAGAAGACGAAAATTTGGCATATATTTTTATGAATAGCTATCGATTAATTAGTGAGTTCATGTGTCCATTTTTGAAAAAAAAGGTTTTTTCTTATAGGCAAGATGTTATTTTATCTGCCAATTCTGGGGAAACTGCAAAAAAGACTTTAGATTACATTGAAAATCACACGTCTTACGACGTGAATTTGATTTGGAAATGCTTAATAAAAAATAACGCTTTAGAAAAAATCAAGGAAAATCTCCATTTAGACAGTTTTATTACTGATAATAGTGCTGGGTATGGCAGTGCTTATATTATTATTTTCTTACGAAATCAGAGTTTACAGGAGCCACTGATATCATTAATCGAACAATTAAAATCAAAAAGAAATTTTATTTTGGTTGGTAATACTGATGTCGTTGATTTGTATCAATGTCGCATAGGGAATGAGGCTGAGTATCTTTTTTATGAAAATGCAGAGTCAATAACAGCTCTAATCGATAAGTTGAATCATAGTGATGTTGTTTGTCTGACAGATGATAATTTGGTAAGCTCTAGTGAAGTATGGAATATATCAAAAAGGAATATTTTTGATGTTTTTTCAGAAAATAAACACATCGGTTTTTTTAATATACCAAGAAACTACAATGATACCAATTTTTTTGAACATTTTGAAGATTCATGTAATATCAACCAACTTATTATTAGGTCTAAATTATTTACAAAGGCTTTAGAAGACGGTAAATTTTTAAATATTTTATATGATTGGTATTGTTTTAAGATGACTGACAAATATGGGCTGGGAAATAGATATAAGAAAATAGCTAAGAAGAATGTTTATTGTTATGGTGATGTATCTATAATTGAACAAGCTGAAAAAATTATAGGCGATTACCATTTTATGCTGAAAGAATATATAGGTAAATATATAATCCCAATTGGTATTCATGAAATAAAAAATGTTAGAAAGGTAAATCAATATTTAATCGATTTTTGCACGGGAAAGAAAAGAATTTTTATCTACGGTTCCGGTGAAATTGGAAGGGAATGTTCCAGATATTTGATTAGTCACGGTATTGTTGCCAATGGCTTTATTGTTTCAGATGGCATGCGAGAAGAACATAGATTGTTTAATCTTACAATAAATGAATTATCAGAAATTGATTTTGATAAAAAAGACGGGGTAGTTATTGCTACTGATTCAGTATTTTATAACGAGATAATTAAAAATTTAAATACAAAGAAAGTAGACAATTTCATGACTTATGAAGTTGTATAGAGGCTATTAAAATGATTATAAAATCTCAAGCTATAGAAGGAGTCTTTTTAATTGACATTCAAAAAAATGTTGATGAGAGAGGAAGCTTTTCTAGGATTTTTTGTGAAAGAGAGCTAAAAGAATCTGGTATTGATATGTCTATAAAGCAAATCAATCTATGTGAAAATCTTAAAAAAAATACCTTAAGAGGTATGCATCTTCAAAAAGAAGAATACGCTGAAAAGAAAATACTGACTTGCTTAAATGGAAAAATATTTGATGTTATTATTGATATGAGGACAAATTCTAAAACTTATCTAAAGTATTTTTCTGTAGAATTATCAGAAGAAAATGGATATATGCTAGTTATCCCGGAAGGTATGGCTCATGGATATGTGACATTAACAGATGACACAAAATTATTGTATTATATGTCAGAATTTTATAATCCTGATTCAGCAATTGGTTATAGGTTTGATGACCCGGCTTTTTCAATACATTGGCCTCAAATTGAAGAATTAATAATGTCTGATAAAGATAAAAATTGGAAATATATTTAATGTGGAGTGAAGTTAATATGAAGTGTAGGTTTTGTAATAAAGAATTGGTACATTCGTTAGTTGATTTAGGCTTATCCCCAATCTCAAATGAGTATATAGATAATGAAAATTTGGATAAGGGGCAGTATTATTTCCCTTTGGAGGTAATGGTCTGCGATGAGTGCTTTTTGGCTCAGGTAAAGGAATATAGAGCTCCAGAAAATATTTTTACTAATTACAAATACTTTAGTTCTTATTCAAAAAGTTGGTTAAAGCATTGTAAAGAATATGTAGAGATGATAATAAATAGACTGAATTTATCTTCTGACAGTCTTGTATACGAAATTGCTTGCAATGATGGATATCTTTTACAATATTTTTTACCTCACAATATTCCGGTGTGTGGCATAGAACCAGCTGAAAATGTTGCAAAGATTGCACAAAACAAAGGTATAGATGTAAAAGTAAAGTTCTGGGGTGAAGAAACAGCTAAAGAGATATCAACTGATATAGGAAAAGCAAATCTTATTATTGGCAATAATGTATTGGCACACGTACCAGATTTAAATGGTTTTGTAGAGGGTGTAAATCTTGCTTTAAGCGATAAGGGAACTGCTACTTTTGAGTTTCCACACCTCTTACAGCTTATGCAGTATAATCAGTTTGATACTATATACCAAGAACATTTTTCATATTTTTCTTTTATAACAGTATGCAAAGTTTTTGAAAAACATGGCTTGGAAGTTTATGATGTTGAAGAATTGACCACACATGGTGGCTCATTAAGGATATATGTTAAACATAAGCATAATTTTGATTTAGAAGTATCTAAAAATGTGGGTAAGTTGCTTGATAAAGAAAAAACTTTTGCTATGGAAAAGATTGAAACATACTTAAGCTTTTCTGATAACGTTAAGAAGATAAAAAGAGACAGTTGCGAGTTATTAATAGATTTAAAAAATCAGCAAAAAAAGATAATGGCATTTGGTGCAGCTGCTAAAGGGAATACTTTTTTGAATTATTGCGGTATAGGCAAAGAATACATTGATTTTGTTGCGGATTCCAATAAAGAAAAACAGGGAATGTATCTCCCTGGGACGAGAATTCAAATTGTATCTCCAGAAAAAATAATTGACGAAAAGCCGGATTATATCGTGATTTTACCATGGAATCTTAAAGATGAAATATCATCATTACTTGAATATACAAGGGAATGGGGATGCAAATTCATAACATTTATACCAAAGGTGGAAGTTTTTTGATTAAAAAAGTTATTATGACTGGAGCAACAGGGTTTATAGGTTATCATTTGCTTAGGTATTTACTTGATAAGAATATAAAAATATGGGTTATATTGCGTGAAGGTAGTCAAGAGATTGAAATGCTTCAGAAAATACCAAATATAAATGTTATTATTTGTAGTTTGGATAACATATCGCAAATTGATGATATTTGTGATGAACGTTATTTTGACGTTTTCTTTCATTTAGCATGGGAAGGTGCTTCTGGAGAATTAAGATTACAGTACAAATTGCAAATGGATAATGCAAAGTGGACGGCAGGATGTGTTGAGGCTGCTAAAAAGCTTGGTTGCAAAAAAATTGTTGTTACAGGTACAGTATGCGAAAAACAGATGGATGAAATTGTTCATAATAAAACATTTGTTAGGGCATCAAATTATTTATTGGCAAAAGATTTTGCTAGGACTATGTCATTCAATATGTCTAAATTTTTTGATATACCACTTATTTGGTGTCAATTTTATCACCCTATAGGAGTAT
Source organism: Criibacterium bergeronii (assembly GCF_001693775.2). Taxonomy (GTDB): domain Bacteria; phylum Bacillota; class Clostridia; order Peptostreptococcales; family Filifactoraceae; genus Peptoanaerobacter; species Peptoanaerobacter bergeronii. The sequence continues at coordinate 36,035 of NZ_MBEW02000014.1, read as the reverse complement.
TTAATAAAAAGAATCAACTTATTACAAATACTGTAGAAAAAATGTTGAAAGATGAAACACTTGTATTCGGTAGTTGTGAGTCATTGTTTGATATTATAAATGTAAATGATTTAGTTTATGGAATGTATCTACTTGCTGATAAAGTAAAAATTTCGAACACATATTATATAGGTAGTGGTGACATAAGGAGACTAAAAGATTATTTGCTGAGTATTACTGAAATAATTGGAACTAAATCTAAAATTACATTCGGTGATGCAACAAAAGATGATTTATTAATTGATGAAGATTGGTTAAGCCTATATCGCATACAAAGAGATACTGGATATGAGCCGCATTGGAGTTTTGAAAATAGCATTTTAGAACTAACAGCATGGTTGAGTGATGAGGATAAGTATAATTTAGAAAGGTGGAATTTGAATGCGAGTGGCTGTGTTTGCGACACATGATTCTCAAGGCATAGTTGATGAGTATATTTCATTTTGCTTAAAAGAATTAAAAAACGTTGCTGATGATATTATTGTTGTAAGTAATCATGAACTTAGTTTACTTCAAAAAAAAAAGCTATATATGGCGACTACCATCATTGAACGTGATGACGAAGGATATGATGTAGGAGGTTATTGTGCGGCAATAAATTTCCTAAAGAAAAAAGAATTGCTTTCAAAATATGATGAAATGATTATAATGAATGATTCTGTATTTGGCCCTTTTTATCCTTTTGATGAAATGTTTAATGAGATGGATAAAAAACCGGAACTTGATTTTTGGGGAATAACATATAGAGGAGAATCAAATTTTGATGGTTCTGATGCAATTTATCCTAGACATATTCAATTATATTTTTATGTAATAAGAAAAAGAATGTTGCATAGTAAAATATTCGAAGAATATTGGAATCATATATTAGATAAAATTACAGATTTTAGAAGTGCTATAATAAATTACGAATTTAAATTTACAAAATATTTTGAGGACAATGGTTTTATATGGGATGTATATTGCAAAACCCCTGAATATGATACAGAAAAAATTGCACACAATCTTAGCCCGTATCATTATTGCACAGCTGCACTAATTAGAGAGAAAAGATGTCCTCTCATGAAAAGAAAATTGTTCACTGGTGATTTTATTGATTCAAGATTTACCAACAAAAGCGATGCAAAAAATGCATTGAAATTTGTTATGCAAAACACTAAATATGATACAAATCTAATTTGGAAACATATTCTAAGAGTTTACCCTATTGCAACAGTGATGCATAGCATGCAGATGACAGAGATTATTTCTTCAGATGATTCTATTGAACAAAATTTAAAGTTAGCTAATATGATACAAATAATCGATTTATCTAACTCAAAAAAATCCCAATCTGGGAATAATATCTATGAAATAAATAATAATTATGTTATGGTACTACGCTTTAATGATGAAAATGACTTGCCATATGTATTATCAGAATCTTTTAAAAGTAACATTAAAAAAAATCTAATAAAAAATGATGTTTACATTGGTAAAATAATCAAACTATTTGAGAAAGAAGAATTATTAGGATTAGTTATTCCACCAATACATTACTTTGATAAAATATTATTTTCTATTGAAAATAGAACTGAAACTCCAACAAATTCTAGTTTTGTAAATACATCAGACCCCTTATGTATTCCAGTACATAGAATTAATGCATTTATATGTAGAAGTGAGCTTTTAAGCCAAGAGCTATTAAATGAGCTGGCAGGTGAGGATGGTTTAAGTATATTTCGTTATATGCCTTATATAGTGCAGAAAAGAAATTTTTACACAAAAACTGTAATCGAAAGTAATTGGGCAGTATCTTTGGTAGAAAATGGAAAGAATACTTTGTTGGAGATATTTAATTCTATACAAATTGACAGTGATAATGATTATGATATCGATGGAATCAAAGAAAAAATTATAGAATATAGAATAAATGCCTTTGCAGCAAAATTTAAAAATATATACATATATGGGGCTGGTGGCCTAGCTGTTAAGGTTGCTAAACTAATTAACAATAAGGAAAAAATTAAGAATATAATCGTCACCGATATATGTGGAAATGAAAATGAAGTTTTACAAATAAAAGTGGTAGAATTCAATAAGGATTTAATTGATGGAGGTATTATTGTTGCTGTTGGCAAGAAGAATAGTGAAATAATTAAAAGAAAACTATTTGATAGCAATATAGACCAGTATATCATTGTAGAATAATACAAATTTTAGTTTCGCATTTGTGAATTTACTACAATTGAATTAGTGCGGAATAGATGGTGAAATGAAATGAATTTGAAATGTTGTACTTTTAAAGAAATGGCAGATAATATAAAAAAAAGCAACTGTAAAATTGTCATGTTTGGCGTTGGATCTATAGGTAAAACAGTTGCTCCTGAAATACTTAATATATATGGCATAAGCCAGTACTTTGATAAATTTATTGATAATGACGCCACAAAATGGGGGGAAATGGTTTTTATTAATGGCAAAGAGTATGAAATTAACTCCCCGAAGTATCTTTGCAAATGTGAAGAAAACACAACCGTTTTTATAAATATAAGCCGTTTTGCAGACGCTCTTGAACAGCTTGAAAAAATGAAATGCACACAAAATATGTCAGTTTATATAATACCTATGATGTGTATACATAATTGGTGTTCTGACACGTCAAAGGGGGTTCCCATAATAACTGACAGTCCACTTATTCCGAAGGTCATCCATTACATGTGGCTAGGAGGAAAACCAATTCCTGAAAACCTTGCTAAATGTATTAAATCATGGGAAAAATATTGCCCAGACTATGAAATAATACAGTGGAATGAGAATAACTATGACATATCAAAGCATAAGTATATGAAACAGGCATACGACAAGAAGGCTTTTGGATTTGTTCCGGATTATGCTAGACTAGATATTTTGTATGAGTATGGTGGATTTTATATGGATACCGATGTTGTACTAAAAATGTCATTAGATGCAATGAGATATCAGGAGGCTTTTGTAGGGGTTGAAAAGTGGCAGGTAGTTAATTTTGGCGGTTGTAGTGGTGCTGTAAAAGGGCATAAGATGATAAAAAGAGTTCTTGACATAAGACAAGATGTATATTTCTTAGATGAATCTGGTAGAGAAAATAGAAATCCATCCGGATTTTATGATACAAAAGCAATATTAGACAGCGGCTATATAATTGATGGAACTACACAGTGCATAGATGGTATGAACATTTATGCATATGACTATTTTCACCCATACGATTATATGTCAGGAATTTTGAATGAAACAAAAAATACTCGTTCAATTCACTATTTTAATGGCGGCTGGCTTGATGCAAGAATGAAGTCGCAAAATGATATTACAAGACAAAACTATATGAAATTATATAAAAAAGCTTTAACGATATATTAGAATCAAATGCTTAGCCTAATTAATGAAATATTAGCTTGTAGTAAACAATTTGGAAAAGCAACTCAAGGGCCATAATTCTAAGTTGAAATTCTGATTATAGATAATCCACGCCAACGAATATAATAAACCCTACATTTATTGAATAACCAAAATTTTTATATACTCATCTAATTTATAATTCATAATTTTCAGACCACTTTCAAGCTCACCTAGAGGAAATCTATGTGTGATTAAATTCTCAGGGTGAATTAAATTTTTCGATAATCTATATATTACGTATTTCCAGTCATCGCTAATAACATCATCACTTTCTCCGTAAAACGAAGAATTCCATGTACCAGTGATTCTTAACTGCTTTTTTAAAATTCCCCAGTGAAGTTCCTTAGGTATATTAATATCTGTATACGGATTTCCTACTATGCATATTTGAGCTTCATTTCCAGCTAGCTTTAGACCTGTAGCAAAAGTTTCATTTTTCCCTACGCAATCAAAATACGCATTTAACAACTTCCCATTTGTTTTTCCAAAAATCCAATCATATGGATTACCTAAAGTATAATCATAATAATTTTCTTCTGGTAGACCAAGGCTAAGTACAGAATCTTTTTGCAGTTTTTTATTGCCTATAGCATAAAGATTTTTTATACCTTTTTCCAGCAAAAACATAGTTAATAATTGACCTATTGTGCCAAGCCCAGAGATAGCAACTGACATGTCCTCATTAAAATCAAGTCGTCTCATAGCGTGCACTGCTACAGCCATAGGCTCAAGCATTGCAGCTTGTTCAAACGATACATTGTCCGGAATCTCAATTAGATTCCATTCTGGAACGGCTACATATTCAGCAAAGGCTCCATTAGTCCTAGAACCTAAATAGTTATAGTTTGAACACATTTCATATTTTTTTGCTTTGCAAGCAGAGCATTCCATACATGGCATGAGTGGGAATATTCCTACTCTTTTATTTTGCCATTTATTATTAACTTTAATTCCAATTTTTTCAACTTGCCCAGAAAATTCATGACCAATGATTAGTGGCATTTTGTGTGCCCCATTTTGAAAAACTCTTGGTATGTCTGAGCCACAAATTCCAACTGCCTTCACTTTAACCAGTACTTCATTTTCTTTAATAGCTGGGAGCGGAGCGTCTTCTACATAATTTATTTTACCAATATCTTCTAAAATCCAAGCTTTCATTTATTTATCACCTCGACCAATTATATCAGTAAACTTTTCTAAATCAGGCATAGTTGAGATTTTGAAGTTGTTTTCATCTCCATCTATTATAACAATATCCATTACAATAGCTAAGGCTGGTTCAGTAGAACCACTAACTTTGTAAATATGCTGGGACTTAATAGTTTCTTCATCACAGCGGTTATTTTTGTAATCTTCTAATAATGATTTTGAAATCAATTGTTCGTTTGCATATTTATATAGTCCATATTTAAAAATTTCTGGAGATTGACCTGCATAAATACAGTCTCTATTTAATCTAGATAATTTATTATCCGGATTCATGTAGTACATTGTATCCTTAACGTGAAGGACAGGTATAGCGCCATCGTGATTTTTGGATTTTTGGATTAATCCATTTATTAACTCCTGAGTAATTAAAGGTCTAGCAGCATCATGTATTAATACATAATCATCTTCTTCAGAAATATTATTTAAATCCAGAAGAGAGTTGTATATAGAGAGTTGTCTATTTAACCCCGGCTTTGAAAATCCAATAAATTTATTTTTAGATACATGTTTGTTAATTAAATCTAGAATTAAATCATGCCACTTGGAATCAGCTACGACTATTAACTTGTCAATTCGTTTACAACTTAGAAGTTCGTACAAACTATAGCAAATAATTGGTTTATCATTAACTTCTAAATATTGTTTAGGGGTAGATAGATTCATTCTAGTTCCAGTACCCCCTGAAAGTAAAATTGCAGTAATCAAAACATCCACCTTTTAGAATAATTAAAATTTAATGTCTCTTACATCTTGCAAAATTTCTTTATACGCTCTATCCTTTCCAAATAAAATAGTAGTACCAAGCACAAACCCACTAAAACCTTTCGGAGCATATTTTCTAATTTTATCCATTGAGCAAGAGCCATCCCATACAAGTTCAAAGCTCATTTCATCCTTTAATGAAAGGAGCTTAGTAATTTTACTATCAACGTATGGAAGAAACATTTGTCCAGCGTTGCCAGGATTTACTGACATAACAAGTACTTTATCTACTATTCTAAGCATTTCATATACAGTTTCAACACTAGTACCAGGATTTATAGCTATACCAGGTATCATATTAGCATCAATAATTTTTTGCAAAGTAGTAGATGGATGATATTCAGCCTCAGGATGAATATAGATAGTGTCTCCTTCCCTTAAATTATTTAAAAATAAATCTATCATGTTTCGTGGATGCTCAATCATTAAATGAACATCCAGAGGCTTTTTGCTTGCACTAGCAATATATTTCATATCGTATAGTGACATGGCAAAATTATCTACATATCTTCCATCCATTATGTCTATATGAAAAGAATCAATACCAGCATCCTCTAATTCTATCACTTCATTTTCTAAGTGCCCATAATCTGCACACATCATTGAAGCAGTTAATTTAAAGTTCATTCAGCACTACCTTTCTAACTAAAAATTAAATAAATAATTTATGTAAAAACTCACCTTTCAAAATAAAGCTAAAATAATGAAATAGAAATACTAAATAAAGAGTACAAATGTAATAAATATATCGTAAATATATTTAAAAAATAAATTATATTTAATAAGTTAAAATTTATTATATCAAAATATTAAATAAATAACAATTAGCGATATTTGAGGATAAAAACAAAATTAATTAACAAATATAAATCTTGACATTAAAAACATCAGTTTTTTATATAATAAGATTGCTATAAATTGCTATACTTGTGATATGTCAATCTAATGATATACCAATATTGATTTTTAAAATACCAATAATAAATTTTTGCTTGCTTTCAAACAATTAAAATTTTCTAAACTTCTTCATAATTCTAATATATATTTTCCCAGGCGTTGCTGTTTCTCACATTTTAACTCTCTTTTTTACTTGTGTATCATGGTAAAATATTTTTTATATTTTTAAGCTCTAACTACAGTGTTGTTTTTTTATACGTAAGACCTCTTTTTATGATGTCTGTTTTTATTATGCATCTGTTCTAATTATTTATCTGCCTTATATAGTTTATAATAAAACAATATCAAAAAAGAAACTAAAATACACAAAAAGCGGATTAATTCATATCTAATTAAATATTTTTAATGAAATTTATTTACATGCAGAAAGCTAAATCCAGTTAAATTATTTTAATGATTTATTACATTTTCTATTGCAATTTACATTATACATATATTTTTATTTTACTGTTTGAAATTTCATACATTATATGGTAAAATATTGGTTATGCTAAATAGGTTGTTTATATTGGAGGTGAGTGGATGCTTAAGACAGTATTGATGGTTGTTGAAATCATCGTAAGTTTAGCTATGATATTTTCCATAATGTTACAGTCTGGAAGAGATGCAGGTTTTTCCGGTGCGGTTTCAGGTATGTCAAATAATTTATCTGGAAACAAAGCCAAGGGTTTAGATGCTTTTTATAAGAAGGTAACTTCTGCTATGGCAATTTTATTTATTATTTTAGCTCTTGTGCTTGTCGCACTTTAGTATTCATTTTTTATTAATTTAAATTTGGCAATAGGAGTAAATTTTTTATGAACAATATGCTTTTAATTGCCATTGTCAGTGCAGTGCTTGCACTGCTTTTTGCTTTTTATTTGTCTTCAACTATAAGCAAAAAAGGCGTTGGCAATGACAAAATGAAAGAAATTTCTTCCTACATACACGAAGGTGCTATGGCATTTTTGATGAGGGAGTACAAAACTTTAATTATCTTTATTATCGCATTATTTGTTGTCTTAGCAGTTGGTATCAATATTTTAACTGCTGTTTGTTTCTTAATCGGTGCAACTTTTTCTACTCTATCAGGTTATTTTGGTATGATGGTTGCTACTAAAGCAAATGTTAGAACTACTAACGCCGCTAAGGAAGAAGGTATGTCCGGTGCTTTATCAGTAGCTTTTTCCGGTGGTGCAGTAATGGGTATGTGCGTTGTAGGTCTTGGCGTACTTGGTGTTGCCGGTCTTTATACTGTACTTATTTCTATGGGTACTGACCCAATGACTACTACAAACATTCTTACAGGTTTTGGTCTTGGTGCGTCTTCTCTTGCATTATTCGGCAGGGTTGGTGGCGGTATCTACACAAAAGCCGCTGACGTTGGTGCTGACTTAGTTGGTAAGGTAGAAGCCGGTATACCTGAGGATGACCCAAGAAACCCTGCTGTTATAGCAGATAACGTTGGTGACAACGTTGGTGACGTTGCCGGTATGGGTGCTGACCTTTTTGAATCTTATGTAGGTTCTTTGATTTCCGCTCTTACCCTAGGTATTGTTGCTACTGCTGCTAATGGTGAGCTTTATGGTGAAAATGCTATATACTTCCCCCTAGTTGTTTCTGCTATAGGTATAATCGCTTCTATAATCGGTTCTTTCATGGTTAAAGGTGCTAAAGTAAGCGACCCTAGCAAATCTTTGAAAACCGGTACTTATGTATCCGGTGGTTTGACTATTGTTGCTGCTTATTTCTTATCTACAAACTTACTTCATGATATGAGAGGATTTTGGGCTGTAACTGTTGGTATCGTTGTAGGTGCTATAATAGGTCAGCTTACTGAAATATATACTTCCGACTCTTATTCATCCGTTAAGAAAATCGCTCACGAATCTGAAACAGGTCCAGCAACTACAATAATATCCGGTCTAGCTGTAGGTATGATGTCTACAATGTGGCCTCTAATATTAATAGCTGTAGGTATAATCATAACTTATGCTGTAGCCGGTCTATACGGTATAGCTCTTGCGTCTGTTGGTATGCTTGCTACTACAGGTATGACTGTAGCGGTTGACGCTTATGGTCCTATCGCTGATAATGCAGGCGGTATTGCTGAGATGTGCGGTCTTCCTGAAGAGGTAAGAAATATCACTGACAAGCTTGACTCAGTTGGTAACACTACCGCTGCTATGGGTAAAGGTTTTGCAATCGGTTCAGCAGCACTTACTGCTTTATCTCTATTTGCATCTTATACAAATGCTGTTAAGCTTGAAACTATTTCTCTTACTTCTCCATCAGTTATAGCAGGTATGTTAATCGGTGGTATGCTACCATTCCTATTCACTGCTCTTACTATGGAGTCTGTTGGTAAGGCTGCATTTGAAATGATTGAAGAGGTTAGAAGACAGTTTAGGGAATTCCCAGGCATCATGGCTGGTACTGACAAGCCTGACTATGCACGTTGTGTAGAAATATCTACTTCTGCTGCATTAAAACAAATGATATTACCTGGTGTGATAGCTGTTGCATCTCCATTAATAATTGGTATACTTCTTGGTGTTGAATCTTTAGGCGGTATGCTTTGTGGCTCTTTAGTTACCGGTGTACTTTTAGCTATAATGATGTCCAATGCAGGTGGTGCATGGGATAATGCTAAAAAATACATCGAATCAGGCACTCACGGTGGTAAAGGCTCAGAGGCTCACAAGGCTGCTGTAGTTGGTGACACTGTTGGTGACCCATTCAAGGATACATCAGGTCCTTCTATAAACATCCTAATCAAGCTTATGACAATTGTTTCTCTAGTTTTTGCTCCTATATTCCTTCAATATGGTGGCATGATAGTAAACATTATGAAATAAATAACCTATTAGTTTTTAACTCACCTAACATTTTAAAATATAATCCAATATAAGAATCTTGATAAATTCTTTTATTATAATCAAAAAGCCTTTCCGTTTCGGAAAGGCTTTTTAGTTCTTTTATTAATGGATATATCACTTAGGAAAGCAAGGTTTGCACATTTAAGTTCTATATCAAATCTTCATTATAAATATACTTAAATAGTGTGCTGCTTAAAAATAATTTTTCGTCCACAAACATTTTATTTTTATTAAAATCGTTAATCAATAATGATACTTGTGTGATATCGCAAAGCTCTCCTGTATTGCTTTTTTTGATTAAAATGCTGTTTTTCCCGCCTACATAGATATTTGACTCTTTAACTGATTTTGAGTAAAAGTATTCATTTTCTATATCTTTTATGCCTAGTTTATCAAATTTTTCCTGAATATTTTTTGGCACTTTTGAATTTCTGATTTCTACGTCAAACTTTCCTCTATTTAAAAAACAGTTTGACAAAAATGATAATATTTTATCCTCACATCTACTCCACTTGAGTATGTGGTAATTAAAATAGCTGTCATCTGTTTGCAAATATTGCTCGACTTTTATTGAGCCGTTCAAATAAATATTTCTTAATATTTCATCGCAATATATGCAGTGCTTATCTTTTTCTAATAGCTCTTTTGCTCGCTTAAATATCATAATTAGTATGTCTTCAAAGTGTTTTTTTGTTGTATGCTGATACACTTCCTTGTGCATGAAATATCTTGCAAGGACATATTCTTCTAATGTAGACATATATTTTTCGTTTACATAGATTTTTAGCTCGCCGTCTATCTCTTCTACTCCAAATGATTTTATGAGTCTATCTATATCGTAAACTCCATTGCTAACTTTTGTAAAATATGAGTCTCTGAGCAAATAGTCCATTCTATCCGCATCTGTCTGAGAGCTTATTAGTGTGGCTATTATGCTGAATATATGCGAATTTTTATCGTTTTTATAGGATTTAGAAATTACATCGCAGAGTTTTTTTATAAAATCCTGCCCATAATTTTCTACCAGCTTTTTATGGATTTTTGTGTCAGGACTGCTTATGATATCCACTGTCCACTGCTCGTGAGCTTGTATTTCAAATATTCTTTCAAAGGCATGGGAATAAGCTCCATGTCCTAGGTCGTGCAACAGTGCCGCCACATAAGCCAAGGTCTTGTCCTCTTGTTTTACTTCATAGCCGATTTCTTTAAGCTGCTGCTCAAAATGTGCTATAAGCTTTTTCATGGCGTGATATGTGCCTATGGAATGTGAAAATCTTGTGTGGGTAGCCGTAGGAAAAACCATGTAGTCACAACTAAGCTGGTGTATACGGTGCAATCTTTGAAACTCAGGTGTGTCAATGATTTCTTGCATTTTTTTATCTATGACTATATCGCTGTGTATTGCGTCTCTAACAAATATTTGGCTCATCTTAACCTCTTAAAGTTGTTTAAGATTGAATTTACAATTTATTGGATTGTTTTTAAATTTAAATACAAAAAATTTATTGTATATCTTACGGGCAGACTTAGTTCGCCCTTACTGATTAATTTTTTAGCAAACATAGCTACCACTTACATTGGTATAAAGCTACATATCATTTGCTTTTACTAGATAGGACAGCACAAAAAGAGAGTTTAGCAAATTAACACTTTCTACTTTGATGTTTTTATTTAATTTCAAATCTGTTGGTGCAAAATTCCAAACTCCTTTTATTTTTGTTTTATTTATTATATCTACCACTCCTGAGACTGCATCTTTTGGAGTACAGATTATTGCTATTTTAACTTTGTTGTCGTCTATGTACTTTTTTGCGTCCTTTAAATCCATTACTATAGTATTTTTTATTTTTCTGCCTATCATATCCTTATTTACGTCAAATATAGCCTTTATATTTATGTCAAATTTGTTAAAGCCTGTATAATTTGCTATAGCGTGACCTAGATTTCCTGCTCCAAATATGACTGCACTTAGCGTAGAATTTAGTCCTAAAATCTGAGATAGCTCTGTATATAGCCCTTCAACCTCATATCCTGTGCCTTGTATGCCAAAGCCGCCAAAATTGTTTAAATCTTGGCGTATTTGTGAGGCGGTAAAGCCTGTGATTTTACTAAGCTCCTTTGAGGAGACTTTGCTCACTCCTTTTTCTTTGAGGTCTGCAAGGTAGCTATGATATTTTGGTAGTCTTCTAATCACATTAAAAGAAATATACTTATCCTTATTCATGTAAGTCCTTTGTCAACGAATAGATTAAATTATTATATATTTAAAGTTAACGACAAACGATACCATATGAAGTTCAAAATTTTTTCTTGTCTTTTAATATTATAGCACACAAAATAAGAATTTAAAATCCACTTTTTATTTAAGGTTTATGCGTTACTATAAGTTGTTTATGGGCTAATTGTATATATTAGATTTTATATTTGAATTCGTCTGCTTTTGTACAATCCTGCAAGGTAAAACAATCTTTTACTTTATTAATCAAGCAATTATTGCTTTCGTACGGCATTGTAACTATTAGTCTTTTTTGTGCCCTCGTCATTGCGACATACAATTTTCTGTCATTATCGCCATAAGAATTATAAGCAGAGCCATCTGTAATTATAACATTATCAAACTCAAGTCCTTTGGCTTTATGGACTGTGGATATTATTACTTTTTCATCTCCTACCAATAGGTCTACCTCAGTGAAGTTGTAGTTTGATGATAAAAATTTGTCTATTTTATATTTTAATGGGATATTTTGATTTTCTGTAGTGTCAATTTTTTTCTTGAAATAGGTAAACAGCTTTTCCATTTCTTTTTTGTCTTTTTCAATCGTCTCTTTATCACTTTTGTCATTATTTGAATTGTATAGTATATCAATATATTTTTTAGAAAAATCCTCTAGGCTCATATTTGTGTTAAGTAATGGCAAGGTCTGCTCAAATAAAGGATTTAGTTTTTGATAAATTCTTTGAATTTTTTTATCATTTTCTAAGATAAATGACTTTTGGACTGCGGTTGTCTGTTTGCCATCTTTAAGTAGTCTAATCACAAGATTGGCAGTGGCTCTAGTGTCAAATAGGGCATTATGATTGTTTTCTCCCTCCAATTTGAGATAGTCAAGTAAAGTTTCCAGCTTATAATTTTTTAAGTCCTTATTTTTTGATTTCGGGTAGATTTGTCTTACAAATGTTAGTGAGTCAAAAAAGTTTTCTTTTCCCCCTAATACATCTGCAAATGCAAGAGCTTCACTTACATATCTTTTATAATTTTGGGTTAGAATGTTAAAGTCGTAATTCAAATTGTGAGCAACTAAGATAGAATTTTCGCCACAAAAATCTATAAATTGCTGTATACCATCTTTGTGAGATACTCCATCGCTATCAAGCTTTTCTCTAGTTATTTTGTGCACTTTTTGAGTTGCGGATATATCTTTATCCGTATTAATATAGATGTCCACTTCTCCAGCCTTTTTGCCTTCACGTATTCTAACTGCTGCTATTTGTATAACATCGTCATTTAAGGTATCAAGTCCTGTGGTCTCAGTATCAAAGACAACAATATCTCTAGTGCTTGCCTTTGCAAAAAAAGCCTCAAGCTTAGTAGTGTTATTGTTCTCAAGCAGCTCTATCAAATCGGTGGAGTTATCATAGGCTTCTTTTACAAAGTTTTCGCTGTTTTTAAGTGTATCTATAATGTGTTGTGAATATAAGAGCCTTACAATAGAGGCTCTTCCTGCACTGTCATTTACTATCTGCAAAAATGACATCAGCGATTTAGCTGTGGTTCTTTCAAACATATCATAGCCTGATATTCTGAAATGGTCGATGTTTACTCCTTTTAGCCTATCTGACAAAATTTGTGCTGTCAAATTTCTATTTACTAATAGTGCTATCTTTTCATTCTGAGCGGTAACCTTTTTTATTAGCCAAGGAATAATCTCCCTTGCTATCAAGTCATACTGATTGTATTTTGTGCATTTAAACATAGTTAAGGCAAACTCCGGCTTTTCGCATAAATTTTTAGAAAATGCCTCTTTTTTATCGCTCATATTATTTTCACTTAAATACTTGTTGTATAAATCCATCAGATAACGTGGTGAGCGGAAATTTTGTGTGAGATAAAAAACATTACCCTCAGATTTTTTCTCAAGCATTGTTTTAGACTCTCGGCTAGCTCCCATAAAGCCATATATAGCTTGGTTGTAATCACCAAAATAAACTACTGTAGCGTCATCAGTGCAAAGTCCATCTATTATGTCAAACTGTATTTGATTTAAGTCCTGAACCTCGTCTATTTGCAACCAATCATAGGTTTTTGATTTTCCGTTTGAATTTTTAACCCACAAATAGGCATAGGTGAGTATGTCATCAAAATCTAAGTATTTATTTTCTTTTTTTTGCTCTATGTATTTTTGTATTACCGATAATACTAATTTATTGTAAATTAGGCTACCAAGATTCGAACCAATTATATCTATCAAATGTGTTTGTGGAAATTTTTTTGATTTTCTGTCTATGTAGGTGGAAAGATTTAGCAAATCTTCTACTTTATATGAATTAATATATGGCTCTGATTTATAATTTTTGCTTATTTGCATACCTGATTGTAGCATGATATTTCTCATAATATCTTTTTGGTCGCTGTCCTCAAGCACCTGTGCGTCAAAATCTATTTCGCCTTCTTTTTTTAGTAGGCTGTAGCATACGCTGTGCACATTTCCAATAGTGACTTTACTGTCAGGGCACTCTTCATTTACTCTGTCAAGCATTTCTTTGCCTGCTTTTACTGTGAAGGTTAGACAAGCCATTTTGGTATTATCGTGACCATTGTTAAGTGCCTCTATTACCCTTTTTGATAATAGCTGAGTTTTACCGCTGCCAGCCGGTGCTAAGACTAGATTTATCCCTGAATTTATGTTGATTACTGCCTGCTGTTCATCAGTAAATTTTATTTTGGAATTACTGTTCATAAATTAGCTCCTTTTTTACCGCTTAGATTATTGCATTACTTTTATTTTAATTGATTTTCAATGTCTCGTCTACCATAAATAATACGATATATCTTTACAATTTTATGTTTTTCATCCGGCAAATAAAAAACTAAATAATTGTCTACAGATAAAAATCTAAGCCCTAGTTTCCTCCATTGTTCGTACTCGCATAAACTGCACCTCATAGGCATTTCACCCAAAGTTTTAATTGCAAAAATTAATTTAGTTGATAATTTTTCTGCTATGCTTGGTGAAAGTAATTCATCTCTTAATATACCTTTTAATACATAATAAATCTTCTTTCGCATTTTCTGAAAATATTATTTTATATTTCATTTTTCAAGCTCATCATTTAAATCATTTTCAACTTCATCTACACTAAATACTCTGCCATTCTCAAAATCATCATGTGCTTTTAACATTTCTTTATTAAATATTTCTTGAGTTAAATCTGACAAAATAATAGGTTTTTGATTTGTCAATTTTACATCAAATGGTAATCCGTTTTGCATGATTACCTGTCTGAAAAAAAATTGATACTGCATTAGACATAGGTATCCCCCAGTTTTTCAAGTATTTTTTCCGCCTGTTGTTTAATATTCGGCTCTACTCTCACATAAATATTTGATGTTCTTGGCATCTTAATCACTCCTTTTCTCTTATTTTATATAATATTTTGATTGCTGTTCGCAATACATTCGCCAATATGCACTGAATTTGCATTAGAAAAATTTTATTATCCGTTTAATTTTTCTACCCAAACGGAAACTGATTTATTGTATACCGGAAAATCTCCATCTCCGTTTTCATCAATAGTTATCTCACCTAAATGGTTTTGAAGATAATCATAGTAGATTTTGCCTGCTTTATTTTTGCCAACATTCATACGCACAAATTTATCGCCATTGTTGCTGATTGCTACAGCAATACTACCTTGATGCTCTTCATCGCCAAGTCTTGTAAATCCTATTGCATTTGGCTCTTGCATATAAAGCCTTTCTTCTCCGTAAGCATAATCACGTCTAAGCTCCATTAACGGAATTATTTTGTCACCAATCCCGCTATAAAGGCTCTTATCACCAATTCCAAATAAATCACCAAAAAATACACAAGGATACCCTGTAAGTCTAAGAAGTATGATTGCATAGGCAGTTTGCTTAAAATCCTCCACCACCCAAGACTCCAATGCCTGCCCCTGCTGGGAGTCATGATTGTCTACAAAAGTTACTGCACTCATACTTCTTTGTGACTCAAGTGAATTGTCAAATAATGTCCTCAAATCAAATTTTTCTTTTTTCCAACCTGCATCAAATAACCTAAAATGCAAGGTAACATCAAATAAATCTATGTTATCCTTGGTATGCTCTATAAAATTAACCAGCTTTTCTTGGCTGTTTTCCCAATATTCACCAACGAAATACATATCACTTTTTACTTCATTAAGGATGAAGTCAGTAAAATCATTCAAAAATGCACCGTCAATATGTTTCATGGCGTCATAACGTATACCATCGATTTTAGTTTCATTTATAACCCATTTAGCCCATCTTTTCAACTCTTCAACTACTGCCGGATGGTCGTGGTCGATATCTGCAAACATCAGATAATCAAAATTACCTTTTTCTTTTGAGACATTTTCATTCCAATACTTATTTTCACCAAGAATTCTAAATATCGCTTTTTCTTTTGTGATATCATCATAGTCAACTCCTGAAAAATGCTCAAAAGACCATTTAAAATCACTACACTTACCTTTTCTGCCGGTGAATGTAAATTTAGTCCAACCCTTTATATCTTTTGGCGGTTCTATATCTTTTGTTCTGTCGTTGCTGTCAACCTTTACAGCCTTAAAAAGCTGTGTCTCATCTGCCCCAGCCTTGTGATTGAGTACAAAATCACCATAAACCTTAATCCCCTTTTCATGTGCTTTATCAATAAGACTTATTAATTCCTCTTTTGTGCCATACTTTGTACGAATTCCACCTTTTTGGTCAAATTCTCCCAAATCGTACAAATCATATATCCCGTATCCTACATCATTTAAGCCAAATGCCTTGCAAAATGGCGGTAACCATAATGCAGTTATGCCCAGCTCTTTAAAATAATCAAGCTGTGACTTCAAATAATTATAATGATTGCCATCATTTGGTAAATACCATTCAAACGCTTGTAAAATTAACCCGTTCATATTATCTCCTATAAGCAATAACTGTAAAAGGTATATGTAAAAAATATCCGAAGATAAATCTATCGGATATTTTTCAACTTTTATTCTGTTTTATCAAATTTGAGCTTAAAAACTATTATTTAGTAATATCAGAAACTAGGTCTCCTACTTCTTCAACGTGGTCATCAAAATCTTCTAAGAAGGAATCTCTTTTACTCTTTGCTTTTTTAACTAAATCCTTAGTGCCACTTGCTATGTCACCTCTAAACTCTTCGCCAGCCTTAGGAGCTACTAAAAGTCCTACTGCAACACCTATAACTGTGCCGATTACTGTTGCACCTAACACTGCAAATAAATTCATATCGTCATTTTTTCTCATTTTCTTCCTCCCGATTTTTTTATTATTTTAAATCCTAATTAATATATACCATCTTTTTCAATTTTTTCACATATTTTATAAATAAATTAATATTTTATTTTAATACCTAAAGATTAATTTCAAATACCTCATATTCCCTTGTTATTTCAAAAATTTTCGTATTAGGATAAACTTTTTCATACTCTTTTTTGAATTTTTTAGTAATATCGTAGTTTCCCCAAAAGTGCATTGGCATAAAATATCTAGGCTCTAACTCCAGCACTTGTTTGCCTCCAAGGTCATATTGCCCTGCTTGTCTTGGGTCTACAAGAAAAAATGCTAAATCTATTTTTTTACCCCTTAGCTTATCAAGCTGTTTAGTAAACATTTCGTGCATTGTTATCCTCTGCTGCTCATTATCCTCCATTTCCCAGTACCAGTCATTTAAATCGCCGGCAAAAAATATAACTTTACCGCCAAGCTCAATTACATAAGCAACTCCTAAATCTGTAGATAAAAGAGTTTCTACTCTCATATCGTCTATTTTATATTGTTCATTTGGCTTTACTATAACCACTTTATCCTTAAACTTTTCAAAACCATCGCTACTCACATCATCAGATAGTATATATTTTTCCGCCTGTTCATAAAAATCAAATATCTTTGTACAATAGTGGTCTGAATGGGAATGTGAAGTGAAAAAATAAATCGGTTTGCCCTCCTCAAGAGGTAATTCATTTTTAAAATAATCAAACACCAAAACCCTATCTTCCAGCTCTATTTTAAATGTACTATGCGTAATAAAAGTTACAAGAATTTTCATTAACTATCCTTTCTTGACAACGTATAATAAATTTATTCATTACTTATTATCTACCATAAATTTTTAAAATTACGCAAAATGTATTTAGTTAAAAAATATTTCCAAAAATGGGATTATCAGTAGATTTAGTGTTTTTTTTATGTTATAATCTAGGCAACTCAGTTAATACATCAGATTTAATTAAAAATATAACGGACAAAAAACAAAAAGCCAACGAACTTCAATGTTTGTTGGCTTTTGTTTTTGCAGTTTAATTTTTTATAAATCTTGTGCCATATCAGCAATCTTGGTAGTCATAGAGTTTACCTCTTCTATAGATGCGTTAATTTCCTGCATACTGGAGGACTGTCCTTCAATCAAACCGCTTATATCATTTATCCTAGACATAATATCATTGTTTGCCGTTTCCATACCGTTTAAGCTCTTTGTAATGCTGTCTACTGCACCTTGGCTGCTGTTTGCTAATTTTCTTACTTCCTCAGCTACTACTGAAAAGCCTTTGCCTGCCTCTCCTGCTCTTGCCGCCTCAATTGAGGCATTTAAAGCTAAAAGGTTTGTTTGTGATGAAATGTTTAATATCAAATCTACAAGCTTCATAGTTTCATCGGTAACTGCTTTTGAAATTTCAGTTGCTTTTTTGATTTCTACCTGTTTATTTGTTATGTCCATAGTAGTTTGAGTGGTACTTGCTACAGCCTCAGTAATTTCGCCTATTGAGCCGGATAAATCTCTTATCAGTCCGTCTAGCTCTCTTGTAAATGTTTCTTTTGCCTTTTCAGATGTAATATCTCTTATTGCACCTGCTACCAATATCGGCTCTCCATTTGGTTTTCTAATGGTTTGCCCTATTGCATGAAACCAGCCGTAGCGACCATCTTTTTTTTGCAATCTATAATCCAAGTCAAATGGTGTTTTTCCTGAATAATCTAAAATATGTTTACTAAACGCATCCAGTGTCCTTTGCTTATCTTCAGGATGGAGTTTATCTGACCAAGAGTTTAATTTATTAGGAAAATCACTTTCGTTGTTATATCCTAACAGATTTCTAAATTGGTTTGACCACCAAAATTCATTATTTGGGCTGGTAGGGTCATTTCCGGTGACTCTCATATTCCATGAACCTTCTGATAATATTTCGTCTATTGCCTCATATCTTTTTACTGTATAATCCAGCTCTGTTTCATTTTTAATTTGCTCGTCTATATCGATAAATATACCTATGATTTCTACAGGATGTCCTTTTTCGTCTCTTATAGTGTGTCCTGTCGCCTTAAACCACTTGTATGTGCCATCTTTAATTTTTAATCTATAGTTTACATCGTATACTGTTTTCCCTGAAAAATCAGAAATGCAATTTCCAAATTTTTCAAGAGTATTTCCGGCATCATCAGGGTGCAATCTATCCGACCATGAATTTACTTCGTTTGGAAAATCTCTTTCGTCTTTAAATCCTGTCATGCGTCTGAATTCGTCTGACCATATTGCGTATTCAATATTTAGATTGTCATCAATTTTCATATACCACATTCCTGAATGAGCGGCATCATTTACAACCTTTAGTCTTAATTTTTGATAGTCCAATTCTTGATTAAATAAGTCTATCAATGAATTTATCTTATTTTCCAATTGAGCATTTGAGCCTGCTTGAATGTGCTGTATTTTTTCATTGTGATTATATCCTGCGATTATGTTATCTATTTGTTTGTCAAAATCATTGTCTGATGGTTTTTCTGTCAATTTATTTTTTCCGAACATAGTACCCTCCCCCAATTTAGTCTTGTGAAAGCATAATTTCATTTTTTAATACATTCATATTCTACTCGTATTAGTTGCAAGTGTCAATTTGATAATAATTTTTTTACAATTTTCACAAATTTATTTAACGCAAAAATTATCTTAATTCTCTAACTATAAATTAAATTATTTTATTTCAAGCTAATTACTCACCCTCCAGTAATTTCCTACGCATTTTTCGCCGCAATCCCATGTGTCATATATGTATCCGTCCTTGACCACTGTAAGATGGCGTGCTGTTTTTACAATAAATGTGCCTGTGGAGAATTTGTTGCAAAATTCTCTTACCTTATATTTTTTATTGTTAGATTTCACCGGCTGTTTTTGTTTTTCAAGTCCTTTTAGTTTCAAATATTTTTCCAAAACTCTCTTGGAATTAGGTGCATCCTTTACTTGCAAGGCAACCTGTGTCAATTCTCTTAGTGCTTGCTCCCATGTGATGCCAAAGGCGAATGATGTAGCTCTAAATACGCAATCTGCCGCTCTTTGAAGATTTTTGGGGTTTTGATTGTGATATATGTATCTAGTAAAGCTCAATTTATCTCCTCTTTTAATATATAAATTTTTGACATTAAAGGGCGGTAAATAATCACCGCCCTTTAATTTTTCTATGATATTTATTTCATGTCGTTGTGACCATAAACGGCAAATTTATTCAGCTCGCCATAGTCTTTAATCTTGTTTAGATGTTTCAGAGTTTCCATATCTTCTGCTGATATTTCAAAGTTTATATCGGCATTTTGTTTCATATGCTCTTTATTAGCTGTCTTTGGTAGCACGATGGTGTTGAGCTGCCAATCATATCTTATGCAGAGCTGCGGAACACTTACATTATATTTTTGGGCAATTTCTTTTATAACAGGATTGTCCAGTGATTTTCCATGAGCTATAGGTGAATATGCCTCTACTTGTATATCATTTTTTTGGCAATACGCTATAACTTCAAGTGGTGTATTTGAAATATGGCAAAGTATCTGATTTATGACAGGTTTTATTTTGCAATCTTCTAATATATTTTGTATGTCTTGCTCTTTAAAATTTGAGATGCCTATATTTTTTACTTTTCCAGCCTCATAAGCCTCTTGCAATGCTTTCCAAACTTCTTTATTTTCTTTATAATATCTATTTTCAGATTTGTTATATTCTGCCCATGGCTGTGGGCTGTGGATTATCATCAAGTCAAGATAGTCTAATCCCATAAGATTGAGCGTGTCGTCTATTGATTTTTTTGCTGCAACATAGTCTTTAATTTCGGCTTGAATTTTAGATGTTACAAAGAGTTTTTCCCTTGGAACTGCCGATTTCCTTATACCTTCTCCAACTCCACGTTCGTTTTCATATGCTTGGGCGGTGTCTATGTGTCTATATCCTATTTCTATGGCATTTACTACCGCATCTGCCACTATAGCATCATCGATTAGCCATGTGCCTAGTGCCAGTTTTGGTATTTCGTTGCCATTATTTAGTTTAATTTTTTCATCAAATATCATAATTTTCTCCTGAGAATATAAAATTTAATATACTTTATTATACCCCACATTACAGATAAATTACAATTAATATTTATTTTTTTCTTTTGAGAAAACTATAAGCTTCGTCAAGTTTGCACATTAAAAATTGCACCTGAGACAGCTACAGGTGCAACAATTTTATCCATGACAAGACATTTTCTAAAATCTTTCCTTGCCTTATATGTAAGTGCTTTGTTTAAAGTGTCCCTCCGCTACCATAATCACAAACAGAGGATGCTAGTTTTTTACCTATATCAATTTTTTCGCAGTGTCTACTTGGTCTACCTTGGTTCATAATCAATAAACATAAGTTTTTCCATTAATTATATCCTTTAAATACTCGTATTAATATATTTTTGCTAATTTCATGTTGGTTTTATTTAAGCATACCTACATTATACGCTACTTATCCTTTTTTATACCCTGCGAGCGTAAATATACCGCTTTTTCAATACATTTTAGCTCATTTTGACCATAGTTGCGAATTCCCTTACTGTCCCTAGGAACAGGAGGTATAATTCCCTCTTTTTCATAATATCTTAGCGTGTCCGCTGATAAATGAAATATTTTACATACTTCTTTGATTTTCATTTTCCTCTCCTTAATATGAACCCTCGGTAATTAATGTATACCTTATATTTCACATATAGTCAAGTATAAAAATTATTTTTCTTAATATATCACATATTTCGATTTTAGCAGCTCTTAATTTAGAATTCATTCTAATAAATTTTGTGATATAATTATCAATATATAAATAAACTGCTATATTAAATAATTTTTAATTAAAAAGGATTTAGCTATGGGAAAATATCTAACCAATCTAATATTTTTTGATACTGAAACTGACAGAGATAGCAAAAAAATTCTTGACACCGGAGCAGTAGCGTATGACATAAATAGAAATGAAACAAGCTTTCATGGTGCAGATAACAGTCAAATAACTGAGTTTATAAACTTTGTAAAGAAAAATAGCAAAGATAAATATTTTCTATGCGGACACAACATTATAAATCACGACATAAAAATGTTAAAAGACGAGCCTACAGCCAAAACCTTTTTCAAGGAAAATGACAATATATTCTACATAGACACCCTAAACTTATCAATACTACTTTTTGATAAAAAGACACACCGCCTAGGAAAAGACTACGAGCAAATGAAAGGCGAAAATAACAACCCTACGCTTGATGCAAAAAAATCAAAAGAGCTGTTTGACCTAGCGTTATCAGAATTCAATAAATTTGACGAAAAAACTCAAAATATTTATAGACAATTATTACAAAACACTGAAGAATTTAGCGGATTTTTTGAATATATCGGCAAAACCAGTCCTTTAAATACAGACTACGAAACACTAGCAGAAAATATAAAAGAGCTTTTACTAGGAAGTATATGTGAAAATGCTAACGTCATAGACTTCATTAAGGACTGTCCATTAGAAACTGCTATAGCAATATCCAATATACTTTTTGCTGCCGAAAAAACTGATGAAGAAGGCGAAGATTTTAGCAAGGTTTCAATCAATTTACCTGAATATGTAGAAATTAACTATCCTATGACAGGTATAATCATAAAAAAACTTTGTTTCACCCTATGCGAAGAAGTGTGTAGCTACTGCGACAAAGAACTCAGTCCTGAAAAAATGGCTATTAAAATATATAAAAATTTAGCCAAAACAATAGATGCAAAGCTGCATTTTGAATTCCGTAGCTATGGCGAAGATAATTTACCACTGCAAGAAGATGCTATTAAATCTGCACTAAGAGGAGAATCACTTATAGCCATCTTCCCAACCGGTGGAGGAAAATCACTTACTTTCCAGCTACCTGCTATAATTGCAGGCAAAAAATATGGAGCACTTACAGTAGTAATCTCTCCACTTCAATCCCTTATGAAAGACCAAGTTGATAATCTAAATGAAAAAGGCAACTTTATCTCAACCTACATCAACGGACTTGACAACCCTGTAGAAAAAAGCATTAAAATGCAGGCAATAGAAGATGGTGCATACTATATGCTATACATCTCTCCGGAGCAGTTAAGGTCGCAAGCTATCCAAAAAATGCTTGGCAAAAGGACTATAGATAGATTTATAATAGACGAGGCTCACTGCTTTTCTCAATGGGGGCATGATTTTAGACCTGATTATCAATATATAGGTAATTTTATTAAAACATTAGAAGAGCAAAAAAATAAAACTTCCAAAAATAAAGACAAAGTTTTGTATAAAATCCCCATTTCATGCTTTACAGCCACAGCTAAAGAAAGCGTAAAAGAGGACATTCTAAACTATTTTAGAGATAAATTAGGATTAGAGTTAAAAAAATTTTATGCCAGTGCAAAAAGAAACAATTTGACTTATCACGCTGTCAAAATAGACGAACCTGACGATAACAAAAATTACAACGAAAGAAAAGACGCTATAATCAGTATTTTAGATAAAAATACAAACCAAGGTCAATTACCTTGTACCATTATCTTTATGTCTAAAGCAGCAGAAACAAAAAAACTTGCTGAGGATTTAAATGAACATTATACGCATGATATTGACAATAAAAAAGAAGTCGCCACATTTTACAATGGCGGCAAGCTAGGCAAGGAAGATAAAAAAATAAATCAAAAAAAATTTATGGATGGCACTTGCAATATAATGGTAGCCACCTCCGCCTTTGGTATGGGCGTAGATAAAGATAATGTACGAGTAGTCATACACTTTGATTTGCCTAGCTCCTTGGAAAATTTTATGCAAGAGGCAGGTCGTGCCGGCAGAGACCAAAAACCTTCTGATTGCTATGTTTTATTCTCAGAAAAAGACCAAGAAACTCATTTCAGCCTTTATAAACAATCCTTGGTTGACTTTGAGAGTGTTAAAAAAATTAACAAAGCTGTCCGTAGCTCCATAAATAAAACCGAAAAATCCAAGAAAAAGAAAAAAAATGGTGTGTATTTATCAGCACTTGATATAGCTAATAGAGCCAACATAAAGAAAAAAGGCGACCTAGAAGGCTTTGTAAAAACTGCTATATCTACTTTAGAGACTTCAGATTACTTAGAACGCTTGGATAACAGCACAAAAATATTCGCCGGTGCACCCAAAGTCACCGCCGAGAATTTGGAACAAAAATTAGACGAAATAGCTGCTTTTTCTCAAAAAAATGACGAAAATATCACTAACTCCCTTGGTACAGAAAATATTGAGCCTAAAAAAAACAAAAGACAAATCGCTACAGAGATTTTATATGAAATGATAAGGGCAAATAAAGAGACTATGGGAGGAGAAAACAGAGTAGACTTTTTACAAAAACAAATCGACTGTAGTAAAGAAGATTTCACTGAAGTTATGCAGCTTTTGTTAGACAACGAGCTAATCTATAGACAGTCGACTTATAAAATTAATGTACTAAGCGAAGACGATGAAGAAACAAATGAAAAATTCTATCAAAGTATATCCAGTGTAGAAGAAGAAATATTAGAGCATATAAAATCCAATAACAAAAAAGCTAAATTAAATCTAAAAAAAATCTCCTCTGACAAAAATATAAATCTCTACAACATCAAAAAAATTGTTGCACAGTGGATTATGTTTGGCTATATTGACCAGCCGGAAGGCTCACTGGAAAACTACCTTCAGATACCTAGCAAAAAACTAAACCTAGAGCAGATAATAACAAAGAAAAATGAAATTGCAGAAAAACTTATTTCTGCCCTTGTATATGCTAATATCAAAAGTTTATATAAAAAGCAAAAGAACAAACAACAAAACTCTGATAACTCCAGCGAAAAAGCAGAAGAAAAAAACTACATTGAATTTGATTTAAAAGAATTTTGCATAAAAGAAAAACTTAGTGACTATGAAAATTTAGTAAAACATGCTCTTTTACAGCTAGACTCCATAGGTGAAATAGAAATCGTAAACGGACTGGTAGTTTACAAAAGTATGATGCACATCAAAAAAGGCAAAAACCATACGAAAGACTTTGAAATGGAAGACTACGAACACCTGAGGACATTTTATACCGGCAAAGTTGGTCAAATACACATAATGTATAAGTATGCACAGTTGCTCTTTGAAGAGACAGAAAATGAAAAGCTTGCAGAAAACAGCGAAACATCTCCTAAAAAATCAGAAAAATTTGTAAATGACTACCTCACTATGGCAAAGTCCAAATTTGAGGACGAATACTTCCCTGATGAAGAAGACAAAAAACTTCTTGAAATACCAAGAACAAAACAAAAAAATGAACAAATCCTAAATAATAAGGGCAATAACAACTTCGATGTATACCAGCAAGAAATAATGAACGCAGACGAAAGAGGCTTAATTATCTATGCAGGTCCGGGCAGTGGCAAGACAGAGGTTTTAGTGCATAAGTTAGTCCAATTAGTCGACAAGTATAACTATAGGTATGAAGACGTATTAATGCTAACCCATACCCGTTCAGCAGCAGAAGAGTTTAGGTCAAGATTAATAAATTTAATCTACAACTCCGCCTACGGTATAGAAATAAAAACCTTCCATTCCTATGCCTATGACGTTTTGGGAGAAGTAGGTTATATCGAAAATTCCAGCAATGGCTTAGGCTCAGTCAAAGATGACGGTATTGTGTTTGTAAATGCAAATAAAAAACTTTTAGATATTCAAAATTCTGATGATGGCTCTCAAGTAGAAGAATACACTATTCCAAATAAATGCCTGATTGTAGTTGACGAGGCTCAGGATATGGACGTTAAACAGTTTGATTTTTTAAAGGCTTTAATAAACTACAATAAAGACATAAAAGAATTTAGAGTAATAATTGCAGGTGACGATGACCAATCAATTTTTGACTATGGCTACGATAATACCGGAGATTTAAATAGAGATACTTTCACCACCTTGTCGGACGATTTAGAAACTTGTGGCAATTTCAACAGCTACGATATAAAAGAGTATCATTTAATAAATAATTATCGCTCAAAGAAAAATATCCTAGCTCTAGTAAATCTATTCG
Source organism: Criibacterium bergeronii (assembly GCF_001693775.2). GTDB lineage: Bacteria > Bacillota > Clostridia > Peptostreptococcales > Filifactoraceae > Peptoanaerobacter > Peptoanaerobacter bergeronii. The sequence goes on along the minus strand of NZ_MBEW02000014.1, from coordinate 10,167 downwards.
CAAAAGATAGACAAAACAGAGCTAAATCCGAAGATATGCTCTGCATGAACAAAGAAGATGGAGACGGCGTAGTAAAAATCACTAAATTTAAATATGAATATATACAAGTATATGTGTTGCAAGCTCTATCCGATTATATAGCTCAACACAAAGACAAAAAAGTCTGCATACTCACATATACAAACGAAGAGGCATCGTCACTATACTGCAATCTACTGCAAAATAAAATACCTGCGAGGCTAATCTCCAATGCTAGCAAGGATGAAATGCAGGATTTAAAAAATTTAGACGAGTTTTTCTATCTGCTTAGAAAAATGGAGGAAATTATTGCACTAAATTCTCCTAAGGTTGAACCTACCCCTGAAAATGCCGATGAAGAACAAGAGCTATATGACGAAATCACAATATACGACTTCAATAAACTTGTATTTAAAAAATACGATGACAAACAAAGCTTGGAAGTAGTATATAAAAGAAGTAATTTGTTAGAGCCTGTATTAAATATAATAAAATTATATTTAAAATCTAATCAAAACAAAAATACTGTCAGCAAAAAAGATTTTGAAGAATATTTATGGCAAACACATTTAGAGGGAAACCTTGAAGATTTTTATAGTGACAGATGTTTCGTATATGTTTCTACTATCCACAAAGCCAAGGGAAAAGAGTATGATACCGTATTTTTAATGCTCAAGGAACGTGATAGAGATTGGAAAGACGCTTTTTGGAGAGAAGTTTTCGTTGCATTGTCAAGGGCAAAGGACAATCTTTATGTCTTTACCAACACAGATGTTTTTGATGACCCTAAATATAAAATAGCATTAGGCGATGACTTTGCAACGCTTAATTTAGATTACACTGAAACAGATACCATGAAAGAAGTTAGAATAAGCCTGTCAGAAAGACGTGTTTTTTGGGATTACGGATTGTTTTGGTACAAAGAAGAGGGAAAATATGATGATTGTTACGGACCTGACACTGACTACATTGAAAAAATAAAGTCTTTAAGAGCAGGAGATAAGCTTTATTACTCAAAAAATAATCTAAGTGATGTTAATTCCAAATGTACTCCTCAAGGCTTTAAAAATAAATCTTTTGGTAAAAGCTGTCTAAAAAGCAGCGATGGTACTGTTGTATTCCAATTTTTCGATATGTTACCTGCCGAAATGACTAACCCATACTATGAGCTAAGCTATGCCTATGTTGAGTCTGTAGTTTGGTTTTACAAAAACAATTTTAAAGACCAAAGCTTGAATGGATTTTATCCTCATGTTAAACCAGTTTTATACTTTACAAAGAAAAAATAATTTTTAATGCAAAAACACCTTTTATTTATAACTACATAAATAAAAGGTGTTTTATATTATCTGACTAATTGATTTTTCCCTGCTCTATAAAACAATATTTTCACTATTTTTTCCAAAATTCCGGCTAAAACTATAGCCACTATCGCCCATGCCAATATGCCGGCTGTATTTAGTGCTACTCTTTCCATCTGAAATCCGCTGCCTATTGAGTATTGTGGCTGGCTAAGCACCTCTGCCGCAATAGTGACCTTTACATTAAGGCTGATTGCTGCTGCACAAACCGAAACCAGTGATGAACGAACCCACGGCAAATATAAATGAAATAGCTTTTTTTTATTACTAAATTTATATATATTTACCATTTCAATCAGCTTTTTGTCAACATTTAGTATCCCATCTACAACTGCACTGTAAATTAACGGGAAAATAACCAATACTCCAACAAGTATAGGTGCAAATTCTCTGCTAAGCCAAATTAGCGATAGCAGTATGACCGCCATAGATGGTATGGCTCTTAAAATCAATATTACCGGACTGAGCAAATTATTAATTGCACTAAAAGAGCCTGACAAGATGCCTAAAACAAGTCCTAGTGATAAAGAAATTAAAAAGCTGATTAAAATTCTTACAATTGAGTTTAAAACTTGCGATAAAAATACCTCAGAAATAATTATATCTATTAGAGAATTTGACGTCTCTAATGGTGTGGGAATAGCAATAGAATTATTCACTGTTTCGGAAACAATTGTCCAAAATATTATTAATACTGATATAGAAATTATTCTATAATATTTATATTTTAGAATATAATCCATCGTCAATCTCTTTTTCACCAGTTAATTTTGGATTAAATTTATATAATACCTCTAGATATTTATTGATTGAGTCCTTGTCATCATTTACAAATACAAAATCTAAGTTTGACTGAGGGATAGCCTTTTCGATTATTGGTGCTTTTAAGCCTATGCCTAGTGACTCATAATATTTTCCTGCCTCTGCCGGATTTTGGTTTACCCAGTCAACTGCGTCATCATAAGCATAAAGGAAGTCTCTAACTACTACAGGATTTGATGCTGCAAGCTTGTCACTGATTATTAATGAAGTTTGAGGATATTTGTCAAGCTTTGTTATTTTTTTCCATTCGTCTTGAAGATTTATGGCCACTTTAGATTTTTCACTCTTCATAAGTACATTTGTAAGTACGGGTTGTGGTATCATGCTGACTGTACTTTTACCAGCTAAATAGTTTGTGGCTAATTCCTCTACTGTTGAAAAATATTCTAATTTTACATCTTTTTCAGGGTCAATGCCATTTTCTGTAAGTACAAATCTGAGCATTGCATCAGGAGTAAGTCCTTTTCCCCAAAGGCTTATTGTTTTACCCTTTAAATCTTCAAGTGACTTTATATCTTCTGTTGACGCAATATATAATATTCCCCATACACTTGAGCCTGCTACCTTGTAGCCAGCACCCTTTGCATAAAGTGTAGCCGCTAGATTAGTTGGCACTATTGCCACATCTGCCTCATGCTTTATAAGTGATGCTGCTAACACATCAGCTGAGTCCACTGTTTCATAAGAAATAGTGGCATTTTTTATTTCCGGCTTGTCTACAAACAACCTTACCATGCTAAGTGCCGGCATACCAGCAGGTGCTATTACCTTAAAACTAACAGGGGTTTGCTCTTTTTCTACTACTTGTGGTTCGTCTTTTGTATGTTCCGGGTTAGCAAACTCACCTTTTTTATCAGTGCTTGTAGTACCTTGTGCACCGCACCCTGCTAAAACAAGCATTAGTGCAAACATTAAACTTAAAATTTTTTTCATTTTTGTCTCCCTTAAAAAGTTAATCAATGATTTTGTTCAATTATTTTTATGATTTTATTCCTAAGCTTTATATGCTCATCATCATACAGCTTTCTTTGCTCCAGCTCTGAGTTAAGGCTATATGTATCAATGATTTTGGTTATTCTACCTGATAATATCACTATGTTATGCCCTAGCAGCACAGCCTCATCAATGTCATGGGTCACAAAAATAATAGTGTTCTTATTTTTTCTCCAAAATTTTGTCAAATATTTTACCTGCTCAAGTCTCAGATCGTAGTCCAATGACTTAAAAGGCTCATCCATTAGCATTAGAGAAGGCTCAAAATAAAATCCCCTAGCTAGGGATACTCTTTTTAACATTCCACCGCTGAGCTGACTTGGATATTTATCTTTAAAGTCAAGCATTTCCAAAGAATATAATATTTGTAATATTTCATCACAATTTTCTTCATCTCTTACCAGCCTGATATTGTCGTATACAGTCTCCCAAGGAAGTAACCTATCCTCTTGAAAAATGTAGCCTATTTTTTCTTTTCCGACATTAACCTTGCCTGCTGCCGGATTTAATAACCCGGCAAGCATATTTAATATACTTGTTTTTCCACAGCCTGACGGTCCTAATATGCAGGTAATTTTTTCTTTAGGAACTGATAAAGAAAAATTATCGAAAACTCTTATCTCATCAAAGTTGAGTGACACATTTTCCAACAAATTCAATTTTTCCACTACAATGTCTATAAATTATCACCTCCCAAGAAAAAACAATTATAGCCTTGTCTATAATATACCATATTAGCGTTTTTTACCACTTAAAAATTGAAAAAAATATCATTAAAAATTAATTTATCTCCTTAGCATTTTCTATTTTCTCAGCAGCCATTAATCTTCTGAGGTAATCTACGACCAAAGGTATAGTTATTACAGCTGTCAAAATATCTGCTAAAGGCTGAGCCATCTCTACTCCACTTATACCTATATAATTTGGTAAAATTAATATCAACGGTACAAAAAGGATACCATTTTTTAACAAAGCCAAAAAACTTGCCTCTTTGCTCTTACCGGTACTTTGAAGTAACATCGCACTACTAACCGCAAAAGGACTTGCAAGACAAGAAAGAGCTGTCCATCTTAAAGCAGCCGCACCGATTTCAATCATTTTCTCATCATTTCTAAACCAAGAAATTATAGTTTCGCTATTAAATAGACAATATAAAGCAAAGCCTGATAAAAAAACTGTACCTATAATAGTTGAAACTGCCCAAGCCTTTTTGACCCTGCCATATTTTTTTGCACCATAGTTAAAAGCTGCCACCGGTTGTAGCCCTTGCCCAAGTCCAACAGCTACAGATGCTATTAAAAATCCAATTCTTCCTACAACACTCATCGCAGCTATTGCCGAGTCACCGTATGGCTTAGCCTGCATATTTAACAATATAGTTGTAGTAGCTGCAAGACATTGCCTTATTAACGAAGGAAAACCGGCGGAAGTCACCTTGATAAAATATTCATATTTTGCTCTGCTTAAATCTATTTTGCTGGTAGTTTTGCCGGACATAAACATAAAATATAAAATACCACAGCTAACCATCTGCGAAAACGCAGTTGCAATTCCTGCACCGCTCACACCCATATCTAAGCCGAAAATTAAAATCGGGTCACCAGCAAGATTTAATATCCCTCCGGCGGTAAGAGCAATCATAGCATAAAACGCTTTACCCTCATATCTTAAAATATTGTTTAAAACACAGCTAACCGATAAAAAAGGACCTGCAATCAATACCCAAAAAGCATATTCACGAGCAAATGGCAAAATAGTTTCCGTTGCACCAAGTAGCCTTAAAAACGGGTTCATAAAAAGAAAGCCTAACACAGTAATAATTAGACTTAATATAATAGCTCCTAATGCACCAGTCGATGCGTAAGCCTTAGCATCATCAATCTTTTTTGCTCCTAAAAACCTTGATACAAAACTGCCTGCACCCTGACCGCACATAAATCCCACAGCCTGATAAAATGCCATAATAGCAAAAACTATACCAATAGCACCTGATGCAGATGTCCCTAGCTTACTTACAAAAAAAGTATCGCCCGTATTATATATATTAGTAACCAACATACTGATAATTGTCGGAATTGCTAATACAACAATCAATCTTGGCACCGGAGTTGTAGTCATCTTTATATATTGCCGTTTCTCAGCCTCCAAAATTTTACTCCAATCTATATAAAATTAAAATTTTCATCTCAATAATACAGCAAAAAAACAATTCAAAAATTACCCTTTAGATAAATTTTAAGACAAAAACTAACTTATCAAATAGATAATAGATGAATTAAATATATTTTATCATATTATAAAAAAAATATAAAGCACTAGGCAAAATCCAGATTTGCCCAAAATTGCTAAATTAAAAAATCACTATTGCATTATTCCCAATTTAACATGAAAAGTTAGATGGAGAGCTATTGCCACTTAATTCTCCGGCAATAATTGAAAATAGCTAAGTTTATTTGCCACTGGCTGATATATGACAAATGCTAGGATATAAGGTTTCATGGAAAATAAAAGTTGTAAAATAAAGTGTCACATTTTATTTTACAACTTTTACTTTTCATAATTTAAAACCACCTACTATCAATAGGTGGTTTTGCTGTCTTTGTCTCTTGCAGAAAGGGAGTAGAGATATTATTTAATATTTCTACATATATATCTTATCATATACAAAATTAATTGCAAGCTATTATTTTTTCCTACTTGGTTGAGTTATTACTCTCCATTCTTCCAACAAATCCTCCAATTTATATTTTGCATTTGCCGGACTGGTTGAGGGAAGTTTTATTGCCCCTCTATTTAATTTTTTTATATGGTATTTATTGAAATATTTATATGACGTAGCTCCGTTGCAAAAAATTTCACTGATATTTGCTGTATCAAATATAGGCGATAAATCCGATGGTACAACATTTTTTATACTGGCATCGCTAGAGCCTATGATATCGCATTTATAAATAGTGTCATACAGTGCTATATTATTTTCTAAAAGAAATTTTTTTCTTTCTTCTATGTCTTTACTGAGCTTAACGTCAAAAAGTTGTTCCATTATTTTCCAAAATCTATTTTGCCCATGTCCATAAAAAAATCCATACTCTCTTGTCTTTACTGATGGAAATGAACCCAAAATTAATATTTTGGAATTTTTATCATATAGTGGTTGTAGGGGATGTACTATAGTTTGGCACAAATCTTTCTTTTGGTTCAATTTTTACTCCTAATTTTTATCCCATGTCAAACAATAATTTTGTTGCACTATCTCAAGCAAGACTTACATAATAAGTCTACTTAGACTTTGAAAAAAGACCTTTACACGTTTATTTTGTGTAAAGGACTTTTGACTTTTAATAGGTTAAAAGTATAGTGTTAACATTTATAACCCATTTTTATGATATTTCACTTTTATTAAAATTTTCTATCAATGAAGTTGTCTATATTAGAATTAGATTGCCAAAGTTGAAAGTTTAATGTATTAGGTATTTACTAAAACATAAATTTATTTACACTTTCCTTTAGCTCTTGTGCTACATCTGCCAGTGAATTTGCTGATGCCGCTATTTCCTGCATTGATGCAAGCTGTTGCTGAGATGCTCCAGCCACTGCATCTGTACTGTATGCTCCATCATTAGCTGCTTTTAATATGTCCTCCATTGCATTGTCTACCTCTTTACCTGATTTAGACAGTGTATCCATAGAGTCGGATATTTTACTCACTTCAGCTCCGATTTCATTTACAGATGATAGTATATCTTCAAAGGCATCCCCAGCTTTAATGACCACATGAGCTCCCTCTGTGACCTTTTGCGTTGACTCAGACATCATGCTAATTGCTTTGTCAGTGTCTTGTTGTATTACTCTTATTATATTTGATATTTCATTTGCTGCAGTTTCACTTTGTTCTGCCAATTTTCTTACTTCTTCTGCTACTACCGCAAATCCCTTACCACTTTCACCAGCTCTAGCTGCCTCTATTGCAGCATTTAATGCCAACAAATTGGTTTGTCCTGCTATGCCTGTGATAGACTCTACTATCTGACCTATTTGACGTGATTTTTCCCCTAGTATATTCATAGCCTCAGATGTAGATTTTGAGCTTTGCTCCATTTCTTTCATCACTCTCACTGCGTGCTCTATAGATTTTGCTCCTTCGTCAGCTTTTTCTTGTCCTGTTTTCGTTGCATTTTTTACGCTGTCTACTGCTATGCTTGATATTTGTATAGCCTCTGTCATACGTCCTGTCACTAATGAGGTTTTAGCTGCTATTTCTTTTTGATTGTTGGCACTTAATGCTATGTCTTGCACATTTTGAGATACACTCTCAGATAACTTGCCTACCTCAGATGCTGATGCAGCCAATTGTTCTGAGTTACTTGCTACTGTACTTGCATTTAGTTTGGATGAGCTAATAAGCATTCTAAGTGACTCTATCATGCTATTAAATGCTGATGCCAATCTTTTTGTTTCTATTGTACCCTCTTGTGCTATCGTCTGAGTCAAATCTCCATTTGCTACCTCTTCACTTGCCCTAGCCAAATTTTCTATTGGTTTTGTCACGCTAGTTGATACTATCTTGCCTAATAATGCAGCTGCAATAATAGATAGCAATAGCAATACAGCTATCGGTATCATAGATTTATACATAGGGTCTTTTACAGATGATACCGTAGCCTTGGAATAGACTATCCATCCATTACTAGGCACTATGCTCCATGATATGTAGCTATTTATACCCATAGAGTCTTGTGATATAACCGACCCGCTGGATTTGCTAGATATTGCTGCATTACCTTGCTTTGTCTGTGCATTACTTTCACTATTTTTTACGTTGTCCTTGTTTTGGTCTGCCAAATATGTACCTTTTTCATCTGTGATGCTAATGCCATTTTCGTCTGTTTGCACCTTGTCAGCTATGTTTTGTAAAAAGCCCACACTCAAATCGCCTGCTATTACGCCTACTATTTCTCCTGAGTCATTCTTTATAGGTGATGAAAATGTTACTGTAGGTGCATTTGTAAACACTGAAACATATGAACCTGTTACAAAGTCATTACCCTCTACTGCCTTTTTGAAGTACTCTCTGTCTGCCCTGTTTGCAAGCTTGCCTGATGTGCGGGCTATTTGATTGCCTTTATTATCCATTACAACTATTAATTCCCACTTTGGGTTAGCCTTTTGCAATGAAATTATACTCTCCAGTACATCTTTAGCCTGCATATTTTTAAATGCCGGCATTCCTGTAAGTCCTTTCATTTGTCCTGATGACTCTTTCATGAACAAATCTATTTCACTTGCCAGTGCGTCCGCATATCTCATATTATTTGAAGTGGTACTATTTTCCGACTGCTTTAGATATGTCCACCCTGATATACCACCTATTAAAATTGCAGGCACTAGTGCGAAAATTAAAAATGAAATAAACAACTTTTGTCCTATACTTTTCAAAATTTTCCTCCCTTTTAGCTAATAATAACATAAGTGTATTTTATCATTATAATTGTCAAAATGAAAGCGTTTTTGAACAATACTATATTTTTTATCATCATTATTTATTGAATTCACTAATTTGGGTAATATCTGTAAAAATATGTAATGCTTATGTGAGACATATTTGCATTGAATATGTCCCACTTATTTTGGAGCTATTAGTCTGATAACATCGTTTACTTTTTGATTTAGCTAATGTATGGCAATTTTTTCTGATTTATGTTTCTTATACAAAGTTGCTACCTATTTCAAATGTTGTTTGCATTAAGAAACTGCTATTTCTTTTTTAAGCTATTCAATCACCACTGCAAGACTATGGTTGCTAGATTTTTTCTCCGAGAGCTTTGTGCAGTCTTTTTTCCAAATACATCATTTTATCTGCCTCAGCAAATAGGTTTTCTATATCTGTTATATTCGGGTTGTTAATGGCATAGCCTAAGCTTATACCTAGTTGTTGTAGATATGGGTCTTTGTTGTAGATTTTTTTCATTTTTCTTGGAAAACCGTCTATGCTTTTGCGTAGCTCGTCATTCATATTTGATGCTATAGCTATAAACTCATCTCCTCCGATACGGCAAACTACACAATCTGAAAATGAAGCTTTAATTGTATCGGCTGTCAAGATTAGTACAGCATCACCTTTGCCGTGACCGTATTCGTCATTTACATACTTAAAATTGTCAATGTCCATATATATAACTACAAATGGATTGTCTTTAAGCGTTTCAATGTACTGGTACATATATCTCCTGTTGTATAGCTCAGTCAAATGGTCGACATTTGCCTGCCTTTCAAGCAAGTCTTTGTATCTTAACTCTTGGGTAACATCTTTTGCCACACCTACTGTACCAATTATATTTCCTTTTTTATCATGCAAAGGAGATTTCATCGTAAATAGATTTCTAAGGTCGCCTTCACCTACAAGAAGTGTTTCATCAAAGGTTAGGGTTTTGTTAGCATTTATCACGTCAACTTCTGACTCCATGCAGATATACTCCCCTTCTGAATAATCTTCTTTACTTAGCTCCCATAGGAATAGATGCCCTCTGTCGGTGCATTCTTCTCTTGTCTTTTTGTGACCATCACTGGCTCTTGGCAAAGCCTCTAAAAAAGGTTCGTTAAAGATTTTATGTGCACCTTTGCAATCTTTGACCCATATCAAATCTTTAGTGGTGTTCATCATTTTGCCTAGCACTTCTTGTATGTCATCATAGTTTTTATCTTTTTCAATGTCTTTTACTAATTTTTCAAAGCTGTATTTGAGCCTCTTGTCAGACATATTTTCCTGCCACACTGTATCAAAGGCAATATCTGTATTGTCAAAAGTCTGCTCACTGAGTACGACTATTAAATTTTCTAAAGAGCCTTTTATAAGCTTTATATTTTTAGTGATATTCATCAATTTTTCAGGCGAAGTTTTTACTATTATATAATCATACTGTTTTATGACGGTATCATCAATTTTGTCTACTTTTGTCAAAGTAATATTATCCGG
>NZ_MBEW02000013.1 GCF_001693775.2 Criibacterium bergeronii | reverse complement strand
GTTGTTTTGATAGTCCAAATTCCATTTTTTTCCTCCTTAGGGGTTTTGGTTTTTAGAAAAGGTTTTCTATTTTATATAAAAAAATTTTAATTTTACGCTTTAAATATTTTTAATATGCTTGTTAATATTTTTTCAATTTGTTTTAATTTTTATATATTATGCAAATAGCACAATAATATTATTGTGCTATTTGCATATATATTCAGTTATTATCTTTCAACTATAAGAGCTGTACCCATTCCGCCACCTATGCAAAGTGTAGCTAGGCCTTTTTTAACGTCACGTCTTTTCATTTCATAAAGTAATGTTGTAAGAATTCTTGCTCCTGATGCTCCGATTGGGTGTCCTATTGCTATTGCTCCACCGTTTACGTTAACTTTATCCATGGAGAACCCTAATTCTTTAACTACTTCAAATGCTTGAGATGCAAATGCTTCATTTGCTTCTACTAGGTCAATATCCGCTGCGGTAAGTCCAGCTTTTTCCATTGCCATTTTGCTTGATGGTATTGGACCTGTTCCCATTATTTTAGGGTCTACGCCTGCTGATGCGTAAGATACGATTTTTGCTAATGGTTTTATTCCAAGTTCGTTGGCTTTTTCTTCACTCATTATTACTAGGCAAGCTGCTCCATCATTTATACCTGATGCGTTACCTGCTGTAACTGTACCGTCTTTTTTGAATGCTGGTTTTAATTTTGCAGCTGCATCCATTGTTTGACCCATTCTTACATATTCGTCTGTGTCAAATATTGTTACATTCCCTTTTCTATCTTTTAATTCTATAGGTACTATTTCTTCTTTGAAATATCCATTTTTTATAGCATTTTCTGCTCTATTTTGGCTGTTTACTGCTAATTCGTCCTGTTCTTGTCTTGAGATACCAAATTGTTCTGCTACGTTTTCTGCTGTGATACCCATGTGATAGTCGTTGAATGCGTCCCAAAGTCCGTCTTTTATCATTTCATCAACTACATTTGTATCATTCATTCTAGCTCCCCATCTCATTTTAGGAAGTAAGAATGGTGCATTTGACATGGACTCTGCTCCACCTGCTAATACTATATCAACATCTCCTGCTTTTATCATTTGTGCTGCAAGTGATACTGTTCTAAGTCCTGAACCGCAAACTTTATTTAATGTCATTGCAGGCACTGATATTGGTATACCTGCGTTTAGTGTGATTTGTCTTGCAGGGTTTTGTCCAAGTCCGGCTTGCAATACATTACCAAGAACTACTTCTTGAATGTCTTCGGGTTTAATTCCTGCTCTTTTTATAGCCTCTTTAGCTGCTATTGTTCCTAGTTCAACTGCACTAAGTCCTTTTAATGCTCCGCCAAAGCTACCAACTGCTGTTCTTGCTGCACTTGCTATTACAACATTTCTCATAAAAATCTCCTTTAAAATTTATTTTTTATTAATTGAATAAACTAAATTTTTTGCTTAAAAATCTTTAAGCTCAGCTTTTCTTTTTTCTAGGAAAGCATTCATTCCTTCTTTTTGGTCTTGTGAAGAAAATGTCAATCCAAATTGATTTGACTCCAATTGTATACCGCTGTTTAAATCCATTTCTACACCAAGGTTAATTGCTTGTTTAGCTAGAGTTATTGCTAATGAACCATTTTTTAGAATTCTTTGAGCCATTTTTTTACAGGTATCCATTAGTTCTTCTTTTGGTACAACTTTATTTACTAGACCAATTCTATATGCTTCATTTGCATCTATAGTTTCTGCTGTAAAAATTAATTCTTTGGCTCTTCCTTTGCCAACTAATCTTGGCAATCTTTGTGTGCCGCCAAATCCCGGGATAATTCCTAGACCTACTTCCGGTTGCCCAAATTTTGCAGTGTCGGCTACTATTCTTATGTCACATGACATTGCAATTTCGCAGCCCCCGCCTAATGCAAAGCCATTAACTGCTGCTATGACAACTTGAGGGCAATTTTCGATTCTAGAAAAAGCTTCGTAAGCATTTAAACTCATCTCTCTTGCTTCCTTTGGTGTCATATTAGACATCTGAGCGATATCTGCTCCGGCTACAAAAGATTTTTCTCCCGCTCCTGTAAGAATGACTACTTTAATGTCTTTTCTATTTTGTATTTCTTTAAAGCATTCATTAATTTCTTGTACTGTCTCAGTGTTCAATGCGTTTAATGCCTTAGGACGATTTATACTAACTACTGCTATTTCACCTTCGACATCCATTAGCAAGTTATTCATGTTGCCTCCTAATTATACTATGTCTAAAATAATATTATAAGACTATTAATTGCTAATAATTCTACCCAAAAGCATACGCAATTATAGATATAATTTACAGCAATTTTTCAGTATTGTCAAATTTTATTTTTTTATTGTTTTTATATTGACTGGATTAATTTTACAAGCATACCTATAATTGAGTAAATAAATAGTTTTATTTTATGATTTTATCAACAATATACCTATATATTTTATCTGCTATAATTTTTGAGCCTTTATTATTAAAATGTATTGTGTCAATAAAATAATCTTCATTATTTTCACTGTGGAATATGTTTCTTAAATCTAAATATTTGTAATCATTTTTATCAAAAAATTGTTTTAATTTTTCAAATTTTACAAGCATTGATTTTAATGTAGCGTATTCTATTTCTGTCAATGCCAAATTTAAATTAACGTCCGGTCCTAAAATATAATTAACTTTGATAAAATTTTTGTTTAAACTTTGTGTAATTTTTTCAAAATATTTTAATGTTTCCTCAAATGGATATGTGTTAAAATAAAAGTCATTTGCTCCTGACCACATTACTACCTCAACCGGATTATAAGAAAGCACGTCTTGATTTAGCCTTTGATACATTGCCCTTGTGGTATCCCCGTTAATGCCGCTATTTATTATTTTTACGTCAATATGGTTTTGCTTGAGGGATTTGTTTATAATGTTGACCCATTTGTTTTCTTCAGTCACGCAATACCCAAAGGTCAAGGAGTCTCCCAGTGCCACTATTGTTTTCATAATTTTTCACCTAAATGTCAATATATGCCTTAAAAATTTATTTTTTTCTTTTAGAAGAATTTAATATGTCCATTGACTCTCTATATTTTGTAACAGTGCGTCTTGATATCTTTATTCCTTGGTTTAATACTATATCTTTTATTTCTAAATCGCTATATGGACTTTTTTTATTTTCTGAGTCTATTATATTTTTTATGATATTTTTTACTTCTTTAGATGAATTGCCTTGTGCATTTACTTTATTAGAAAATAATTCTTTTAGTAGATACATTTTTTTATACTGCATATACTTGCATTTCACTGCTCTACTGACTGTAGACTCACTTATATCTAAATCATTTGCTATATCTGACAGTGTCATTGGCTTTAGAGGTTGGTTTTTCAAAAAATAGTTTTCTTGTCTATCTAATATATTTTTTACTATTTTTAGTATGGTGTTTCTTCTTTTTTTAATGCTTTCTATTGCAAATCTAGCTCTTTCCAAGTTTATATTTAGGTATTTTTTTAGTTCTTCGTCCTGTGCTTTTTGAATTAAGGATAAATAATAATCATCATAGGTATATTCGTCTACAAAGGTGTCGTTTAGTTCTATTTTCCAAACATTATTTATCCTAGATACTAATATGTCAGGTATTATATATTCGGGTTGACTGTCAGCTTTGTTATAAAATGGATATGGGGTTAAATCGCTGATTTTGTCTATTACTTCTCTTATTTTTTCTTGTTTAATACTTGTTTGTTTGTTTATTTTAGTTACGTTTCTTAAAAGCAAGTCTTGTAAATTATTTTTTATTAGTATGTTAATTTCATCGTCTGTTTGCCAGTGCTTGTTATATTGATAAATTAGGCACTGCTCAGGATTTTCACTAAATATTCCTTCAGGTTCTAATTGTTTAAGTATTTCTAAGCAATCCTTGAGTTCTTTAAGATTATAATTTGTAAGCTGTGAAATGTCTTTTAAATCATATTTAAAAAAGCCTTTATCGTCCAGCAATCCTATTAGGTATTTCATAATTTCTATCTGTTTGTTTGAAAATGAAGTGACATCTAGCTGGAATAGTAGCTCGATTTCTATATTTTTGTCGTAATATATGGCATAATCCAATGTATTGTTTTGCTCATCCATATTTGTTTTATTTGAAATATGCTTGGTTTTTATGCTTTGCAAATTAATTTTTTCTAATTCTTGTTTTTTTAATATGGGATTAGACTCATATTCGTTTATTAAATATTCTTTCAGCTCAATTTGGTTCATTTCTAATAATTTTAAAGACAGGATTTGAGATTGTGTAACTATAAGATTTTGTTTCAGTTTAATATCTAATTTATTATTTATCAATTTTTCCTCCTGCCTTTATAATTAAATTAAAATTTTATTTCAGTCAATTTTTTTGCTAATAATTTCTGAGCCTCTTGATAATTTTGACAATCTATTTCTAAATAGCCATTTTTAGTAATATATTTAGAAATTGATGCACATTTTATTTGACACCCTGATACTACTACGATTAAGTCATATACTCCATTTTCTTCAACGAAATAAAAATCATTTTGATTTGAATTTTTATTTATTATTTCGTCTACTACTTTCCTTCTATTATACTTACTTTGACATCCTCCGCAATACTTTATTCCTATTTTCATATTTTCCTTTCTTATATAAAAAAGGAAACCCCGAAGTAACTAATCGGGAATTCCTCATTAAAATTTTATTTGTAGGATATTTAGTTTGTTTTGGCTAAAACATTAAATATTTGTATTTATTATGCTATTGCTAAAATGTATAATTTTTTATTCATTTTCTACTTTTTCAGCAGCTATTTTTGCCTTATTTGCATCTTTTATGCTCAATAATATAACTAGGACTATACCTGTTGCAAGTCCCCAAGATGCTCCTTTTGCCACTATCATTGCACCTATAACCCCACATATACCCATATCAAGTCTATTTGGGCAAGACTCCATGGCTAATCTTGTGCAAATAAATCCTTGCACTACAAGTGTAGCACTTAAAGCTGCTGGTAATATCGGCTGCACTAGTGTAACTACAGGAGTAAGTGTAACTGCAATAAATGTCGCCCATCTAAATGTACCAACACCTGAGAATATGCTCTGCATCTTGTCAGGGCCTTCTTTATATCTTTCTGCAACAGAGGCTGTTACTGCTGCCCATAGTGGTCCGGCTAAAGTTGGATATGCACAGAAAAATCCTTCTATTAAATTTCTTACTGCACTTAAAAGATTTGACCTATTTGCATTAAAATCTATTTTTTCATCTTGTCTTATTTCATCAGCCTCTCCTATAAGAGCCTCTGTAGTAACAAAATCTCCAAAAGCTATTATGTATATAACTATAGCTGTTGGTATAGCTTTAATAAATAAATCAATGTTTGGAAATCCTACACCAAATATGCTTGCGTGCTGTAATATGCCATTGATATCCGGAAAATGTATGATTGGGAATATATCTATATTTGGAACTGGATATTCGCCAACTATAGGTCCGACAATAACAGCTAGAATAATAGCCGGCAACATACCAAAGCCTGCTATCTTATCTAAAACAAAATTGGACTTACGCATTTTTTTAAATTTTTCCGAAAAAAGCATAAAGTAAGAAAGTAATATACATAGTCCTATAGTGATAGGAGTCTTGTCAAATCTTTTTCCTGGTGTAAATTCACCTATTATTGCAGCAAGCCCTGCTCCCATAAGTATACCTGCCTTTATTGACTCAGGCACTATTCTTAAAAGCTTGCTAGCCATTCCAGTAATACCCATTACCAAAAATATTACCCCAACCATTATCTGCAAAGCTATCATGGCTTGAGTTCTTTCAGGTCCCATTTCAAATCCGGTAATGTATGCCAATGTTAATGGTATTGCAGGTGTAATCCATCCGGGTACAACAGGGTCTCCCCATGTTGCATGGATTGTATACAATAATCCATTTATAATAACCATTGACCATGCTAATTCAAATGGTATACCCAAATTTTCCGTAAGTACCGGTATTGCACCTAGACAGGTAGAACACATTAGTATCGCTTGCAAAAGCTCAGATACTTCAACTCTATAATGTATAAATGGCAGTCTTAATTTAAAAATACCAACTGGTATGTAAGGTTGTTCTTGCCCGTATTCTCTTTTTGCCATACTGTAACCCCCCATTATTGTTTTCTTAAAATAGTTTTTGCAAAATCCCATAATTCATCACTTACTTCATTGTAAACCTTAACTTTTAAATCTGTTCCCATACTCTTATTAATCGTTTCTTCTATCCATTGAGCAGTCGATATTTGTGACAAGGGGCACCCTGCACAATGTCCTGTCAATTTTATAGTTAGTACCTCCTTATCCAAGCCAACTATTGTAATGTCGCCACCATGCGAATTGATAGAAGGTCTTATCTGCTCGTCTACTATGCGTCCTGTTTTAATTAATAACTCTTCCATTCGCCTTCCTCTTTAAATTTTAAACTAAAATTTAATCAAGCACCAAGTCTTTAAGTTAAGATTTATATTTTGGATTGAACAACCTGATACTTGATTATCTTATAGTTCTTTATATTATTTACGCAAAATTAAAGCGAAAAATTGTCATGAAATTTTTCATTATGATATTTTATTAAATCAGCTCTAAAATCCGGATGAGCAATTTTAATCAATCTTTTAGACCTTTCTCTTAGAGTTTGCCCTTTAAGGTGTGCTATACCATACTCTGTAACAATGTAGTCCACATCATTTCTGCTTGTCGTAACTGCCGCATAATCATCTATCTTTGCTACAATTTTTGAAGTTTTACCCTTGACTGTACTAGGCATTGCTATTATTGACCTTCCATTTTTTGCCATGGAAGCTCCCCTTACAAAGTCTACTTGTCCACCTACTCCGCTTATTTGCATATCTCCGATGGACTCTGATACAACTTGCCCCATCAAATCTACTTGTATACATGAATTTATGCTTACAATATTATCTTCTTTCATAATAACCGTTGGATTATTTACATAATCAACCGGCATCATCAGCACATCATGGTTATGGTCTACAAAATCATATAAGTCCTTAGTACCCATTAAAAATGCTGCAACTAGCTTACCTGCGTGTGTTTTCTTTTTATTGTTTGTTATTACACCTTTTTTTACAAGGTCAACTACTCCATCAGCAAACATTTCTGAGTGAATACCCAAATCTTTTTTTTCACCCAAAAAAGATAATACTGCATCAGGTATAGCTCCTATACCAAGCTGTAGTGTGTCTCCATCTTGAATTAATTCAGCACAATGTTTACCAATCATTTTTTCAATCTCACCGATTTTTGGTTTGCCAAGCTCAATTATTGGTTCATCATGTTCAACAAAAACATCTATTTCATCCAAGTTTAATACAGTAGCTCCATATGTCCAAGGCATATTTTTATTTACCTGAGCAATTACAAGCTTTGCACTTTTTACTGCCGGTGTAGTGTAATCGCAAGATACACCAAGGCTCACTTCTCCATCTTCATTTGGAGGAGTAACTTGTATCAGCACAACATCTACAGGTAAATTATTTTTAAAAAGTCTAGGAACTTCAAAGAAAAATGTTGGAGTAAAATCTGTTCTTCCTTCTGCTACTGCTTTTTTTGTAGAGCCACCTACAAAGATAGCATTATGTCTGAAATGTTTTTCCATGCCCTCTTTGCAATATTCAGCTTTTCCCATTGCTACCATGTGGACTATTTCCACATTTTCATAAGCATCTTTATTTTTTACCATCGCATCTACTAAGGCTAAAGGTTCTCCGGTGGCGTGCTGCACTACAACTCTGTCACCTGATTTTATCATTTTAACTGCCTCTTGCGGCGTTTTTAATTTATTTTTATATTCTTGTATAAAATCCATGATACCTCCTTGCTTGCTTTATCATCAGTCAGTTTTTTTAATAGTTAAATATTTGTCAATTTTTAAATCTATTTCTATTGTTTTTTATAAAAAATCTATTTCTAAGTTTATATATAACTACTGACTGTCAAAATACAACTTACTTTAACTACATTTTCAAATCCAGTGCTAGAGATGTTATTTGCCAACATCTCTAGCCGAATTTGAAAGGGGTTTATTATTAAAATCTATTATATTGAATTAATGTCTTATTAGATACTACTAATAGCCTCTATTTTGTAACGTTATCTTTGGATGTATCAATATGAGCTATTTTTCTAGCCATTTCTTTTTTAGCCTCTAGGTTGCCTTGTCTTGCTATCATTATTCTTTGTGCCTGAGGAGAGCCTGCACCGTGCATTGACTCAGTAAGATATCCTACTGCCGCTGTACCTAAGCATAGATTTTCGATAAGTCTTAATACTCTCATTCTATTTTCTACATCCATGCCAACTTTGCCGGCAAGATATTTTTTAACCCATTTTCCGGTTTCAGCTCCTCTTAGGTCAGCCTCAGATGGCATTGTAACCATGATACCGCCGGCTAGGTCTTGAGCCAGTCTAGCTATTTCATAAGGAAATCTTGTAACGTTTTGTTTACATACGTTGGCAAGTAATAGGTTGATTAAATATGCACCTGACTCAGTCTTTGTTCCTTCATAAGAGCAAGCAAGTGAACATGCCCACATTGTTTCGTTTAGGTGTTGCATTTCAATAATTTTATCTTTGATGTGGCTTGCTTTTGCTGCTCCATTGTAATCTGCCGCTAAGGCTGCTGCACCGATAA
This sequence comes from Criibacterium bergeronii, assembly GCF_001693775.2. Lineage (GTDB taxonomy): Bacteria > Bacillota > Clostridia > Peptostreptococcales > Filifactoraceae > Peptoanaerobacter > Peptoanaerobacter bergeronii. The sequence continues at coordinate 37,185 of NZ_MBEW02000013.1, read as the reverse complement.
GTACATCGCCAACGCCTGTTTTACATGCGTAAGATTGTCTATGATATCCGGCAAATCTTTCAACTAGCATACCTGAATATTCATATTCTTGACACATAAATACTCTTTCATTTGGTACGAATACATGGTCAAATATAACTAATGCTTCTTGTCCGCCAAATGTGTTATTTCCAAGGTCTATATCTACATCCTTTTCAAGTTTTCTTGTATCACATGATTGTCTACCATAAATCATGAATACACCTTCAGCGTTTGTAGGTACTGCAAAGCTTACTGCATAATCCTTGTCAGCCTCTTTCATAGCTTGTGTAGGCATGATTAAATGTTCATGTGAGTTTATAGAGCCTGTTTGGTGAGCCTTTGCTCCGGATACAACTATACCATCTTGTCTTATTTCTTCGATATGCACAAATAAATCCGGGTCTTCCTGTTGAGATGGAGATAGTCCTCTGTCACCTTTAGGGTCTGTCATAGCTCCATCAACTGTCCAGTCATTTTTTTGAGCCATTAGTAAATATTTTTTAAATCTTTCATGATACTCAGTGCCATATTTTTTATCTATTTCATATGTAGTTGAATAAATTGCATTGAATGCGTCCATACCTACGCATCTTTGGAAACAGCTTGAAGTTTTTTGACCTAATAATCTTTGCATTTTGATTTTTTTAACCAAATCTTCTGTACTATGATGTATATGGCAAAATCTGTTTATTTTTTCGCCTGTTAAATGGCTTGTAGCTGTCATTACATCTTCGTACTCAGGGTCATGTGCTAAGTCATATGTCATAGCTACTGAATTGATTGAAGGTCTTAATATAGGATGTGATGTAGGGTCATCAATTAATTCACCAAAGATGTATACCTTTGGTTTTAATGCTTTCAAGCTTTCAATGTACTGTTTACCTGTCATAAGTGCCATGTTAATTTCTCCTTTGCAAAATAAATTAAATTTAAATTATGAATATCAATTCTAATTTTCCTATTTTAAAAACGCTTAGGAAAACTTTTACTTACGCTTTATTAAATAGCAAAAAACGTGCCAAATTTATAAAATTTAATAAAAAAATAATTTTGCTTAGAATTTCAATGAAATTTTTCAGAAATTTAAGCAAAATTATTATTTTTACTTTTTATTATTAAAATGAATTATTTTAAAATTGATTATTCGAAATTATTTTTGTTAAATCTGCAAAGTATGTTGCACTTTCAATCTATTGCATAAATGAAATATATTGCATTTTTGCAATAATAAATTTTTTTTATACTACTCTGCCATTTTAAATTATTCCCAGCTTTTGTTTTTTTCTTGTCAGAGTAGACTCATTCATCCCTAATTTAATTGCCGCCTCTTTTGAAGTGCTTGAATTATCTAATGCGTTTTTAATTACCATTTTTTCAAAATTATCCACTGCTTGTTTAAAATTTACACCTTTTTTCAATTCAAATGATTTTTCTTGGAAGTCGCTGATTTTAATTACTGTTGGTAGGTCATTTAACTGTATCTCATCGTCTCTACTCAGTACAACACTGCGTTCAACAAGATTTTTCAGCTCTCTAACATTTCCCGGAAAATCATAATTATAAAGCGCAAGCAACGCCTCCTTAGAAAAAAATTTATTTTCATGATTGATTTCGTTGCTCTTTTCTAAAAAATGGTTTACCAACAACAATATGTCCTCTCTTCTTTTTCTAAGCGGTAATATTTCAATTGGTATTATATTTATCCTGTAATATAAGTCATCGCGGAATTTTTTTTCTTCTATCATTGATTTTAAGTCTTGATTTGTTGCACTGACTATCCTGACATCTATCGGTATTTCCTTTGAGCCTCCGATTTTTCTGATTGTTTTGTTTTGCAATGTTTTAAGGAGCTTTGCCTGCATATTAAGCGACAGCTCTCCTATTTCGTCTAAAAATAGAGTGCCTCCATTTGCAAGCTCAAATATTCCTTTCTTGCCTTTTGTGAGTGCACCTGTAAAGCTCCCGCCCTCATAGCCAAACAGCTCTGACTCCATCAAGCTTTCAGGTATGGCTGAACAGTTGATATCTATAAACGGTTTGTTTGCTCTATTGCTGTTTTTATGTATTATTCTTGCAACTATGTCCTTTCCGACTCCTGTTTCTCCACTTATTAACACTGACGTGTCATACACCGCTACTTTTTTTGCTGTAAGTATTGTGTTCTCCATTTGCTTTGATTGATATACGATGCCATCTTTTTCATGAATTAAGCTTTTTAGCTTGTTCATGTCCAATGTCGTCCTATTTAATTCGTTTTTTAAACTGTTTATTAGGGTCACATCTCTTACAGTAGTAACCACTAGGTTGATATTACCATCAAGGTCAAATAAAGGAGTAGAGGTAATTAGCACTTGATTTTTATTATTTAGAGTTTGGTTCATAGTTATCTCTTTTTTTGAGTTTAATGCCTCCATTGTGCCCGACTTATCAATAAGCCCCTCTTCGATAATTCTAGTCATGGTTTTATTCAAAAATAACTCCTTTTTAGTGCCGGATAATTTTTCATAAGCATTGTTCAAAAATATCGTCTTTGACTTTCCATCAGTAATATATACACCATCTTGAACTGTATTTAATATACTTTCAATATAGCTATTTATTTGCGTACAAGGGATATCTTCACAAAAATTTAAAGATTTACTGTTATTTTTTTCACAAATATTTTCAGTTTTTTTCATTTTTTCCCCCGCATATCACTATTAACTATATTTAATATAAAATTATATGTTAGTAGATTTATTAAAGCATACTTTTAAAAATAAATCCAGTAATTGTAAAATATTAATTGAAAAATGAACTTTAACTTCATTTAATATAAGTTTGACTTTAACAAATACTAATGGTAAAATGTGTTTGTATAATTATTATAGCACAGTTCTTTCATAATTTGTAACTTTGGTAAATTTTATGAACATAATAAGATATAATGAAAAGATTGAATTTGAAGAAAAACTAAAAATACTTTCCGATGCTGCAAAATATGACGCATCATGCTCCTCCAGCGGCTCTAATAGAAACAATACGGGCGGTATAGGTAACGCTCATTACTCCGGTATTTGTCATAGCTGGACTAGTGATGGCAGGTGCGTGTCACTACTAAAAATTTTGATGACAAATAAATGTATATATGATTGTGCCTACTGCATCAACAGAAGCTCTAATCATGAAGTAAAAAGAGCCATTTTTACACCTCAAGAAATCGTAGACCTGACCATTAATTTTTACAAGAGAAATTACATAGAGGGGTTGTTTTTAAGTAGCGGAGTATATAAAAATCCGAATAATACAATGGATTTAATGTATCAAGTGGCATACAAGCTCAGATACGAAGAAAATTACAACGGCTACATTCATATGAAAGCAATTCCCGGTGCAGACAGTAATCTTATAGATAAGGTTGCAAGCCTTGTTGACAGAATGAGTGTAAATATAGAGCTGCCATCAGAAAAAAGTCTAATAGCCTTAGCACCTCAAAAGACTAAAAAGAGCATATTTTTACCAATGAACCACATGACCAATTACACACTACAAATTGCAGATGAGCAAAAGCGTTTTAAAAATGCACCAAAATATATGCCAGCCGGACAAACCACACAAATGATTGTAGGAGCAACTCCTGAAAGTGACCTATCCATAGTAAATTTGACAGAAACATTGTATAACAGATTTAAACTAAAAAGAGTATACTACTCCGCTTATATACCAGTGGTTTCGCAAAATAGCAATTTACCCGCACTAAATACAGCACCACCGCTTAAAAGAGAAAATAGACTTTACCAAGCCGATTGGCTACTTAGATTTTATGGTTTTACAGCAAATGAGATATTGGATGAAAAAAATCCAAATTTTGACCTAGAGCTTGACCCAAAATGCAACTGGGCACTAAATAATATTAATCTGTTCCCAGTAGAGATAAATAGATGTAGCTATGAAATGCTGCTTAGAATACCGGGTGTTGGAGTTAGAAGTGCAAAAAGGATTGTAAGAGCTAGAAGATATGCCAATCTATCTTATGACACATTAAAAAAACTGGGCGTAGTGCTGAAAAGAGCAAAATATTTCATCACCTGCAACGGTAAATTTTACGGTGACTTTTCAATGGATAGTCAAATAATTCGCTCAAAAATTATCCCAAATAAAAAAGAAGACAACTACGAACAGCTATCTATAGATTTAAGCAAATATGTAGTATAAAAAATTTTAACTTGAGAGGTTATATGCTTGACACTGACAAAAAATATACTTATATATATGACGGCTCTTTTGAGGGATTTTTATGCTGCGTATATACATTTTACAAGGACAAAGACAAGCTTGTAGCTATCAAAACTGACGATGAACAAATAGAATTTTTTATTAAAACAAAAGCTATTGTATCTGATGATAATAATTTTAACACTGTCTATGACGCTATAGAAAACAAACTCTCCTTTGACTTTTTAAATATAGTCTACAACGCATTTTTATCCGATACACCAAATAAAGAGCTTAAAATATTAGACTTTATAGTCTTAGGCTTTAAATATGGTGACAAAATCATAAATAACATATCAAATCATACAGTCATAGACGTGCTGAAATTAAGTCAAAAAGTTTTAGCAGAAAGACACAAATTATATGGACTTGTGAGATTTAAGCAGATAAACAACTATTTATTTTCAGTAATAGAGCCTACACATAATATAATACCAATCATCGGAAACCACTTTAGAAAAAGATACCCAAATGAAAACTGGTTCATATACGATTTAAACAGAGAAACACTGGTAATGCACAACAATGGAAATTTGCAGCTACTAAGTATGTCAAAAGAAAAAATGAAACCATACCTTGAATATAAAGACGATTTTGAAACACTTTGGAAAACCTATCACAAAGCTATGAGTATTGAAAGTAGGAAAAATGAAAGATGCCAAAGAAATTTCATGCCAAAAAAATATTGGAAACACCTTAGTGAAATGGACTAATATGTAATAAATAAACTAAATGTTAATCAATAGCTAAAATAAAAAACTTCTAATTTTAAAGAATAATTTAAAATTAGAAGTTTTTTATTAATTTTATATTTCAAAACCCATTTTATCTGTATTAAATAAGCGTGAATCCATTAACCTCAAATCATCTGATATTTTCGGTACAAATTCCATTTTATTTAAAATATCTTTTTCTAAACCTACTCCGAGTGCTATTTCTATTAACTCTAGCCCATTGTTGGTTAATTTAAAAACACATCTTTGTGTTATAAAATAAACCTCCTGTTTATCATTATTTTTTGAATACTCTCCTGAAAAAGTTATTTGCTCAACTTTTTTCTTAAATTTTAGTATTTCTCCATCCTTTATAATATTTACTTTTCTATCTTTTATTTCAATCTCAGACTCTCCTGCTGTAAAAGTACCTAAGAAACATACTTTTTTAGCATTTTGAGTAATATTTATAAAACCTACAGGTCCGGTTACTCTGCCGGCAAATTTTGATACATTTACATTGCCATCCTCGTCAGCTTTAGCCAAGCCTAAGTACCCTATGTCAAGACCTCCTCCATCATAAAAGTCAAATATATCAAGCTGTTTCAGTATAGCTTCCGGATTAAATGATGCACCTGTACCCCTTCCACTTGCAGGTACTCCACCAGTTGCTCCAGATTCTATGCTAAATATTATTTTATCAGATATACCCTCTTCAAAAGTAAACAAATTTATTTTAGACAACAAATTCTTTTCCTACTTATATATAAATTTTTTTTCCTTTTCCTTTCTGATGAATGCACCCATTCCTATTTGTTTATCCTGCGTGGATGAGCAAAGACTAAACGCTTGCAGCTCTAGTGCAAGTCCTGTATTTATATCCGTTTGTATTCCACTGTTTATCAGTCTTTTACATTCCTGCACTGCAATTTGTGCTTGCATTGAAATTTCATTTGCCATTTCCATAGCTTTTTGCAGCAATTCGTCAGCCGGTACTACTGAGTTTACCAGTCCTATTTTTTCTGCCTCTATTGCATCTATGATTTTTCCTGTATATAAAAGCTCTTTTGCTTTAGCAATGCCTACTAATCGTGGCAATCTTTGAGTGCCACCTGCTCCCGGAGTAATTCCTATACCCACTTCCGGCTGACCAAATTTAGCTTTCTCAGACGCTATTCTAATATCACAAGCCATGGCAAGCTCACAGCCTCCACCTAATGCAAATCCATTTACGGCGGCTATTACAGGTATACGCATATTTTCTACTTTTGTATTTAATTTACTGCCTAATTGCCCCCATTCAAGCGTTTGTGCCGGCGTAAGCTCAATCATTTCTTTGATATCCGCTCCTGCAATAAAGGCTTTGCCAACCCCGGTAATAATTAACACTTTAACGCTTTTGTCGTTTTCAATTATATCAATTGCCTCATTAATATCATACATAAAATCCGTACTCAATGCGTTTAAAGTATCAGGATTATTTAGAGTTAATAATGATACACTTTCGTTCTTTTTCTCAATTAAAACCTTTGCCCCCATCTTTTACCCTCCTCAAAAAAATATTATTAAATAGTTGTATAGCAAAAATCGTTCCATTTTCTTATTTATAATATTTTGATTTTATAGTATTAAAAATGTTGAATATAAACATTTTTTATAAGACTGATTAAAATATTATTCAATTTCAATTTCATAATTATTGAATTTTGTAAATTATTTTTTTGTCATTTTATTAGCTTTGTTTGTATGCAAATGTTTAAAACCGATTGCAAATATACAATTAATTGTATTTATTCAATTTTTCAAAACAGAACTATCTAGTCAATTTTTTTCTTAAAAAAATAGCCAAGACGTAAGTCTTAGCTATTGTTAAAGTTTTTATATTTCCCTTTAAAATGGTAAGTTGTATACCAAAGAAAGTTTTTATTATATTTTATCGATTTTTTAATATTGTTATATTTATGGCTTTAATTCACTGCATCTAGTAATACTTTTCTACCAAGCATATTTAATCTTAATTCATTAAACTTAGATATATCTTGTTTTATCACTGCATCTGCAATTTCGTCTTCTATATATTTTTGTATTGTGCGTCTAAGTGGTCTTGCTCCATATTTTTCATCATAACCTTTTTCAACTATAAAGTCTTTGACCTCATCGCTTATATTAAGTTTTATTCCTCTTAAAGCAACTGCCTTTTGTAGGTCTTGTAGCATTAAATCGACTATTTTTCTTAAATCTCCTTTTTCTAGCTTATTAAACACTACTATTTCATCGACCCTGTTTAAAAATTCCGGTTTGAAAGAGGCTTTTAATGAGTCATTTATTCTTTCTTTATCCATTTCGCTTTCATTTTTTGAGCCAAAGCCAAGGTTACTTGATTTATAGGTCGTGCCTATGTTTGAAGTCATGACTATTATTGTATTTTCAAAGTGTACTGTATTGCCTTGTGCATCTGTAAGTCTGCCCTCGTCTAATATCTGTAAAAGCATATTAAATACATCAGGGTGAGCTTTTTCTATTTCATCAAATAATATTATGCTGTATGGTTTTCTTTTTACTTTATCTGTCAGTTGTCCGCCTTCTTCAAAGCCTACATATCCCGGAGGTGCTCCAACCATTTTTGCTACGGAATGTTTTTCCATATATTCACTCATATCCATACGGATAATCATATCTTCAAGACCAAACATTTCTTTTGCAAGTTGCTTTACAAGATGTGTCTTACCTACTCCGGTTGGTCCAACGAAAATAAATGAGCTTGGTTTTTTAACTCCTGATATACCTACTCTATTTCTTTTAATAGCTTTTGCAATTGTTTCAACTGCGTTGTCTTGACCAATTACTTTTTGTTTTAGCGTTTGTTCAAGATTAGCCAGCTTTGTCTGTTCTTTATCTATAAGTCTTTTTACTGGGATTTTTGTCCATTGCTGTATCACATCTGCAACGTCATCAGTTGTAACTTCTATATATTCTTTTTTCTTTAGTTCTTCTAATTCATCTTCAAGTTTAAGCTGTTCAAGCTGATAATTTGCACCTTTTTCGTAGTCTTGGTCTTGCATTGCCTCATTTCTTTTTGTTGCAATTGTTTCAAGTGACTCATTTATTGCGTCTATTCTTGGTATATATTCGTTGGTTAAATTTGTCCTTGACCCGACTTCGTCAATTACATCTATTGCTTTATCAGGTAAATATCTATCTGTTATATATCTTTTTGAAAGTCTGACAGCCTCTTGTATCACTTGGTCACTGAATCTTATCTTGTGATATTCTTCATAATAGGGTCTAAGACCTTTTATTATTTCTATGGTTTCTTCTTCGGTTGGTTCTTCAACTAATACGCTCTGAAATCTTCTTTCAAGTGCTTTGTCTTTTTCAATTGTTTTTTTGTATTCATTAAGTGTTGTTGCACCTAATACTTGCACTTCTCCACTTGCTAGTGCCGGCTTTAGGATATTAGCTGCGTCAAGATTTCCTCCTGCAACCTCTCCTGCCCCCATTATTGTATGGAGCTCATCGATTACAAGTACCACATTTTTAGCATTCTTTGCCTCGTCAATTATGCCTTTTAGTCTGCTTTCAAACTGTCCTCTAAACTGAGTACCTGCCACCATTGATGCCATGTCTAGCTGTATTATGTCAACATCTAAAAGTTTTTCAGGTACTTCACTATTTACTATTTTATAGGCTAAGCCCTCTGCTATAGCCGTTTTACCTACTCCCGGTTCACCAATTAATACAGGATTATTTTTTGTCCTACGATTTAATATCTGTATGACTCTGTTTATTTCCTCTTGTCTGCCTATGACCTTATCAATTTTGCCTTCTCTAGCCATATTTGTCAGATTTTTTCCATACTTTTCAAGAGTCTTCATATTTTTCTTTCTCTTAGACTTTGAATCGCCGTATTTATCTGATTTTTTGGAGTCTTGCTGCGTATATTCGCTATCAGAATAGTCATAATCCAAAAAATTGTCAGGTGAGCCACCTATATTTATTTCAAAGATATTATTTTTTCTAGTCGAACCGAAGATTTTTTTCATTTCGTCTTCAAATGTGCTTATATCTATTAAATCTTCATCACTGCTATTACTTTCCTCGTTAGCTTTTATATTTGATAAAGCCTTATTTTCTTCTTTTTCGTCTGAATATTGTGATGAATTATCTTCTTTGTATGGTTTTTTCTTGTTGTCCAGTATATCTGAAAATTTCCTTGTCATTTCGGCAAAGGCTTTATTGTTGCTCAGGTTGCTAATCACTTCATCAAGAGAACCGCCATCAGAATTTTTTATTTCTTCTTCAAACAGCTCCACTGAATCGTTCATTTGCTGAGTTATAACATCTATATTATCTGAATCTACGCCTAATTTGTCAAACATTTCATCAAGTCCCGGTACATTTAGCTTTTTTGCACAAGACAAGCATAGTCCACGCAATTTTGTTCTATCGTGTTGGTCCTGAACATAAAGTACAGCTACATTTTCATGACACTCGCTACATTTACGCATTTTTTCCCTTTCTATATATTAATCTATATTAAAAAGTTTTAAAGCTTTTGATACTATTATATTTATACCAATTAAGTAAAAACTAAATCAGTTAAGTGTTCCATTTGATAATTTTCTGACCGTCTCAACATCGCTGTTCATTTGCAATACTAAATCTTCTATCTTGTCAAACTTTATCTCAGCCCTTAAATATTTTTTTGGTATAACTGTTATTTTTTTGCCATAGATATTTTTGTCAAAATCAAGTATATGTGCCTCTAAGCCGTAGTGAGGGTTTTTAACACTTGGTTTGTTGCCTATGCTGATAGCTGTGACATATTTTTCACCATCTATTATACATTCGGCATAATATACTCCGTTTTTTGGCATTATCTGCTCAAGTCCGATTTCCAAGTTTGCAGTTGGAAAACCGATTTTGTTGCCATAATTATTTCCATGGACAACCTCCGACGAAATTATATACGGTCTGCCTAAATATTGTTCCAATTCAGCTCCAACTATGCCTTTATCCAACATTTCTCTTATTAATGTGCTGCTGACACGCTTGTCGTTTATCCTTACTTCTCCAATTACTTTAAACCGTACATTATGCTTTTTACAAATCTTTTCAAGCTCGTCCACTCCAAGCATATCGTTGCCAAATCTCGCATCGTCTCCTAAAACTAGGTCTGTCACTCCAAGATTGTCTACTAAGATGTCTTTTACAAATTGGTCTGCTGACATACTTTTAATTTTTTTATCAAAAAAAACTAAATACAAATCAGCTATACCCATTTGTTCAAAAAGTCTAATCTTTTCTTCTTTTGGCAAAATATATTTGCCATTATTTTTCTTTTTCAAATTAGGCTTATAGCAAAATGTTATAGCTGAAGGTGTAGCATTTTTTTGTTTTGAAATTTCTACAGTGCTTTCTATGAGAAGTCTATGAGCTTTATGTAGTGCATCAAAGCTTCCCATGGTTATAGCTCTCTTTTTGTCGTCTTTTTTATTGAAGTCCTCAATTATATTCATATATTACCTGTATAAAAATACTTTATTTTTTAAATCTCCATCCACTAGCTGTGCAATGCTGACTAGATTATTTTTACTGTCATATACCTTGTAATATCCGGATTTTGAATAATCAAATTTTTTTAGATAAGTCACTGTAACTTTTAATCCATTGACAAATCTTTTTAGCATATAATCATCAAGTATTACTTTTTTAGCATCATTGATGTTTAATTCCTCAAGTGAAATTATATCTTCTTTTGTAATTTCGTCTATAAGCTTACTTTTTGTAATTTCAAAATCTCCAAGTCCTATTCTTATAAGCCAGCTAACATAGGCGTATGTGTCAAGCTTTTTTGCAATATCGTCTACAAGCACTCTGATATAAGTCCCCTTTGAGCAGGTGACATCAAATGTAACTTCCCCATCCTTGAAGTCTAATATTGTTATTTCTTTAATAAAAATATTTCTCTGAGGTATATCAGGTATTTCTTTACCACTTCTAGCAATATTGTAAAGCTTTTTCCCACCTACTTTAACTGCACTAAATTGGGAGGGTATCTGTGTGCTTTGACCAATAAATGAATTAAAAACCAAGCTTAATTCATCCATGGAAAAATCCGTCCTTGCTCCATCGTTTATTACCTTTCCGTAGGTGTCAGAGGAGTCAGTACGTTTGCCAAATACCATATTGCATCTATACTTTTTGTAGCTTGCTTGGAGTATTTCTGTCAACTTTGTAGCTTTACCTACAGTGAGTATCATTACCCCGGCTACATTCGGGTCCAGCGTGCCTGTATGACCTATTTTTTTTATGCCAAGTATTTTCCTTGCCCTTGCTACTGCATCATGAGATGTCATACCGGTAGGTTTTAAAATGTTTATTATACCATCACACATAATTTTTCACATAATCTAATACTAATTTTTTTGCATCTTCTATATTAATATCATTTATAGTAAAGCCTGCTGCTCTTATGTGTCCACCCCCGCCAAAGTGCTTGGCAATTTGGTTGCAATCAACTCTTTGTTTTGACCTTAATGAACCCTTTACTATATTTTTAGATTTTTCTTTTAAAAGTATACCTAGCTCTACACCTTGGATATTTAGTGTATTATTTACCAAGTCCTCAGTGTCCTTCATATCTATGCCAAATTCGGATAAAATGTCTTGTGTAAGTGTCATTACACAAATTTCGTCAAGTTTTTCCATTTCATTTAAGACAAGATTTGCCTCCATGCGTTTGTAGTTGTAATCATCACTTTGATAAATATTTTTTACCACATCTTGTTTTTTTGCATTTTTTGAAAGTAAATCCGCTGCCATATAAAATGAGCTTTGACTTGTGCAATCAAATTTAAAATGACCTGTATCTGTGGCAAGTCCTGTATAAAGAGCGGTTGCAACAATTTCATCGATTTTTGTTTCGTCTATTTTTTTCATAATTTGATAGACTATTTCGCAAGTCGATGAGGCTGTCTTAACCAAATAATTGACATCTCCAAAAAGCTCGTTGCTTTCGTGATGGTCAATACATCCGACTTTTACAGCATTATCCAAGATTTTTTTATCAATGCACACTCTGACTTTATTGCCACAATCAAGGACTACTATATTGTACGGTGCATCATTAAAAAGGTTTTGTACGTCTGAGCTTTTATATATTTTAACCTTTGATGTAATGTATGATAAGCTTTGGGGAGCATTATCGTCCAATACATGATATGCGTTTTTTCCAATATTTTGCAAAAATTTGCAAAGTGCTATACTCGACCCTATGTTATCTCCATCCGGAGCAACGTGACTGGTTATCAAAAAATTATCGTTGTTTATTAAATAGTCAATAATTTGCTGCATAATACCCCTTTGCAAGTATAATTAAAATATTAGAACATCAATATATTATAAATATATTAAATTATTCTTAAACAATTAAACCAAAATCCGATTTTATTATTTATCTAAGTTTTGATTTGTAGAAGTTTTTTCTTCTATATTTTTAGCTGCTTGTAGTTCTTTTTCCTCGTCATCATGATGGACTTTATTAATTTTTTCCATCATTTCAATAGCTGTCTTTATAGTATCGTCTCTTTCAAAAATAAGCTCAGGAGTATATCTTAATTTAACTCTCTTACCTATTTGTGAACGTATAAAGCCGGCTGACTTTTGAAGTGCAGCAACTATTTCATCCTTATTACCTCCAAGTACGCTCACATATACATAAGCGTACTTTAGGTCTGTAACTACTCTGACATCAACTATTGATATGAGTGAAGTCGTTTCGGTAATAACTGTATTTTTTATATGTCCTTCAATGAGCATCTGTGTAATTACTTTTTTGATTTCCTGCTCAATTCTTTGTGTTCTTTCAAATTTCATGTCAAACCTATCTTTCTATTTCTTGCATTTCATAAGACTCGATAACGTCTTGTTCCTTTATGTCATTGAATTTTTCAAGAGTTATACCACATTCAAAGCCTTGTGCAACTTCTTTGGCATCGTCTTTAAATCTCTTTAGTGAGCTTATTTCTCCATCATATATAACTATGCCGTTTCTTATAAGTCTTGCACTTGAATTCCTCTTGATTTTTCCTGATACAACGTAACTACCTGCGATAGTGCCTATGCCTGATGCCTTGAAGGTTTGTCTTACTTCTGCCTGTCCTATTACTACTTCTTTAAATTCAGGGTCTAGCATACCCTTCATGGCTTTTTCGATATCTTCTATTAGTTCATAGATTATTCTATATGTTCTGATATTTACTTGCTCTCTATCTGACAACGCTATAACTGACGCGGAAGGTCTTACGTTGAAGCCAATTACTATTGCATTTGATGCGGATGCAAGCATTACGTCTGAGTCTGTGATTGCTCCGACACTGCCATGGATTACGCTGACTTTAACTTCCTCTGATGAAACTTTTTCTAATGATTGTTTTATTGCCTCTAATGAGCCTTGAACGTCTGCTTTTAAAACAATCTTTAATTCTTTTATTTCACCCTTTTGCATCTTATCAAATACATCTTCAAGTGTTATTTTTGATGATGCCTCAAGTCTTTCGTCTCTGCTCTTAATTCTTCTTTTTTCAACAATGGCTTTTGCTGCTTTATCGCTTTGCATTACGATAAATCTATCTCCAGCCATTGGCACTTCATCAAGACCTAATATTTCTACTGGTGTTGATGGTGGTGCTTTTTTAACTCTTTTGCCTTTATCATTTATCAAGGCTCTGATTTTACCATAGGCAGTACCGGCTATTACCGGGTCTCCTACTTTTAGTGTACCATTTGAAACTATAACTGTTGCAACAGGTCCTCTTCCTTTATCCAAGTTAGACTCTACTACTGTACCAACGGCTGGTCTATTTGGATTTGCTTTTAGTTCTTCCATTTCAGCAACTAATAGTATCATTTCAAGCAACTTGTCTATGTTTTGGTTCTTTTTTGCAGATATTGGCACGTCTATAATATCTCCGCCCCATTCTTCTACAAGCAGTCCATTATCAGAAAGCTCTTGTCTAACTCTTTCTATATTTGCCGCCTCTTTATCTATTTTATTTATAGCTACTATTATAGGTACGCCTGCTGCTTTTGCATGGGAAATAGCCTCTATTGTCTGTGGTTTTATACCATCGTCTGCCGCTACAACTAGTATCGCTATATCTGTAACCTGCGCTCCCCTCATTCTCATTTGAGTGAAAGCCTCGTGTCCTGGGGTATCAAGAAATACTACTTTTTTGTTGTTTACATAGACTTCATATGCACCTATGTGCTGAGTAATGCCGCCTGCCTCTCCTGCGGTTACTTTTGTATTTCTTATCGCATCAAGTAAAGAGGTTTTACCATGGTCAACGTGTCCCATTACTGTTACGATTGGAGGTCTTGGTAATAAATCTTCTTCTAAGTCGTCTTTAATTACAACGTCTTCTTTTTCTTCTTCTTTTTGTAATGGCTCAACTAGCTTATCAAATTCAAAGGCAATTTTTTCTGCTGTTTCATATTTGATATGCTGATTTATATTCGCCATTATACCCATTTTCATAAGGCTCATTATAACTTGTGTGGCAGGCACACCTATTTGACTGGCAAATTCACCTACTAAAACAGTTTCGTCAAGTTGTACTATTTCTGTTTGTTCTGTTTCTACTTCTTCGTTTTTACTCTTGCCTTTGTTATTATGTTTTTGTTCTTCTCCATGATGTTCTTGCTGCGATGATGGTTGCTGTTTTTCTACAAACTTTTGTGCTGATTTTTGATTTTGTGAGTGCTCGTTAGTATTACTCTTAGCTGTATTTTTTTGATGATGTTCTTGCTTTGGCTTATGCTCTGTATGCTTTGTTTCTACTGCTTCAGGTTTTTGGTCTAAAGTTTTATTATTTTCATGTGTATGTTTTTTAGTATGCTCTTTTGCCTTATGAACAGCTTGTTGTGCATTATGTTTTTCAGGTGCTTTATCATAAGTCTTTGATGACCTTTTATCCTTTTGTGATGGTTTTATATTGTTTGTTTGAACTTTTTCTTCTTGGAGCATTTCCACAATTGCTTCTGCCTCTTCTTCTGTAAATGTGGCAAGTGGACTAGATACTGTGTAATCTAATTCAGCTAATCTCTCTATAAGTTCTTTGCTTGATATTCCTAATTCATCAGCTATTGCATATATCCTCTTTTTCTTCAATAGCATTACCTCCCATTTCTTTTTTTATACCTAGAGCAAAGTTTTTATCTTTCAACGCTATGCTCATACAATATTCTCTACCAATTGCTTTACCTAGTTCATATCTGTCTAAATCCATACAAACAGGTATATGTCTATAATTTGACTTGTCTAATAATCTTTTTGATGTATTTTGTGAGGCATCGCTGGCTATAAAAACTATTTTTGCTTTGCCAAATTTTATTGTTTCTAATACTGCATTTTCTCCAAGGGATAATTTTCCACTTTTCATTGCAAATCCAAGTAATGTTTGAATTTTTGCTTTATTCATTTGCAGTGCACTCGCTTTTTATCTTTTCATATACTTCTTGGTCTACCTTGATTTTAAAGGCTCTATCAAGACCTTTAGTTTTGATTAGCTTGTCAATACATTCCTTATCTTCATGCACATAAGCTCCCCTGCCATTGGCTTTATAGGTAGGGTCCAAAAATATTTCTCCATCTTTATTTTTCACTATTCTTATAAGATTTTTTTTCTCACCACTTTCATGGCATACTATACATTTTCTGATAGGTACCTTTTTTTGTTTCATTTGTTGCTCTTTCTCCTAATCTTGAGTAACTTCTTTTTCTGTTTGCTCTTGCATTTCCTCGTCTTGTGGTATTTCTGATGACGTTTCGTTTTGAGCATTACTTTCTGATTTTATGTCAATCTTATAATTAGTAAGCTTGGCTGCTAATCTAACATTTTGTCCTTCTCTACCTATTGCAAGGGAAAGTTTGTCATCCGGTACTATTACATTTGCGATTTTTTCGTCTTCTAAAATTGTCACGCTGGTAACTTTTGCCGGTAACAGTGCCGCTGTGATGTATTTTACCTTGTCATCACTGTACTCAATTATATCTATTTTTTCATCATTTATTTCATCAACAATATTTCTAACTCTTTGTCCTTTTGCTCCTATGCAAGCTCCTACTGGGTCTACATCTTTCATGTTACTTTTTACTGCCATCTTTGTCCTAGAACCAGCTTCTCTAGCTATGCTAACCAGCTCTACTGTACCATCATAAATTTCCGGCACCTCAAGCTCAAATAATCTTCTTACAAAATCTTGATGTACTCTTGAAAGGACTACTTGTGCTTTATTGTTATTTCTTTTTACTTCACTGATATAACATTTTAGCCTTTGTCCGATTTTATAGCTGTCTGTGCTCATTTGCTCAGATACCGGTAAAATTCCTTCAGATAAAATTGTCAGGTCATTGTCACCTATTATAGATATATCAATATAAACTGTACCCCTAGACATTCTAGAGACTGTACCGGTAATTATTTCTCCCTCTTTTTGTTTAAACTGGTCATATTGGATGTCTTTTTCAGCCTCTTTAATTTTTTGTACTACTATTTGTCTAGCAGCCTGAGTAGCTATACGTCCAAAGTTGGCTGGGATTTTTTCTTCTTCAATGGTATCTCCAACCTTGTATTGTTTGCCGTAGAAATCTCTTGCATACTCAAGAGTTACTTCGTTTTCGGCGATATCCTCTGTTTCATCGTCTACTACCAAGAGGTGATTTATAGCTTTAATTTCACCGGTCTTTTCGTCTATCTTAACTACAACATCATCACTACTTCCGTAATTTTTTTTGTAAGCGTTAAGTATTGCCTGCTCCACCGCTTCGATTAAAACTTGTTTTTTTATTCCCTTTTCTTTTTCAATTTGTTCTAGAGCTTTTAAAAACTCTGCGTTCATTAATTTTCCTCCTAAATCGTACTTACCTGCTTTATTACTTTATATATTAAATTAAAGTCAAATAAAATTTTTAATTCCGGCTTTAATTTCTATAACTGATTAAAAATCAAAATCCTGAAGATTTATTTTTGCTATATCCTTTTTTTCTATTGTATGGGATTTTCCATCTATATTTATTAATAGATTTTTATCTTCGTCTAAGCCTTCTAATACTCCGGTAAACTCCTTACCCAACTCTGATTTTTTGTAAAGCTTAACTAAGATTTTTTTACCTTTTTCTCTTATAAAATCTTTTTCTTTTTTTAGCTCTCTGTCTAAGCCGGGTGATGATACTTCTAAATAATAAGCATCCGGAATAATATCCGCCTCATCAAGCTTATCGTCTAGGGCTCTGCTTAGTGCCTCACAATCATCAAGACTTACTCCACCTTCTTTATCTATTAATATTCTTAAATAATACTCACCATTTTCTTTTACATAATCTACGTCAACCAGCTCAAGCTCTTTTGAGATATATTTTTCTACTAATTCTTGAGCACGCTGTTCTACTTTTTTGCTCATAAATTCCTCCCTTTTTACATAATTAATCAGTTTTATGTAAAAACAAAGAGTGGGAATTGACCCACTCTTGAATAGTCTTATATTTTGTCTTAGATTATTATATCAGATTATTAGCAAAAAATCAATTTTTTTAGATAATTTTATACATATGATAATTGACAAAAAATTTTATTTGCTTTCTTTTACTACCGCTTGTGCTGCAGCTAATCTTGCGATTGGTACTCTAAATGGTGAGCAAGATACATAGTTTAGTCCTAGCTTGTGGCAGAATTCTACTGTCGCAGGGTCTCCACCATGCTCTCCGCATATACCAAGAATGATGTCAGGGCGAGTTTGTTTACCATAATCTACCGCCATCTTCATAAGCTTACCTATGCCTTCTTGGTCTATTGTTTCAAATGGTTTAAAATCAAAAATATTTTTTGATTCGTAGTCTGCTAAGAATTTACTGGAGTCATCTCTTGAAAATCCAAATCCCATCTGAGTTAAATCATTTGTACCAAAGCTGAAGAATTCTGCCTCTTTTGCTATTTCATCAGCTGTTATTGCCGCTCTTGGCACTTCTATCATTGTACCTATTAGGTAATCTATTTTTTCGCCTTTTTCTTCAAATACTTTGTTTATTTCATCAACCATTTGTTTTTTTACATATTTTAACTCATTTACATGACCAACAAGTGGTACCATTATTTCAGGTTTTAATACCGGATATTGTTTTTTAACCTCCAATGCTGCCTCTATTATAGCTCTTGCCTGCATTCTTGATATTTCAGGATATGTTATGCCAAGTCTGCAACCTCTGTGCCCAAGCATTGGGTTAAATTCTGCTAGTTCTAACACTCTATCTCTAACATCGTCATAGGATATTCCCATTGACTCTCCGATAGCTTTAAGGTCTTTTTCTTCTTTTGGTAAGAATTCATGTAGAGGAGGGTCAAGTAATCTTATAACTACCGGTCTACCTTCCATAGCTTGATAAATGCCTATGAAATCTTCTTTTTGCATTGGTAAGATTTCTGCCAAGGCTTTTTTGCGTTCGTCAACGGATTTTGATAAAATCATACGTCTAACTGCCGGAATTCTTTTTTCATCAAAGAACATATGTTCTGTTCTGCAAAGTCCTATACCTTCTGCTCCAAATTTTACAGCTTGTTTAGCATCTCTTGGTGTATCAGCATTAGTATATACACCTAGTTTTTTGATTTCATTTACATAGTCCATAAACTGTCCAAAGTCACCAGTTAGTTCAGGTTCAGCTTTTGCTACTTCGCCATCATAAACTGAACCAGTAGAACCATCAAGAGATAAAACATCGCCTTGTTTGTAAACTTTTTCACCAATCCTCATAGTTTTTGATATTTCGTCAACTCTTGCCTCGCTACAGCCGGCTACGCAGCATTTACCCATACCTCTGGCTACTACAGCAGCGTGAGATGTCATACCGCCTCTTGCTGTAAGTATGCCTTCAGCAGATATCATACCTTCGATATCTTCAGGAGATGTTTCTTGTCTTACTAATAATACTTTTTGTCCTGATTTTGCAGCTGCAACTGCATCTTCGGCATTAAAATATATTTTACCTGAGCCTGCTCCAGGTGACGCAGGTAAACCTTTAGCTACAGAAACTGCTTTTTTAAGAGCATCTGCTTTAAATGCCGGGTGAAGTAACTGGTCAAGTTGTTTTGGTTCAACTCTCATTATCGCTTCTTTTTTATCGATTAGTCCTTCTTTTACTTGGTCTACAGCAACTTTTACTGCTGCTTCAGCTGTTCTTTTACCATTTCTTGTCTGTAAAAAGAATAGTCTTCCTTCTTCGATAGTAAACTCTATATCTTGCATATCGTGATAGTGATTTTCCAGTGTGTGAGTTGCCTCAACAAATTGATTGTAAGCATCTTCGTTTATTTCTTTTAATTTATCAATGCTTTCCGGAGTTCTTATACCTGCAACAACGTCTTCGCCTTGTGCATTCATAAGGAATTCTCCGAATAATTTATTTTCGCCTGTAGCCGGATTTCTAGTAAATGCAACTCCTGTACCTGATGTTGCTCCTTTGTTGCCAAATACCATTGATTGTACGTTTACTGCTGTACCTAGGCTATCAGAAATATTATTTAATTTTCTGTATACTTTTGCCCTGTTGTTGTTCCAAGAAGAAAATACTGCTTCAACTGCTTTTTGTAGCTGCACTTTTGGTTCTTGTGGGAAGTCCTCTTTCATTTCTTCTTTGTATACTTTTTTGAATTGTTCAACTAAATTTTTTAAGTCCTCTGCATTCAAATCTGTATCATTTTTGACGCCTTTTTCTTCCTTCATGCCATCAAGTTTTGCATCAAACAGTGCTTTAGGTATCCCTATAGCAACGTCAGAGAACATTTGGATAAATCTACGATAGGAATCATACGCAAATCTTTCGTTGTTTGTAGTTCTTGCTAAGCCTTTTACTGTTTCATCATTTAGCCCAAGATTAAGAATGGTATCCATCATACCTGGCATTGAAATTGCAGCACCTGACCTAACTGAAAACAGTAGTGGGTCTTGAGGGTCGGAGAATTTTTTGCCTTGAAGTTTTTCAACATTTTCTAAATGCTTGTCGATTTCTAATAAGAGGTCAGGCCAAAGTTTTTTATCCTCATCATAAAATCTTAGACAAGCTTCAGTAGAGATTGTAAAGCCTTGAGGTACCGGAAGTCCAATGTTTGTCATCTCAGCTAGGTTTGCACCTTTTCCGCCAAGTAGGCTTCTCATATTCATGTCGCCTTCATTAAAATCATAAACATACTTTTTTTCTGACATTTTTTTCCTCCTGATAATAATATTTTAACTTTAAATTTGTTAATCGTTATAAATTTTTACCCCACTCTTTTTAAGGTAAGTAATGATTAGCTCTGCAGTTTCTTCTATTGCCTTATTTTCAACATTGATTATTGGGCAACCAATTTTTCTCATTATACCTTCTGCAAAATCAATTTCTTCTAAAATTCTCGACATATCCGCATATTTTGAGCCGTTTGGAAGTCCCAAGGCGTTAAGTCTTTCAACTCTGATATGGTTTAATTTTTCCGGTGAATTTGTAAGTCCAACAATTTTTTTACTTGAGATTTCAAACAATTCCTTTGGTACAGATGCTTCCGGCACCAGTGGAATGTTTGCAACCTTTATATTTTTATTAGCAAGGTACATTGAAAGCGGTGTTTTCGATGTCCTCGATATACCTATTATTACTAAATCTGCTTGTAAAACTCCTCTATTGTCTTTGCCATCATCATATTTAACGGCAAATTCCATTGACTCAACTCTTTTAAAGTATAAATCGTTTAGCTGTCTAAGCATTCCCGGTTTTTCTAATGGTTCTAGCTTTGTAAGCTTTGTAATACTGTTTGTAATTGGTGAAAGCAAGTCTATTGCTATAATTTTGTTTTTCTCAGCAAATTCCTTAACTGAATTTATTAGTTCTTCCGATACTATCGTATACAATACCACAACAGTCTGTCTACTCAGTACGTCTTCAAATATTTCATGCAATTCCTCATCCGACTTTACATGAGAAAATTTACGAATTTTATAATCAAGTGTCTCAAATTGAGCTACAGCAGCCTTGCATATATGTTCGGCTGTGTTTCCCAAGGAGTCTGATAAAATGAAAATATCTAAGCTATTCATATTTTCTCCTAAGAATAAAACATTTCTAAGTATAATCTAGTTACAATGCTTTCACAAAATACGCCTACTACCTTTAGTCCTTCAGGCAGCTCCTCGACCACCGGTAAAAAACCTACATCATTTTGTATAAGCTTTCCTGTTGCAATCGCAATGTTAACATCAGATTTAACATACAATACGTTTGGCATTTTTGTCATAATGTCTGATACTTGACCTTGTGTGCCTACTTTGTCAATCACCAAATTTTTTATCAGGTCTTTTTTTGTTACTACTCCTGCCAATAAATCGTCCTTGGTAAGTATGAAAAATTCCACATTCTCAGTAAACATAGTGTTTACTATATAGGATATGGAGCTTGCTGCATCAAATGTTCTAGCAACCATCATTACGTCGTCTACTGTTTGATAGTTGGGGTGAAATTCTGCAACGTACAATATAATCCCTTCTTTCCTAAAGATGACATTATTTCTATAAATTAAATTATTTTATAGGTGTTTATTGTTACAGGCTATATATTAATACAGTGATATATGTAAAGCTTGGAATTAAATCCAAGCTAATGATTTAAATTTTTGATTGCATATATAAAATATGAAATCAATTTCCTTAGAAACATAATATATTTTTTTGCTATAAAAGTCAAGGAATTGCACATCAATTTAATAATTTAAAGAGGTTTTACAAAAAATCGGTCTATTTTTTACAAATGAGCCGGTCGTCAATTTTTTCATATATTAACACATTTTGTAATATACCTGATAAATCTTGTTCGGTTTTCATATACAGCTTCACATAATTTTTTGTATGCCCTTCAAAATATTCTCCAGCTCTTTGCTCAAATAGTACCTGCTCAATTTTTCCAATCATATTGTTTTCAAAAGAGTCTCTATTTTGCTCATCAAGCTTTTTTAATATTTCAACTCTTGTATGCTTAATCTGCTCAGGTATCTGATTTGGCATATCGTGGGCTTTAGTGCCTGAACGTCTTGAAAATGGGAAGATGTGCATTTGGTATAATTTTATTTTTTTAAGATAGTCAAAGGTCTTATTAAATTCTTCTTCAGTTTCTCCGGGGAAACCTACTATCACATCTGTGGTTATGGCTGGATTGTCAAAATATTTTCTAATTTTATTAACTGACTCTTCATATTCCTCTGTGGTGTAGCGTCTATTCATCCTAGAAAGTGTTTCATCGCATCCACTTTGCAATGAAAGGTGAAAATGTGGGCAAAACTTTTCTATTTTTGTCAATTTTTCTAAAAAATTATCTGTGATTATTACCGGCTCAAGCGAACCTATTCTAATTCTTTTTATGCCGTCATTTTGTGCTATGCTTTCTATGACGTCAAGTAAATAATTTTCGTTGATATCATTTACATTTTCTTGCTCTTTAAGACTTTTTAATCTAAAATCTTTTCCGTAAGATGCAACGTGTATGCCTGTTAAAACTACTTCTTTATAATCATTTTTTGATAATTCTTCTATTTCTTTGAGTATGTCATCTTTTCTTCTACTTCTTACCTTGCCTCTTGTATATGGTATGATGCAGTATGAGCAATATCTGTCGCAACCGTCTTGTATTTTTAAAAAGGCTCTTTGGTTTTTGCTATGAGCCTTGGTGTCTAGGTTTTCAAACTCATTTTCGTCTTTTAAGCTGTTTACTTTTATGACTTTATCTGTTAGTTTAAGCTTTTTTACCTCTTGCAAAATTCCTTTTTTATTGCTTGTTCCCATCACAAGATTTACGTCCTCTATTTTAGCTACTTCATCCGGTGATATCTGACTATAGCAACCTATGACTACTACTAGGGAATTTTTATTTTGTTTTTTTGCACGTCTGATAATCTGTCTTGATTTTTTATCTGACATGGCTGTGACTGTGCAGGTGTTAATTATATACACATCAGCTTTTTCATCAAAATCTGTAAGTGTAAATCCATCTTCTATAAAAACTTCTTCAACTGCGTTGGTCTCATACTGATTGACCTTGCAGCCTAATGTATATGTGGCAAATGTCTTGTTTTGCATTTTTCTCCTAATCAAATAATCAAAATTATTTTAAAAAACTCTTAATACCAAAAAATCAAAATGGTTTTAAGAGTTTTTGTTTTATTTATACCTCGTTTTACCTTTACTTATTTTTATATGTTTCTTCTAGGCTGTTGTATATAGCTTTTTTCTGAGATATTGGGAGTGCATCGTAACTTCTAGCCTCGTCTATTATTTCAGATGTATATGCTCCACTTGATAAAGAACGCACTAAACTACCATCACTTGATAAATAAATTCTAAGTTTGCCTTCATATACCAAAAATCCAACGCTTGATGGTTCTTTTTGGTAAATATAGCTATTGTCTTTGTTTTGCATCAGCTCGTTGTACCAAGCTATGTTTTCTTCAACGTTATATAGTGAATTTGTTGAGTTATTTGAAACAGATGGAGTATTTTGAGTTTCGGCTTGCTTTTGTTGCTCTGCTAATTTCTCAGTTTCAGCTTGCTTTTGTTGCTCTTGTTTTCTTTGCTCCTCTAGCTTTTTAAAGCTTTCTTCTTCTTGTTTTAACTCTTCGGCTTTTCTCCTTGCTTCAGCATCTCTTTGTCTGTATAGTCTTTTTTTCTCATCAAGTGATAAGGCTTTATACTTTGCAAAGAAATCTTGTGCATAATTAGTATCTGACCTGAAGTGCACTTCGTAGTCAAAGGTACCATCACTTCTTAAATATATACTAGGGTCTTTGCCACATACGTCCATACGTCCACCATAAGGCACATTTTGATTGTAGACGCTTGTCGCTTTCTCGCTTTGTAATTCATTGTACCAAGCTTTGTTTTCAGTTTGCTGCTGTTCTTTTTGCTGATTAGTATCTTGTTTTTGTTCAGGCTTTTGTATTGGCTGAGCTTGGCTTGGTTTTTTATTGTTACCGGGTGTCCTAGTCACTACTGTGCCATTTTCGTACTCATCCCATGTATATTTAGGCATATCATTTAAATCTAAGTGCATTGATGGTAATACGGAGCAAGCTCCATAATCTCCTTCAAATTCAAAGGTCGCAAACCCATAACCTGCATTTGATGAAAAATTATGCAGCATATGTGCATTATGTCCGGGAGATTTTTTCCATTGGTTAAAGATTGCATCTTCTGTTGTGTTACCTGCGGCAAGATTTTCTCCGCCTTGTCCAATAAATTTTTCAGGACTACCATCAAGTCTTGAGTGAGAAAGTCCTAGACCTTTTTTAAGCCTTATAGCTGTTTCTATACATCTAACCTTTGCGTATTCGTCCATTTCTTTTGAATGTTTTACCTGAGAAAGTCCTTTTGATACTCTGTATTCATTCATTATTTCTATGAATTTATCTGAGTTGGATATGAATTTTCCTTTTATAGTTTCTCCTGTAATCGCTGTATATTCTTTATAATCCGCATTTTTAGGAACTTGGTTTATTTTCTTAGTGTTTTGTGCATTGTTAGCTACATTATTTACATTATTCTTACTATTTCCACTGCCTATAATAACTGACCTTGTGGAGCTATCCCACTGCACATCTCTATCAAAAGCCTCAGCGATAACTCTAAACGGAACCATTGTCCTGCCTGATGCTATTTCCGCAGGTGCATCTAAATTATAAGAGTTGCCGTTTTTGTAATAAATATATTGGTTAACTGGGAAAACCAAATTAACTCCTGTGGATGGCATCTGTACTATTGCCTGCCTGATATTTGGGTCCCAATTCACTTCAGCTCCAAGATTTTCAGAAATTACTCTTAGAGGCACCATGGTTCTACTATTTTTAATATAAGGTGCTACGTCTGAGTAAACTCTCGTGGCGTCTATCATCAGTGATATATTATTAGCAGCAGAGATATCACCTGTTTTTGCCAAAAGCATTGTCGCTGAAATCAATAATAAGCTAAGAACTTTTTTGCCATTTCTTTTCATTTCAAACCTCTGATTAAAAAAATTAATACTATTAAAAATTTTCATCATATTCGTGTATAAAAATTGCTGACGCAATCAGTCCTGCTGTTTCTGTACGAAGTATCCTGTTTCCTAGGCTTAATATTTCTAAATTTGCTTGTTTTAATTTTTCTATTTCGCTGTCATCAATTCCGCCTTCAGGACCGATTACTATGCCTAGGGATTTAACTGATGGAAACTGCTTTACATAATCTTTTATGCCTTTATTTTGTTCATTTTCATAAAAAACGACATTTTGTTGATTACTTTTCATGGTTTCCAGCATTTCGTCAAAGTTCATTGGATACTCAAGCTCCGGAATTATAAGCCTTTTTGACTGCATTGCCGCCTCTTTAATTATTGCGGCATATCTTTGCATTTTTGATGGATTTATTTCGTCTTTTACACATCTCGTCATTTTAACAGGTACTATTTTTTTTACTCCAATTTCTGTAAGTTTTTGTATTACATATTCCATCCTTGTACCTTTTGGTATGCCTTGGTATACTGTTATGTCAATACTTGTTTCTCTTTTTATGTCAAGCTTTTCTTCTATTGTTAGCTCAACGCAATCAGAATTTACAGTCTTGATTTTCATGATGTATTCTTCACCAAGTAAGTCCACTACCTCTACTAGCTCTCCGGCTCTTATTCGTAGCACATTTTTTAAATGGGAGATGTCCGTTTTATCTATTATTTTATTTATAGCATCTGCTTGTTCTTTTAAAAAAAATCTGTTCATATTTTTTCTCTTTTTATATTATAGGCTCTTAGCGTAGGCTTTAAGCTTATTTAGACCTTCCATGATTTCTTGTTCGCTAGCTGCGTAGCTTAGTCTTATATAATCTTCCTTGTAAAATCCACTTCCCGGCACAAAGGCTACTTTTTGTTTTTCTAAAATATCTTTGCAGAAAAATGCAGAGTAAGAGCCTTCAAATTTTATTTTGTCTTTAAGTGGTTCAATATTTATAAATGCGTAAAAAGCTCCCTGTGGCTTAACTATATCAAGTAGTCCCCATTTTTCAAAGTAGTCTACTATCATATCACGTCTTTTTTTGTACTGCTCAGCCATCATTTTTGTGTCTTCTTCACATTCTTTTAAGACTGATATTGCTGCCTGCTGAGATATTGTGCAAGCATGAGCTGTTGTATTTGATTGTATTGAGCCTATAGTTTTTCCCAGCTCTACTGTCGGTGCACAACAGTAGCCTACTCGCCAGCCGGTCATAGCTCCTGATTTACTAAGTCCGTTTACTACGATTGTGTTTTCAAATATTTCTTGACTAAGTGAGGCTGCACTTACAAAGTCAAAGTCATAGCACATTTTTTCGTAAATTTCATCGCTTAAAATTACTATGTCTTTTTTTGTCAAATAATCACACAATGCCATAAGCTCGTCTTTTGAAAAAACTGCACCGGTTGGATTATTAGGGTTTGTAATTATTGCCATTCTTGTCTTGTCAGTTATATATTTTTTAGCATCTTCCACTGTCATTTTAAATGAATTTTCTTTTTTTGTTTCCACAAAAACCGGCACTGCCCCAATCAATTTGGCCATCTCAGGATAACTAACCCAGCATGGTGTAGGGATAAGCACTTCATCGCCCGGATTTATACAGGTAAGCATAGAATTTAATAACGCTTGTTTTGCACCATTTGCTACTACTATTTGCTCAGGTGTATAGGTGAGGTCATGGTCCTTTTTCATCTTTTCAGCTATGGCTTTTTTTAGCTCCATGTTTCCGCTGGCTAAGTCATATCTTGTAATATTATTTTCTATTGCATCAATTGCTCTTTGCTTTGCCTTTTGTGGCGTATTAAAATCCGGCTCGCCCAAAGTCAGATTTGTGATTTTTTGCCCCTCTGCTTTCATTTGTTTTACCATTGCACCAAGCTGCAAGGTTATAGCCGGAGTTACGTTCTTAGCTTTTTCAGAAATAGGTATCATGTTTCCTCCTCGTGTTTAAAAGATATAAATTTTAAAAAGTTAGCTACAATTATATATTATTTTTAGTAGTTTTACAATTGCACGAAATATAAATTATTATTTGTTTTGTTGTAAATTTTTATTTTTGTGATATAATAAAAAGAGAAAAGTAAACCTTATCGGTTTGCTCCTACAGTCAATTTTTAAAATTTAAAAACCGTTGTAGTGCGAATACAGCGGTTTTTTTCTGCTTACTTTTTCTTTTCTTGAAAAAGGGCAATGATTTGTAGCATCAATTCTACTAGCATTATAACTGTTGTTATAACTTCATATTTTGACATACAACTCACCCCCAATCTTTTTTAGATTGGAGCAAACCTACTGTATTACTTTTCTCTTGGGCAATATTATATCATAAAATCTTTCCATTTAAAGTAATTAGTTAAAAAGCCTGCTCAATTATTATAAAATTGGCAGGCTTTTTTGATTTCTATTTATTTTTCTTTATCTTTTAAAAACTTTTCAGCTCTATTCAAAAATTCTTTTATTACTTTTATTCTTGCATATTTTTTATCGTTGCCCTCTACTAATATCCATGGAGCATATTGAACATTTGTGCGGTCTATCATTTCATTTTCCGCCTCTAGATATTTATCCCATTTGTCTCTATTTCTCCAGTCCTCTTCAGTGATTTTATACTGCTTGTCAACGTCATTTTCTCTGTCTTGAAATCTTTCAAGCTGTATGTCTTTATCAATTACTACGAAATACTTTAATATTAAACCTCCATGTTCATAAAATTGTTTTTCCATGTCAAGCATCTCGCCATAAGCTCTTTCCCATTCATTGTCAGATGCAAAGCCTTCTACTCTTTCAACCATTACTCTGCCATACCATGACCTGGAGAAAATCCCCATTTTGCCATCTTGGGGCATCCTATTGTAAAATCTCCAAAGATAGTTTCTAGCATTTTCCGATTCATCAGGTGCTGATATGGCGTGTACTGTGTAAAGTCTTGGGTCTACATATCTTATTAGTCTAGCTATTGCTCCGTCCTTGCCCGCCGCATCCATTCCTTCAAATACTAGCATTGTAGGGATATTTTCCTTGTGAAATCTTACTACAGTAGAGGCGACTTCTTTTTCCAAATCTTTTAATATTGCATCATATTCTTTATCGGATAATTTTTTTGTCAAATCCAAATCATTTAATGGTTTATTTTTCGCCTTATAATCTCTTTGGAACCTTACTCCATTTTCTCTGTGGGTCGATACTCGTTCTATGCCTTTTTCAATTTCTTCTAATGCAATCCCAAGTGTTTCTTTTGAGGCGTATTTTTCGTCTTCTGCATTTATTACGTGCCATTTAGCATAATCAGTATTTGTTTTTTCTATAATCTTTGAAAATTGAGCCTTGTAGGTATCATAATTTTTATTTTGCTCTTTATCATACATATCTATATAAAACGACTTTAAATCAGAGTTTTCCAGCGCCTCCATTCTAGATTTTTGTTCTTTTTGTGATACGTCAAGAAAATATTTTATTACCACTGTTTTGTCATCGTATAAAGCTTTTTCAAATGAATTAATAAATTCTATCTTTGTTTTTAACTCAGATTTACCCATTTCCAAATCGTTCATCAGGTCATAGTAAAAACTCCTGTCAAATATTTTCAAGTAGCCTTTTCTTGGTATTTTAATCCAAAAATCTCTTAAAAACGGGTATTTTCTTTCTTCGTCACTTTGATTGTTGAATACATCTACGTCAACAAATTTTCTGTTTAATTCTCTAACCAAATCATTTATCACATAGCCTCTGCCTGATGACTCCCAGCCTTCTACTATTATTAGTACCGGTATTTTAAGGCTTTCACAAATTCTTTGCATTCTCGCTAATCTAACACCAAGCTCAGACACTTTGAAGTCTTGATATTTCTCTTTTTCATAAGTGATTTTCTCATCTAACATTTAGCTACCTCCATATTAAACGATTGTGACGTTATTTGTTTATTTATTCCCAAAATTTGATAATATAAAAGTGTTATTTATTTTTTTATTCGTTAGTAAAGCAGGTATTCACTTAAGCTTTAGAAAATAAACTAACGTTACCGATTTATTCTATTTCCATCTGTTCTGAAGTAAAATGATTAGTTCGATATAATTGCCCTCTTGAAATTTGCTCAAAATATTTTTCTCTAGAATTTAATTCTGCTAATAAGATATCTCCATTTGAGTCCGCAATTATAATATTTTGTGATGAACCAATCTCAATTTCTCAATATTTCTATTAAAATCACTATCTCTCGCTAAAAATACACCTTTGTCATTGCTTATGCCTATACAAGAACAGTAATTATCAAATGTAAAAACGTACATTGATGATAAAAAAGCAAAAACATCCTCAAAATTTTCTCTTAATCCATCAGAAAACCCTTGTATTTCATATATAATCTCAGGATAATATTATATTTCATAGACATTATTTGCATAACTTAATTTTTCATCATTAACTAATTTATGTAAATCTATATTTTTACCATGAGAATAGAGTATGTCACCATACTTATATCCAGACTCTTTGTGACTTCCTCTCCATCTTGAATGATACATTCTGCACCTCCCAACATATAAAGTATCTAATAATAAAAAATTTATGTCAATAATCATTTTTGTTAAAATTATGCTATTATTTTTTATATTATTACTAGCTAATAGCAATAAATTATTAGTTATATTTTAATTTCAATATAAAAATTTAATAAAAAAATAATTTTCATTTTTGTTTGAAATTCTACTAAATTAGTGATTTTAATTATTTTAAAAATGTAGTATAATTTATAAAATTACATTCAAATAATTTCTAATCTTTGAGTATTGAATTCGAGGTAAAAATGGGATATTTAAACAAATATGAAAAGCAAATAAAAAAAGCTCAAGAAGTTTTGGCAACTTCAAATACTCTTCAAAAAAATAAAGCTCTAAAATTAGTTGCAAAAGCTCTTGAAAAAAATAAAGCTAAAATTGTAGCAGCTAACAAAATAGATATGGAGGATGCCGAAAAATCAGGTATGTCTAAAGGACTTTTAGACAGATTATACCTTGATGAAAAAAGAATTGACGGCATGATAGAGTCTATACAAACTATTATCTCCCTGCCTGACCCCATAGGCAAATCCGACTATACCGACACTTTGCCTAACGGTTTAAGATTAACTAGAATAACTGTACCAATTGGTATAATCGCAATAATATATGAGTCAAGACCGAATGTCACCGTAGATGCCTTTGCTCTAGCACTTAAATCCGGAAATGCAGTGATACTTAGAGGCTCATCAAACTCATTAAATTCAAATATTGCTATAGAAAATGCAATCATTGATGGCTTAGAAAAATCCGACATACCAACAGATGTAATCCATCTAGTTAAGGATACCGACAGAGACATCGTAAATGAAATAATAACATCAAATTATCTAGTAGACTTAGCAATACCAAGAGGCGGACATAGCCTAATACAAAGAGTAATAAAAGAGGCAACAATACCGACACTTCAAACAGGCGAAGGAAATAATCACGTCTATGTAGACGAAACAGCAGACCTTGATATGGCACTAAAAATAATAAAAAATGCAAAACTACAAAGAGTAGGCGTATGCAACGCAATAGAAAAAATCCTAGTCCATAAATCCGTAGCTGATGAGCTGCTCAAAAAACTCCAAAACGATACAAAAGACCAGCTTGAAATAAGGACAGATGAAAAAGCAAATAAAATCCTCCCAGATACAAAACAAATCCAAGAAGAAGAATGGGGTTTTGAATACCTTGACTACATTCTTGGTGTAAAAATAGTAGAAAATATTGACGATGCCATAGCCCACATAAACACCTACGGCACAAAACATTCTGAGGCAATAGTTACTAAGGATATCAACAATGCTTTATTATTCCAAAACAAAGTTGATGCAGCAGCAGTATATGTCAATGCCTCCACTAGATTTACAGACGGAGGAGAATTTGGTTTTGGCGGAGAAATGGGCATTTCCACACAAAAAATTCATGCAAGAGGTCCAATCGGCTTAAACGAATTGGTATCTAAAAAATATATTATTATTGGCAACGGACAAATAAGATAAATTGAGAGGCAAAAATGGAAAATAATACAGAAAAAAAATCAAAACAAGAATTAATCAATTCTGCCAAAAAAATTGTAATCAAAATCGGTTCTTCCACACTTACCAGTAAAGATGGCAAGGTTGATACAGAATTTTTGACTAATCTAAGAGACCAAGTAAAAGAGCTTATTGATATGGATAAAAAAGTTGTAATAGTATCCTCCGGTGCAAGGATGGCTGGAGTTTCTTCCATCAATAAGTGGTCAAGAAAAGAGGACATCAACTACAAGCAGGCACTTTGTGCAATAGGACAAGTAGAGCTGATGGGAGAATACAGAAGAATATTTTTGCAAGAAAATCTTCATGTCGCACAAATATTGCTCACAAAGGATGATTTAAAAGACCAAAAAAGAAATCTTAACATAAGAAACACCTTATTTACACTGATAGACGAAGGAGTAATACCGGTAATAAATGAAAACGACACCGTCAGCGTAGAAGAGATAAAAATCGGCGATAACGATATGCTGTCTGCCCATGTATCAGTCCTTTGGGGGGCAGATTTAGACATATTATTATCAGATATAGACGGCATATATGACAAAAACCCACATCAGTTTGAAGATGCTGTTTTATTTGACGATATCAATGACATTGTAAGCTTTGAAAGCAAAATTAGCATAGGTGAAAAAGGCTCATTCGGAACTGGCGGAATGCAAACAAAAATCGATGCAGCTAAAAAAGTTACTCAGTATGGCTGCAATCTAGTAATAACCAACGGAAAACATAAAGATGCAATAATAAATATTTTTAAAGGAACATCAAATTATACTTTAGTTAGAGGACTTTAGGAGTAAAGATGAAAAAAATAGGGATTATAGGCTCAGGTAATATGGGCAGTGCAATACTTTCAGGTATAATAAAATCAAATTTATACAAAAAAAACGAAATACTAATATCCGATAAAGACGAGAATTCATTAAAAAAAATAAAAGAACAATTTGACATTGATACCACGACAGATAATTTAGAAATAGCCAAAAATAGTGAGCTAATATTATTTGCAGTTAAACCTAATATAATAAAAAAGGTTTTAAATGAAATAAAAAATGCTGTTAATAAAAACCAAATTTTTGTTTCCATAGCAGTAGGTATAAAATTAGAAGATTTAATAGCTTCCCTTGGCTCAGAGGAATTAAAAATCGCAAGAGTAATGCCAAACACCCCTGCCCTTGTTGGCGAAGGAATGTCGGTAATAGCCTTTGGCAAAAATTTCAACGAAGAAGAAAAAAAATCAGTAGAAAATATTTTTGCAGCCGTAGGTAAAGTCATGACAATGGACGAAAGCTACCTTGATGCAGTAGGAGCTGTAAGCAGCAGCTCTCCTGCGTTTATATTTATGTTTATTGAGTCACTTGCAGATGCAGGAGTATTAGGAGGACTAAAAAGAGCTGACGCATACGAATTGGCAGCACAAACTATCCTAGGCAGTGCAAAATTATATTTGGACACAAAAACTCACCCAGCAGCACTAAAAGATGCGGTATGCTCCCCAGCAGGCACAACTATAGAGGGCGTAAAAGTGCTTGAAGAAAAAGGCTTTAGAGCCTCTGTAATAGATGCAGTAGACGCAGTAATAGAAAAATCTAAAAAGATTGCTGGAAAATAAAATATTTTTATATCATTTAAATTTAGATTTTTCTTTTTAACTATCCAAGAAAATAATCTAATGAAACTTGATTGCAATAAATTATAATTGTACTAAAATACAGCTATGGATTTTACAAAAATCTTATAGCTGTTTTTATTTTTATAATTTATACTAAATTACTTTGAAAATTGTAGCATACATATTAAAAAGAAATTTTCTCCTGTCTTTGGTTCTACTGCTGCGTACACATATATGTATTGTCTTATGTGATGGCATGGCACTGTTGGTCGGATTTACTCGTTACACCAACAATACTTTGGTTTGTTTATTCGTCCAAATCCTGCTTTGTCTTGAAACATTAGTCTTACTCTTTTATTAAAGATGAAAAATTTGAAACAATTAATTGTATTAAGCTAGGTCTATTTGGACCAATCGCAGGTATAGGTTATGCGTTATTTTGGTTTACAATCCTACCAATCGTTGCAGGTATCACATCTTCTCTTGCAATGGAGGGTAATGCTTTAGGTCCAATTATATTTTTCATTGTATATTTGGTAATATTCTTATGTAGAATACCTCTAGCAAATTTAGGTTACAAGTTAGGAGTTAAAGCTCTTGACTTTACCAATGAACAATCCGCAAAGATTTCAAGAGCTGCAACTATTCTCGGTGTGACTGTTATAGGCGGTCTTATTGCCAGCTACGTTAACATAGATGTCCTTTCTGAAATTACGACTGCTGCTGGTAATGTAGTAAAAATTCAAAGTGATTTGTTAGACAAAATAATTCCTAATTTTCTACCTGTTGTTTACACATTTTTAATGTATTACCTTTTGAAAAAAAAAATGCTAATCCAACAGTTTTAATTGGTGTTACATTTGTATTAGCTATTGTTTTTTCAGCACTAGGAATATTATAACAAAAATTTTAAAAGAGCCATGGAAAATAAATTCCACGGCTCTTTTTGTAATTCATTTTATAATTTTTTATTCTTCTGCAAATAATGGTGTAGATAAATATCTATCGCCTGAGTCAGGTAATATTACTACTATATTTTTGCCGGCATTTTCAGGTCTTTGAGCCAACTGAGTTGCTGCTTTTAGGGCTGCTCCTCCGGAAATACCTGTTAGAATTCCTTCTTTGTGAGAGAAGTCTCTGCCTTCTTTAAAGGCATCATCATTTTCTACTGTGATTATTTCATCATATACACTTGTGTCAAGTACCTCAGGTATAAATCCTGC
This sequence comes from Criibacterium bergeronii, assembly GCF_001693775.2. Taxonomy (GTDB): domain Bacteria; phylum Bacillota; class Clostridia; order Peptostreptococcales; family Filifactoraceae; genus Peptoanaerobacter; species Peptoanaerobacter bergeronii. The sequence continues at coordinate 3,184 of NZ_MBEW02000013.1, read as the reverse complement.
ACCTATGCCCTGTATTTTGTGAGAACCCGGTTGTCCTCCTGATAATACTGCACTATCTTTTGGTTCTACTGCTACTACTTTGATACTTGGATTTTTTTCTTTTAAAAATTTTCCTGTACCTGTAAGTGTGCCACCTGTACCAACAGTAGCTACAAAAATATCTATTTTTCCGTCCATCTGCTCCCATATTTCCGGTCCTGTAGTTTTTTTATGAGCTGCCGGATTTGCCGTGTTTACAAATTGCCCTAAAACAATAGAATTTTCTGTTTCTTTTTGGATTTCTTCAGCTTTTGCTATAGCACCTTTCATGCCTTTTGTACCTTCTGTCAAAACAAGCTGAGCTCCGTATGCCTTTAGCATATTACGTCTTTCTACACTCATCGTATCAGGTAATGTAAGGATTGCCTTGTAGCCTTTTGCTGCTGCTACCATTGCTAAGCCTATTCCAGTATTACCGCTTGTTGGCTCTATGATTGTGCCGCCTTGTTTTAATTTTCCGCTTTTTTCTGCGTCTTCAATCATTGATAGAGCTACTCTGTCTTTTACTGAGCCTGCCGGATTTAAATATTCAAGTTTTACAAATATTTTTCCTGCATTTTCTCCTAGATTTTCTGTATATCTATGGCTTTCAAGTATTGGTGTTTTACCTACTAATTCTAGTGCACTTTGTTTAATATCTGACATAATTTCACCTTTTTATTATAAATAGTTTAACATTAATTAACATTTGTCAATAGCTACAATAAATGTTTGCTAAGCTTTATAATTTTTACACACCTGAGTTAAATTAATTTCAGGTATATTGCTTGACACTTTTGAATTTTCCGGTACTGACTCTGTCACGAAAGTATTACCTGCAATTACAGAATTTTTACCTATAATCGTATTTCCGCCAAGTATGGTTGCATTGGCATATATCACTACATAATCTTCAATGGTAGGGTGTCTTTTTATACCTGACAGTGCCTGCCCTTTCATTGTAGATAATGCACCTAGTGTAACCCCTTGATATATTTTTACATGGTCTCCGATTATTGTTGTTTCTCCAATTACAATACCTGTGCCATGGTCTATGGCTATATATTCACCTATTTGAGCACCTGGATTTATGTCTATTCCTGTCTTGCTATGAGCGTGCTCTGTCATTATTCTTGGAATATAAGGAACATCTAATTTATACAAAATATGTGCCAATCTGTATACAAATAGTGCATAAATTCCTGGGTAAGAAAATATTACATCTTCCTTGCTCCCTGCGGCAGGGTCTCCATCCAACATAGCCTCAACATCTTTAAAAATCGTATTTTGTATTCTTGGGATTTGCTCTATAAACTGTGATGCTATTTTTTCTGCCTCACTGTCTATATTTGTTAAATTTTCACCTCTTTTTGCAAACATGAAAGCTACTCTGATTTGTTTGAATAGTTTTTCATATACATTTGACAAAACAAGAGAGGCAAAGTGGTTTAGATTTATATATGCCGTATTTTCACTACCGAAAAAACCGGGGAAAATTATTCTCCTTGACTCATTTATTATATCTATAACTTCTGACCTTTTAGGGAATTTTTGACCTATTTCTATTTCAAAAATCCCTTGTTTTTTGTAGTTTTCTTCCAGTTGATTGGCTACAACTGCAATTTGACCTTTAATATCCATTTTTACTCCCAAGTTAAAGTTATTTTTTTTATATACCCAAATATTATATATACATTCTTTTAGTATAAAATTTATTAAAAAATCATAATGATTGAAAACGCATTAGTTGTAATATTAAGTAGTTATTATTTAAAGCTCTAGTAAAGGTAGTACATGCCTTTTGCTAGAGCTTTTATATAAAATTTATATCATTATATTTGTACTAATTCATATTTAATTTCTCCGACACCAATTTTTTCTGCATGGGTTAAGCAGCTCATCCAATCTGTGTCGGGGAAGATATTTTTGAAATGGTCATGTAAATCCCGTTTACTTTCACCCAGTGCACTGTTTGGTATAGGGGTCGCCTTATTTACCAAATCTGCACACGCCATGTCAAGTGCTACCGGGTCAAAGAAGGCAAGCATACCGATATCCGGCACTATTGCCGCATCATTTTCTGCATGACAATCACAATATGGTGATACATTATTGATAATATTTATATGAAAGCTTGGTCTATTTTGTAATACTGCTAGAGAGTATTCTGCCATTTTTTCATTTAGTAAAAGGTTGCTGCTGTCATTTTTTGGTGAAATAGCATCAAAGTTACAGCTACCTATACATCGTCCGCAGCCTACGCATTTATCTTGATTAATTTCAGCCTTTTTCTCAGGTGCAGGAAAAGAAATCGCACCAAAGGCACAATTTTTAAAGCACATTCTACATCGCACACAATATTTTGTTTTTACTACAGGCTTGCCTGAATAGTGCATCTCCATTTTACCGGCTCTTGAGCCACAACCCATGCCTATATTTTTTATAGCTCCGCCAAATCCGGCAGACTCATGTCCTTTAAAGTGATTTAAAGAAATAACTATATCTGCATCCATTACAGCTGTACCTATTTTAGCCTCTTTGATATGCTTGATATTTTCTCCTGATATTTTTACATAAGTTTCGTCTGTGCCTTTTAGCCCGTCTGCTATTATCATTTGACAGCCTGTAGATAATGGACTGAATCCATTTTCCTGAGCAGACTCTAAATGTTCTAGTGCATTTTTACGTCTACCTACATAAAGTGTGTTACAATCAGTCAAAAACGGATTGCCTCCAAGTGCTTTTACTTCGTCTGCTACCACCTTGGCAAAATTCGGTCTTAAAAATGCTAAATTTCCCGGCTCTCCAAAGTGTATTTTTATGGCTGCAAATTTTTTATTGAAATCTATATCTTCAATCCCTGCTTTTTTTATGAGTCTTAATAGCTTTTGGGGGACATTTTCATTGAGCGATGTTCTAAAATCAGTAAAATAGACCTTTGACATTTATTCCTCCCATTGATGCCTATGTGTTTAAATTTTATAAATAAAACTTTTTCCAATATTTGAGTTAAATTATATCATATAAATTTATTTTATGCCTTAGTTTTTATCTTTCAAGCTAATTTTATTAAACTTATAAAATTATATAAAAATTAGTTGTAAAATGAAGTTGAACCTATAAAAAAATAATCCAAAGTGATCCTTTTTGTTGTAAAATGTAATCA
>NZ_MBEW02000012.1 GCF_001693775.2 Criibacterium bergeronii | reverse complement strand
AAAAAAAAAAAAAAAAAAAAAAAAAAAAAAACGTGGATTTGCAACAAAAAAGAAGTTTTGAAAAAATTAAAAAATCAAGACGAATATACCAAAAAACTCTTTACATTTTTCATATTAATGCTATAATTTATCTAAGAAAAAATAGTTTTAGTTTTTGTATAAAAATACATATCATTAAAAACCTTTAATATTTATTGGAAAACGATTGGTCATATTCATAGAGCTTTTATTATCGTATTAAAGAAATTATGTAATAAATTAGTTGGTAATAGTTATTTTTATTGTGGCATATGGGAAACAAATATGGAAAAACTACAATCTTTTAAGGCTTATACTCAAAAATATAAAAAAACTATCACTGCTATTTTTTATGTTTGTTTTACATTTTTGTTAATAATTACTCTAAAATCAGGGGCGATAGAAGTACCGTTTTATTCACAAGAGGATAATGATTACTCTATTAAGACCGGCTGGATTTTTACTGATATAGATGGAGAAAAGTCCATTGTGAATTTGCCGTTTAAGTATAAATCGGATAGACAAGGCGCTGTCAATATAGAGAGGGTTTTAAGGACGTCAAAGAATACAACTGTAGACTATAATACTGTTTTGGTTAAGACAGCTTGCGATGATTTCGTAGCCAGTGAAATGGGTAGTAACATATGCTACAGGTACAGAAATAATAAGACGGTGAATTACACTAAGGATATTCAATATAGATGGCATATAATAGTTTTGCATGATGTGGATAATGCCGGTACTATTTCGTTTAAAATTCCTTTAGGAGGGAAAAATTCTAGAGATTTTTTGATTTCTGATGTGATTTATGGGAAAAAAGACGATGTGTTTTTTAGTTTATTGCAGAAATCGTTCCCTTTAATAGTAATTTCTGCAGTAATAATATTAAACTTATCCGTACAAATGGTTTTACGAAATATAGTTTTATCCTATGGAGCGAAAGTAGACAATCTTAAATACTTATTTTTTTTATTAATCACTATATTGGCGATCATAGTATCAAGAATTCCTCTGCTGTCATTTATTCCGATAGTGTATGATTTTTTTAATTATTTATTTTTCATTTGTATGGTTACATCCCCGATATTTGCTTTTTTATATATAAAAAATACGGACGGGTATTTATATAAAAAACAGACCTCTTATTTAGTAGTGCTTTCGTATATTTTTGCGATGGGTATGATTTTTAGCTCTGTCGTAGACATAAATATCTTAGGCGAAAAAATTCAGGGCATTACATATACATCGATATTAATTGCTTTTTCGTGTGGATATATTATGATAACATCACTGATGATGTATCGAAAAAATCCTGAAGAATATAGTGATTATTTTAACAGATTTTTAGGCTTTTTGGCACTTTTTCTAGGCATAGTATATGATTTAAAATTATATTTATTAGCTCCAAGCAAATTTTCATTTACAGGAATTGGTTTTGGTTCTATACTGCTGGCATTTATCATGCTGTTCAGCTTGATTAGTATTTCTATAAAATTTTTAAAAAAGAAAGACCAAAAGCTTTTTTACGAGCTTTTGGCATCTCAAGATACCCTTACAGGACTTAAAAACAGCAATACCTTTAGGGCTAGAATGGATAATCTCAACGCAATCATAGAGCAAACGCAAAAGGATATTGAGCTGGGTGTCATGGTTATTGATATAAACAACCTAAAATATATCAACGATAATTTTGGGCATGGTGCAGGAGACAAAGCTATCAAGTATGTGGCTGACTCAATAAACTTCGCTTTAAAAGAAAACTGGGAAGGCTATAGAATAGGCGGAGATGAGTTTTTGGTGCTATATCCAAAAAGTGACGCAGGCTCAATAGAAGATACTAAAGGTTATATAAGGCAAAGTATTACAGGTATGTCAGGAGGCTTTTTCGTGCCGGTGACAGTCGCAATCGGTTCTGATTTATTCGACATAGAGACGGATAAAAATCTAACTGATACACAAATTAGAGTAGATAAACAAATGTATAAAGATAAATTTAGGGTTAAAAGTTTAAATCGGTGATTGTTTACTTACTAATTGTAACTTGGGTGGTGATTGAAAAGTGGACGACAAATTAAAAAACACTAGATATATTTTTAATACAGTTATGCTGCTTTTAATACTGGTAGGTCTCACTATTACATTAACATCCACTAGAAAATCAAATCTTGCAGCTAACCTGAGAATGAATAGCTTTGAAATAAACAATTTTGATGCGGTTTGGGTAGTGAAAAAAAGTGGCACGCTAAAATTGGCAAAGACGTCTCTACCTTTATGTTTTGCGTCAAAAAAACAATCGCATCCAATTTTGCTCAGTAAAAAATTACCTATATTAAACTCAGACACTTATTTGGCGATTAAGCTCAAGGGCGGGGATATTAGTGCTGCTGTAGATGGTAAGCTGATTTATGATTTTGAGCAGACTGATGACTCTCTTTTCGATGGAGTATCGATTAATTCGTGGCATCTAATACCGATTGATATGAGAGCATCTCAAAAAACAGTATTTATAACTATACAAAATCCTATTGTGAGTATAAACAGAGCTATCTTAGGAGACAAAAATGATGTATACCTTAGGATTTTGAAAGAAAATCTGTATAATATAGCTGCCTGCATAATCACCTTCATTGCCGGGCTTATACTGATGTTTTTGTATAAGACTTATCCTAGACCTGATGATACAAGGAGGAGTGCGTTTAATCTTGGAGCACTTGCGGTAGTGGCGTCTATATGGCAGCTGTTTGTAGTTGGACTATTTCAGTTTTTTATAGGAAATAGGGTAGCCTTTAGTGCATTAGAAAATGTTATGATGTTTGTAACAACGGTCTTAGGCATAAAGTTTATAGTATCGTTTGTTAACAAGAATGCTAAATGTGAGGATACATTTTTATCAGTATTTTATATATTATTTGCCCCACAAATGATATTGTTAATAATCGGGGTAATGTCAATAAGCTCCTTACAATTTTATTATGCTGTGATGGTTGTATTGGCATTAGTGTTTAGCAGTATTCATCATGTAAGACTTAGTAAAGCTGATAATATAAAACCAAGTAGCATCCACATAATTATTATATTTTGCTTTACAGCTATGATATTTTTAGAAATATATAATTACCTTGTAAACGCTGAATTGGATTATATTTTAATCAATATTTGTCTTTGTGCGATGTGTTTTTTTATGGGCAAGTCATATATCATACACATATATAGTGAAATGAGTGAGGCGGCTATATCTGAGTCTTACAGGAAATTATCTATAACTGACAGCATGACAGGACTTTTAAATAAAAATGACTTTTTAATTTATACGGACAACTTTTCAAATATAGGTCTATCACCTAGGAGCTTTTGCATTGTAATAGATATGAACGATTTGAAGTATATAAATGACACCTATGGTCACACTGAGGGGGATAGAGCTATAAAGATACTGGCTGACGCTATAAAGAATGCTTATGACGGAAGTAATTTTAGGAAGTTTAGGGTAGGCGGAGATGAGTTCATGATTATAGCCCGCTCTAATAGTAATGAAATAGAAAATGCTACAATAAAACTCAGAGATACATTGAGAGAAAAGTCGAAAGGCTTGGCTTATGATGTAAGTGCGTCAGTTGGTTATGAAAATTTTGATAGAATGAAGGATTTGGATATAAAGGATACTATAAAACGTGCAGACCAAAAAATGTATGCTGAGAAGAGGTCTGTGAAAAAAGGAATAAATAGAAAATTGCTGGAATATAGTGCAAACTAATCTTTTAATAGACGATGGTATTAGTATACATTTAAATATAGCAAGAATATTTTACAATAAAAAAACTACTTTAGCATTTTTGTATGCCAAGTAGTTTTTATTTTTATACTTATTAATCTTCTGAGTCATCGCTTATATCGTCAAAGCTTTCATCATCGCCAACTGAAGTGTCATCATCGTCATCATCATCGTGTTCAAGAGGTATATCTCCCAAATTGTTTACTAATTCAAGTAATTCATTATATTCTGTTTCGTTGGTATCTAATAACTCTCTTACATTTTCTCTTCCTTGTACTCTCTTTCCGTTAGGAAGTGTAAACCATCCTCCGGCTTTTTTGATTATAGCTGCATCTATGGCTACATCAAGCAGCTCACCTGACCTTGATATTCCTTTTCCATACATGATATCAAATTTTGCGGTTTTAAATGGCGGTGCAACTTTATTTTTAACAACCTTTATTTTTACAGTGTGACCTATTGGCTGGTCGCTTTGTTTTATTGTTTCTACTCTTCTAACATCAAGTCTTACACTGGCATAGAATTTTAGGGCGCGTCCTCCTGTTGTAGTTTCTGTAGGGCCGTATCCCATAGCACCGATGTTTGCTCTTAACTGGTTGATAAATATTACTATACATTTACTCCAGTTAATATGTCCGGCAAGCTTTCTAAGGGCTTGTGACATTAGTCTAGCTTGAAGTCCGATAAATGTGTCTCCCATATCTCCTTCAATCTCTGATTTTGGAGTAAGAGCGGCAACGGAGTCGACTACAATTATATCTATTGCTCCTGAGCGTACCAATTCATCAGTTATCTCCAATGCCTGTTCACCGTTATCAGGCTGAGAAACAAGCAGGTTATCAATATCAACACCTATTTTTTTTGCATAGGACGGGTCAAGGGCGTGCTCTGCATCGATAAAGGCTGCAGCACCGCCTAGCTTTTGAGCTTGGGCAACACACTGCAAGGCTACTGTAGTCTTACCTGAGGACTCAGGTCCATATATTTCTATTATTCTGCCTCTTGGCAAGCCGCCAACTCCTAGTGCTCTGTCTAGGCTCACTGAACCGGTGGATATGGTTTCTACAGTCATGTCTGCACTTTGACCTAAGGTCATGATTGCACCTTTACCGAAGTCTTTTTCTATTTTTTTAAGTGCGGTTTCTATCGCTTTAGATTTGTCTATGCTTTTATCAAGTGGTTCTCTTTTTAGGTTTTTCTTTTTTTCTGCCATTTCTCCTCCAAAAGGTTATATATTAATTTATATCAATATATTTATCCAAACTTACATATTGCTTAAAAGGTGTCTGTTAAGATAAATATATTCAAATCCTGAATAAAATGTGAGTATTGTTGCGATAAACATCACTACTATCCCGTATGGAATATTTAATAGTAGCATGATTATGCCTAGCATTTGTGTCACTGTCTTGAGCTTACCGTTTTTAGATGCGGCAAGAACTTTGCCTGACGATGCGGCAATTGCTCTTAGTATTGTTATTGCGTATTCCCTTGATATTATAAGTATTGCCATCCAACCGGGCATATAGCCTATTTCTACCAGCATAATCATGGCGGCTGCAACTAGCACTTTGTCAGCAAGCGGGTCCATAAATTTACCAAAATCTGTCACAAGGTTATCTCTTCTAGCTAGATATCCGTCTAAAAAGTCTGTGAAGGACGCAACACAAAAAATTATTGTAGAAATAAGAAAGGTAGTTTTTCCTGCTGCCATTTCTAAATAAAATACTATGGTAAATACTACAGTAAGTATAAGTCTAAGCACTGTCAGTTTATTTGGAGTATTCATATTAGATTACCTCTTTTCCCTCTAGGTCGTAGTCCAGTATATCGGTTATTTCTACCTTAATGAAATCGCCTACTGAATGCTTGTCCGAAAAATCTTTAACAATTATAACTGTGTCAACTTCTATGACGTCACGATAAGACCTTGCTACTAAATAATCTGCATTTATTTCGTCTATTATCACTTCAAAGGTTTTTCCAAGTAGAGCTTTATTTTTTTCTTGCACAATCTCGTATTGAACATCCATAATCTCTTTTTGTCTAGCAAGCTTGACATCTTCTTTTATTTGCTCATTCATATTTCCGGCAACAGTGCCTTCCTCTCTTGAATAAGTAAATGCACCTAGCTTGTCAAATTTTACTTCTTTAATAAATTTGACCAATTGCTTATGCTCAGTCTCTGTTTCGGTAGGAAAGCCTGTGATAAGTGTGGTTCTGATTACTGCGTCAGGGATTGTACTTCTTATTAAATTTATTTTGGACAAAATGTCTTTTTTTGATGTGGAGCGGTTCATTAGCTTTAATATTCTGTCATTTGAGTGTTGAACAGGTATATCAAAATACGAACAGATTTTTTCATTTTTTGCAACCACATCTACTAATTCGTCTGTGATGTCCTCAGGATAAGTATACAAAAATCTTATCCATTTAAGTCCGGCAATTTCGCTTAATTCCTGCAAAAGCTCAGGTAGGATTTTTTTATCATACAAATCTAAGCCATATTTTGATGTGTCTTGAGCTATTAATATCAGCTCCTTGACACCATTTGAGGCAAGCTTTTTTGCCTCATTGATGATTTGCTCCTTTTTCTTGCTCTTATATCTTCCTCTAAGTGCCGGTATTATGCAGTAGGTACAGCTATTGTCACAACCCTCAGCTATTTTCAAATATGAATAATATTTCGCTGTAAGATTTGTTTTATTTTCGTGGGACAGCTGTTTATTTGGATTTAAGATAAGTGACTTGTTTTCGCCTATCATAAGTCCTTTTATTACGCTGTCTATCATATCGTAAGAGGTTGTGCCAAGCAGGGCATCAATCTCAGGGATTTCTTCTTTTAAATTTTTGTAATATCTTTGCACCATACAGCCTGTGACTATCAAGTATTTTAGGTTTTGCTTTTTATACTCTGCCACATCAAATATTGTCTGTATGGACTCTTTTTTGGCATCTTCGATAAATCCGCAGGTGTTTACTATCGCAAAGTCTGCTTTACTGATGTCGTCAGTCATTTCGTAGCCTTTTTGACTGAGGATATATACCATTTCTTCTGAGTCAACAAGGTTTTTTGAGCAACCTAGGCTCTCTATTTTGTATTTCATGGTTTCCTTAATTTAAAAAATATTTATATTTATAAATTAAAATTTGTTTATTGCGGGCGAACATAGTTCGCCCCTACGGGTATGTGTTTTTTTAAAATTTTATTGTGGATTAATTTGCTCTGTAGGGGAGAACTTCGTTCACCCGTGATTATAATCGCACATAATATAATTAGATAAAATATGACAGGTTTTGCTGTCTTATTACTTCATAAATGCCTACACATACGGAGTTTGCAAGGTTTAGTGACCTCACATAGTCTTGATTTTTCATAGGAATTCTGACATTGTGGTCGGGATTTAATGAACGGACCTTTTCTGGCAAGCCTCTTGACTCCGGTCCAAATATTATGTGAGAGTCCTCAGGATATTTTACTTCAGTGTGGAATTTGGTTGATTTTGTGGTGAAAAAGAACATTTTTTCCAAGTCATATTTTTCAAAATATTCTTCAAAGGAGTCATAATATCTGATGTCTGCGTGCTGGATGTAGTCCATGCCTGAGCGTTTGATAGTCCTTTCGCTCATGATAAAGCCAAAGGGTCTTATCATATGCAGTGTTGCTCCTGTACATACGCAGGTTCTTACGATATTTCCAGTGTTTAGTGCTATTTCGGGTTCGTATAAAACTATATTTAAAGACATTTTACTTTTCCATAAATTTATATATGGCTTTTGCAAAGCCATCGTTATTGTTATCATCAGTTATAAAATGTGCAACTTTTTTTAGCTCTTCATTGGCATTGCCCATTGCTACGGCAAAGCCGGCAACTTTAAGCATAGACAAGTCATTTAGCTCGTCTCCTATGCACATAACATTTTGCATATCTACTCCTAAATATTTTGCAAGCTCTATAACTCCGCTGCCCTTTGACAGCTTTGCGGCAGTTATTTCTATATTCCATGGAGCAGATGATGAAATCTCTAGCTTTTGCTCTATCGGCTCAAATATTTTTCTTAAATAGGCTATTGTACTTAAATCGTCTTCGTGGATTACAAATTTTATTGCGTCATGTTTTTGTGACGCAGCCTCTAAATCCTCTACTAGATGTATTGGTAGGTTGGTTTTACCAAGCTTATTCATTTTGTCATAATATGCTATTGCATATCTAATTTCTGTGGCATAGACAGAGCCTTCATCATAAAAATAAAAAAAAGCATTCTCAGACTTTATTATATTTGCAAGCTGTTTTGCTGTCTTTTTATCTATTAGTTTTTTAAATATTGTTTTTTGATTTTTTATATCGTAAACAATAGCTCCATTTGCCAAGATAAGCGGACAAGTGATTTTAAAGGTGTCAACCAGTGGCATTACACCGTTTAAGGTTCTGCCTGATGCCAAGGTGAAGTATGCACCATTTTCTTTTGCATAAGCTAGAGCCTTTATAGCTGACTGAGGAATATTTGATGTAGAGTCCAAAAGCGTCCCATCAATATCAGTTACAATTAGTTTTTTTATCATTGGGCACTCCTATTTAAATAGCTAAGTACAGCTTTATCATCAAACAATTTCACTTTTGTCACGCTACAATTGGCAAATTCCAGTCTCCACAAAAGAGAGGCACTGTTTGTCAAAATATCGGATATACATGACATTATGACAATAGTGTGGCAAACTATTGCGATTTTTTGACAGTCATTTCTGTTTAAAATATCCTTGATAACGGCTCTAGTGCGGTTTAATATGTCGGACTTACTTTCGCCGTTTGGAAACCTAAAATCAAGCTCAGGGTTATCCAACTTTTCAAATATATCAGGGTAGAGCTCTTTGACTTTTAGTATCTGCTCACCGTCTATATCGCCAAAGTTCATTTCATGCAGGTCATTTACTATTATAGGATTATCAGATACAGCAAGAGCTGTCTGATAGGCTCTTTTAAGCGGAGATGTATAAGTTACATCTATATTTTCGGGTTTTATATAATTTTTTAGTGCGTTTATTTGCTCCTTGCCCTTTTCAGTGATGTCACAATCCAAAAGACCTGAAAATTTGCCTTGAGTATTTAGCTCACTTTCAGCGTGTCGTATAAAATAAAGCTCTCTCAGTCTAATCACTCCTTTTTCCTATTAAAAAAATTATCAATTATATTCGTGTATATGCGTGATAAAATGAAAGGTTTCTTCAAATATATACTTTATTATTATAACACATTTAGCAATTTGAGTATACAAATAATAATTTAAAGTGGTAATTGTAGAGATATTTAAAATATTTTAAAAGTTTTTTACATTAGCTTTGCAGTTATGTATTTTTTATAAGCACAAAGCTGTAAATTTGATTAACATTTGAAAACAATATCATATTTAGAAAATTAAGGAAAATGATTAATTAACAGGTTGACATAATATTTCAAACCATTTAAAATATAAGGGTAGTTTATAAAATTCAAATACGATAAATTTAAATCAAGAAAGGAAGTAATCCAAGAATACAAAAGTTTAATGTTAATTGGTAGAAAAATATTACCATTAAATTATACATTTTAATATCTCAAGATTGCTTCCGAAAATCTAAAAAAATAGGAGGTGGTCAAAATGGGTTTAAATATATTAGTGCCGGTAGTAGTCGGAATTATATGCTTAGCAATTGGATATTTGCTTAGAAAAAATATGAGTGAAAAAGCTATCGGCTCCGCTGAAGAATACGCAAAAAATCTTAAATCTTCGGCTCAAAAAGATGCTGAGACTCAGAAAAAAGAGATAATCTTAGGGGCTAAAGAAGAAGTCCAAAGGATGCGAAGCGACTATGATGCTGAATATAAAGATAGAAGAAGCGAACTACAAAAGTTTGAAAAAAGATTAGTACAAAAAGAAGAATCCCTTGATAAAAAATTCGCACAAACAGAAGAAAAAGAAAAGAAATTATTACAAGAAAAAGAAAATTTAGAAGTAAAAGAATCTCAAATCGAAGCTGTAAAATCAGAGCAGCTCAAAAAACTTGAAGAAATATCAGGATTTTCGGTTGAACAGGCTAAAAACTATATCATAGAAAGAAGTGAACAGGAAGTAAAAAATGAGCTTTCTATGAAGATAAAAGAGCAAGTTCAAATCGCAAAAGAAGACGCAGAAAATCAGGCAAGATGGATTATAGCCTACGCAATCCAAAGAATAGCGGCTGACGAAGTAGCAGAAACTACAGTGTCAGTAGTATCCTTGCCAAATGACGAAATGAAGGGCAGAATAATAGGTAGAGAGGGTAGAAATATTAGAGCCTTAGAAACACTTACAGGAGTTGACCTAATAGTAGACGATACACCTGAGGCAGTAGTGTTATCATCATTTGACCCAATAAGAAGAGAAGTGGCAAGAATAGCACTTGATAAACTTGTCATCGATGGCAGAATACACCCTGCTAGAATCGAAGAAATGGTAGACAAGGCTAAAAAAGAAGTAGAGAAAAACATCAAAGAAGAGGGCGAAAAAGCTCTAATGAAAGTTGGCATCTACGGAGTACACCCTGAGCTTGTAAAACTACTTGGTAGACTTCACTATCGTACAAGCTACGGACAAAATGTTTTATCACATTCAATAGAAATAGCCGAAATTTGCGGTATAATAGCAGCAGAGCTGGGAGTAAATGTAAAACTGGCAAAAAGAGCCGGCATTTTCCATGACATCGGCAAAGCTATCGACCATGAAGTAGAAGGCACACATGTAGAAATAGGTATGGATATACTAAAAAGATACAAGGAATCATCGGAAGTCATCCATGCCATGTCTACCCACCACGGCGACTATGAACCACAATCTGTAGAGGCGGTCATAGTTACAGCAGCAGATGCTTTATCAGCCGCTAGACCTGGTGCAAGAAGAGAAACCCTAGAGTCATATGTAAAGAGGCTTGAAAAATTAGAAACAATAGCTAATTCATTCCAAGAAGTAGAAAAATCCTTTGCTATACAAGCCGGTAGAGAAGTACGCATAATGGTTAAGCCGGATAAGATTTCTGACAAACTGTTGCCAAAACTGGCTTATGACGTAGCAAGAACTATAGAAAAGGAAATGGAATATCCGGGACAGATTAAAGTAAACATAATAAGAGAAACACATACAACAGAATTTGCAAGATAAAAAATGATGGGAAGGTTCAATTTAAAATTGAGCCTTCTTTTTTTGATAAAAGTTTTAATCGTATTTGTTGCTTTTTTCGTATATAATTAATAAATAAAATATTAGACAAGCTATGACACATCTAGCGGATTTTGTCTCAAAATTATGGCAAATTCACTTATTCGGGGAAGGGAATACTAGGACAACAGCGGTATTTTTTATAAAATGTTTGAGGACATTAGGGTTTGAAGTTACAAATGATATATTTTCCAATAATGCTTGGTATTTTAGAAATTCTCTAGTTAGAGCAAATTATAACGACATTAAAAATGGTATTTTTGAGACAACTGAATACTTGGAATTATTTTTGAAGAATTTATTATTAAATGAAAATAATGAGCTAAGCAATCGTACACTGCATATAAGTAATATTTTAAAATAAATACTAAATTTAGATTTAATAAAAAAGTGTATTTACGCAATATTTTTAAATCAAATATTCTATACCAACAAAAAACACCAGCATAAGCTGGTGTTGAGTATTATTAGATTTTAAAAGCAAAATGCACCAAGCCCTATTAGTCCCGGACCTGTATGGACTCCCAATGCGGGGCTTACGGTTTTATATTGTATAAGCTTTGTGGCATTTGCAAACTCATCTGCAAGTGATGTTGTAAATCTTTGGAGCACATTTTCGTCATTTCTATATACAAGGGTAAAATAATATCTATTTTTGTATGCCCCATGCTCAGCTAAAAATGCTTTTACCTGTGTAATCATGTCTTCGATAGCTTTTTCAGAGCTTCTTTTTTTAGATACGGTGTAGTATACTCCGTCTTTATCACATGACATGACGGGTGTTATTTTAAGCATTGAGCCTATGCCGCCTAAGACTTTTCCTATTCTTCCGCCTTCGATTAAGAACTTTAGTGTGTCTATGTTGAAAAATAATTTTGAATTGTAAAGCTTACTTTGTAGCTCATCGTATAAATCGTCTACTGAGTCAAATTTATCAAGCAGAGTTTGAGCGTATATTACAAAAAATCCTGCACCTATAGATATATTTTTGGTGTCAAAGGATTTGTACTTAATTCCCTCAGCTTGTCCTAGTGCTAAATTCATTGCATTATAAATACCGCTCAAGCCTGATGAAATAGAGATGGATATGATTTGGTCGTAGCCATCTTCTTTAATTTTTTTAATCATGCTTTCTATGTCTCCCATAGGAGCTATACTGGTTTTTGGGATGTCACCTTTTAGCATTCTATCGTACACTTCAGCTGCGGTAATATCTATATTATCTCTATAGGATTTTTCTTTGAAGTTGATATGTAGTGGTACAACATAAGTGGAATTTGTAATCTCAGTAGGCTCTAATCCACAACCTGAGTCAGTGAGTATAGCTATTTTGCCCATTTATTCTCCTTGTATAAATAATATAAAAGCTTGATACAATCTTTTATATTTTACGCATAATTTAATATTAACTCAAAATTTTAAAAGTATTATTTATAGATTATAGTTAAAGAAAGATAATGTCAAGCAAATTTTGAAAATGAGAAAAATAATATTAAATTATTTTATTAGCAGAACTATTATTTTCTCCATCTTAGGTCTGTGCCTATGAATTTATAATGAACGAAATCATTTCTGTCGAAGAGCCTTGAGGTTATTCTTCTTTCATATCTGTCATTTATTTCTACTGCTGTAAGGTTTGTAGAAATGATGATTTTTTTATTTGCTAATATCCTTGTATTTACTATATTGAAAAGTTGGCTGTTGACGTAGTCGTTGACTATTTCTGTGCCTAAATCATCGATAATCAGCAGGTCTGCTTCGTATACTAAATCATAAAAACCTCTGTCAGTTATCTCCTCTGTTTTGTTAAATACTGTACGGGCAAGTTTTTCAAATAGCTGGAGGCTGGTTTCGTAGACTACTGATTTATTTTTTGCAATTAGTCTTTGAGCTATGCTAAGTGCAAGATAGGTTTTTCCAAGTCCTGTTTTTCCAATAAATAGCATGGATTTATGCTGCTCATCATCAAAATTATCTGCAAAGTCCTCACCGATTTCTTTTAGTTTTTGCATACTTTTTCTAGGGGTTGTGTCATTTATTGGTTCATCAGAAAATATTTTCAAATCAAAGTTGTCAAAGTTTTGAGTATCTGTAAGGTTTTTAAGACCGGAGTTTTCATATACCAAAGCGTTATATCTTTTTGTATAACAGCTACAGGGTCTAGATACTGCATCTTGGGTTATAATTCCTGTATCATGGCAGATATTGCACTCGTATTTTGGATAAAGTAGGGCGGTATCAACGTGGTTTAGCTTAATATATTTATCTTTTTCCTGTTTAATAGTTTCTATTTCAAGTTCTAGCTTAGCCTTTGTTTCGTTGATATTTTCGTCATTTATGGTGATTTTCATAATTTTTAGGTATAGATTATTTATGCTGTCATCCAAATGCTTTATGTAGGGATATTTATCATAAAAAAGCTTTTTGTTGTGCTCGGCTATATATTTTATTTTTCTTTGCTTTTGCTCGTATTCAAGCCTTAATTGACTTGTTAGCTCGGAATGTTTTTTCATGATACCCCCTTTGCAAAATATATTAAGTCATATTGTATTTATACATTTAATATGATGTAAGTGTTATAGCTTTGTCTATTTGTCCAAGCGTTAGCCCTTTTATCGGGTTTTTCAGAGGAAAGACTAAGTAGGTCATTGTCTATTATACCGCTTATAGTAGCCGGTGGTATAGATATATTTAAGACGCCGACACATTGGATTTTATTATCGTTTATAGCTGTATCTGTATCGCTTAAATAATAGTAGGAGCTTGGATTTAAAGTCTGAGTAACATCCTGTACATTTAAAAAGTGATTGATTGTGCCGGTTGACAATTTTTCCCTGTATACTGAGCAAACAGCGTTGCAGTAGACTGTCTGACTGCCTACGTCAAATTGGTCTGTAACGGTTATAAAATCTTTGTAGCTATAATAAGCTGCATTTGATTGAGGTGTAGCATTTAGTGCTTGTTCAGCAAAAGAAAAATTGCAAAATACGGACAAAACCATCAAAGCTATCGTAAATAGGATAAATTTTTTATATTTTTTCATTTTAAACTCTCCTATTAAACTTAATACTAAACTAAATGACCAATATTTATAATTTTATTATATCAAAATTTTATGAACTACGCCATAGTAACCACAAATCAATTTTGCTTAGGAGATAAATTTGCATAAATATGTAAAAAATGTCATATTTTACAGAGTAGCTTTTAATCTAATTGAAAAAAGAAGAGTTTAACCAAGGAGTAATACTGCCCTTGGTTGAACTCTTCCTTGCAATCAAAATTTGCTATGCTTATTTAGTTTATAGTAAATAATACAAATAACAAAAAAGTATATTGCAGTAATTATCCAAAGAATATTATCTTTTACAAACATAGCCTGAGCGATTAAATAGGCATCTAATACCAATACTTCAAAAAAATGTGCCTTGTGCATTTTTAATATTAAAAATGTTGGTAGAAGATTTAATGTTGATATAGCTAAAATGTAAGAAAGACTTGTTAAATTAGCATCACCAAATACTATAGAGTCAATGCTCAATAATGATATTTTGCTTAAAACTATAAGAATTGTATATAATAATACTATTTTAGCTGTTGAAATAAAACCAAAATTAGTAAAGTTATGAAGTGGCTGTAATATTTTAATTAAACCTTAACAAAGCTATATCAATCTTTTCACCGGAAATTATTATTCGTAAAATTTGTGGTTGACAATTGCAGGTTTTATATGTATAATAGCTAAGTAACAAATTAAGGCCCCTTGGTCAAGCGGTTAAGACACTTCCCTTTCACGGAAGTAACATGGGTTCGAGTCCCGTAGGGGTCACCAATTAATATGTAAAATAAAAGACCTAAGGATTTTTTCCTTAGGTTTTTTATTTTACAATAATAAACTTAGTTATATTTTAGTTATATTTTAAAAATTAATTAAAACTTTATACATTACATCGGTTTTACAAAGTTTTTGATAAACCAAATGGTTTGTGGCTGATAGATGATATCTACTAGGAAAGCACCAACTATTGGTACTATCATCATGGCTTTTCTGCTCATGCCGTATTTATCATTTACAGCTGAAAGGTTAACTATAGCTGTAGGGGTAGCACCAAGTGCGTGACCAAGCAAGCCTGCACACATTACTGCGGCGTCATAGTTTTTGCCAAGTATTCTAAATACTACAAAATATGCAAATACTGCAAGAAATAGTACTTGGCAAAGTAGTACAACAATCATGCCTCCGGCTAAATCTGCAAGCTCCCATAGCTTTAATGTCATCATAGCTATTGATAAGTATAGATTTAGTGATACATCACCTATACCGTCTACTAGACCGAAGTGGAAATTGTATAAATGAACAGACTCATTTAGGTTTCTAGCTACAACTGCTACGAACATAGCTCCTACATATGTAGGGAAAGACATACCTATAAGCTTGCCTATCCATCCTGAAATCATTGTACCAGCTGCCATACAAAATAGTATGACTGTAACGTTTTTAATAACATCTAGGCTGCTTAAAGTTTGCCCGTTGGACGCATTTATATCTTCTATTGATGTGTCAAATTCGACTTCATCAGGGTCGGGATGTAGGTTATATTTTCTTATAAGTCTTGATGCGGTAGGACCACCAACCATAACTGAAGAAATAAGACCAAATGTAGCAGCGGCTGCTCCTACTAATTGACCGGATTGATAACCCATTGCCTCAAAGGTTTTACCATAAGCAAGACCTGCACCATGCCCGCCTATCATTGTAATGGCGGAGGAAAGAAGTGAATAAGCCTCAGGAAGTCCTACCAATCTTCCGACTGTAATACCAATAGTGTTTTGTACTATTGATACAAAGCCTGCTACTAACCAATAAACTATTAAAAGTATTCCGCCTTTTGCCAAGATTTTGAAACTTGCTCCAAGACCAACGGTTGTAAAGAACATCAGCATTAAAAATGATTGCAGTGTAGAGTCAAATTTAAAAGTGAAAGAATTGTTAAAATGTCCAACAGTGGTGAATAGCATAAATAAAAATCCGCCAATTACCGGTGCAGGTATACAATATTTTTGTAAGAAATTAACTTTATTTCTTATTGCATAGCCGACAACAAGTAGTACAGCAGCAAGTGCAGTAGTAAATGTCATATCCATGGTGATGGTGAATACATTTTCTACAGTTTCAAAAGTCATAATTTCGCCTCCTTAGATCTGTTAAAATATAGACTAAGTTTATAATTTGCAGTGGATACAGCTAATTAACTCTCAAGCTTATTAAGGGTTTCTATTTCAAAATTATCTCCTGATTCTGTCAAATATGCAAGAGCATTTTGTATATAACTGTCTAAGTCCTCTTTGAGATATTTTGCAAGCAATTTTTGTTTTTTATCATTTATGTCAAGCTCAGATTTTATAAGAGCTTTTACATAAAATACTGTTCCCATTTCGTGAGGATTTTGTATTTTTTGTGAGTCTTTTTCAGCCTCTTTTATAAGATGTAGAGCTTTTTCGTAGTTTTTTTCTTTTAAATATATTACTGCCAAAAAAGCAGAGGCTACGGATTTTCTCCACACTGTATCCAGTTTATCGTATATGCTATAGGCAGTTTCAAAATATTTTTTAGCATCTTGAACATTTCCATCGTCATAGGATGCCTGTCCGGCATTTACATTGAATATGGCAAAGGAAATCATAGCGTTTTTTTCCTTACAGATAGTAGCTGCTTTTTTGTAATATTTGATTGCTTGTGCAAAATCTTTGTTGATACGTCTAATTTCACCGATGTAATTGTATGCAGCGGCAATATTTAGCGAATATCTGTCGGCTATATATGGGGTTATGTTAAAGGTGTTTATTGATTCTAAAAGCAGTGATTCAGCCTCTTGATATTCCTTAGACATAAGCTTGTAAAGACCTTTTAGTCTTAGTAAAATGCCTATCTCTTTGTGATAGTTACATTCTACAGCCAAGTTCAAAGCTTTGTCTATATATATGCTCATCTGCGATGTTTTGTAGGTTTGCACGCAGTAAAAAATTAATTGCTTGTAACCCTCTATTGCATGGTCTTTATCGCCTATTTCATAAGAAAGATTTATCATTTGTCGAATAAGTGTGATGCCATCTTCGTAGGAGCCTTCTCTTATTAGGTATCTGCCTTTTATATGCAGATATGAAATTGTAAGAGGAGAAATCTCCTGCTCTTTTATAAATGTGGCACTTAGCTCGTGCAAGGAGTTTTCTATGTCGTCAAAGTAGGCGAGTGTCTCATTTTTGGTAAAGTAAGTGTGGTTTGGGTTACTATTTTCGACATGATTTAATATAGGAAACAGCTCATGGGAAAAATCAAGATAATAATTCAAGACTTTTATTTTATAATCTAATGCCTTTAGCTTTGAGTCAGCTTGTTCATAGTGATAGATTATCTTGTGGTATATGCCTATATTTATTTTTTTGGGGTCAAGCATACCTTCAAGTATTGTTGCAATTTTTTCGTGGGAAATTTTTCTTCTCATGTCAGATTGGTTCATATAGATAAAGTCTTGGAGTTTTTGATGTGTAAATTTAAAGCTTATGCCGTTTTTCCCACGGGTTTCAACTAGGATATATTTTTTTTCTAAATCCTCCAAGATGTCTATAAGCTTGAACTCATCATAATTGGTAAGTGCCTTTATTGTAGACAGGTTCACTTCATCATCAAATAGTGATGCCAGCTCAAGTATTTTTTTTGCATCATCAGATAGATATAGAAATCTGCTTTTTATGATGTCTTGCATTTTGGCGGTCATGATGTTGATGTCTCCGCCGTTTTTTATGATATTTAGGTATTCTATGATAAAAAATGCGTTGCCTGAGGTTTCTTCATAAATCTTATTTAGCAGCTCAAATGACCACTCAAATTTAGGGAAGGCTGTCTTTACTAGTGATTTAGTCTCTTTTTCACTGAACCTTGATAAATTTATGGTTATTAGTTTATCGCTAAGATTTAGGGAAGAAATCATATTTTCGACATTTTTTTCTTCTTCATTTCTATAGGTTGCTAAAAATATTATGTCATTTCTTTTTTGGTGAAGTATTATGCTACTGAGCGTTGATATAGTCATGCTGTCAGCGTATTGAATGTCATCTATGACTATAAGAATATTTTTTATTTGAGAAAGCCTTTCCAGTATATCCGATATGATATCTCCCATCATGTCAAATTTTATTTCGCCCATGATTTCTTCTAGTGAGCGGTTTTGCAGATTTGTCTTATTGTCACTAAACTCAGGGAATATTGTTGAAAGTGTCTTTTCATAGTTTTTTGGTAATTCTATATCAGATTTTTTCATGATTTTTTTTATTTCTGATATTATTGGGGCTAACGGCTTGAAAAAATATTGTTTTTCAGCGGCATAGCAGCTTGTTTCAAATACATGGCACAAGGATTTGTCGATTTTAGATAAAAATTCATCCTTTAGTCTTGATTTTCCTACACCTGCCTCGCCTTTGATTACTATAGATTTAGCTACCTCGCCATTGGTTAGACTTTCGTAGTTTTGGGTAAGCAATCTAAGCTCTGTAGACCTGCCGTAGAAAAAGCTTTTTATATCACTATTTTGTTTATAGTTGGTGTAATTGATTAAATCCAATATGCCAAGGTATATGTACTTGCTCTCTGCAGATGGCTCCATGGCGAGCTCTTTTGAAAATAAGGTTTCTAGTTTTTTATATACTTCTATTGCTGCGGTATAGTTAAACTTATCCTTATAATAGGTCATAAGTATCTGATAAGCACGTTCGTTAAACTCGTTTACATCTATAAGTTTTTCAGCGTAAAATCTTATTTTTGAGGAGAAATTGTTGTTTTTATCTTGCTCTATCAAATCGTATAGCTTTTGCTCGTAGATGGCAAGGTAGTTTTCTCTTGTAGCGGTGAGCCATTCGTCAAAGCCCTCAGCATTTTTTACAAAAAAACCCTGCAAAAACTCACCTGTGTAGTCGTAGATTAAATCATCAGAGTTAGTTTCAAAGTTAGCGGTATCTATTTTAAGCTCAACAGCATCATTGTATTTTACTATTGATTTATTTGGGGAAAGCAAGACATCTACTCCGCCAAAGGTCTTTTTTATTTGGTATATGGCATTTCGCAGATTTTTTTTGGCAATTTCATCGCTACTTTCCGCCCAAAAAAGTCCGGAAAGCTCGTCTCTGCTTGCACGTTTTTTAATTAGTAAATAAAAAAGGAGGGCTTTAGCCTTGCTATAGGGAAAAAATATTTCCTTATCATTGTATGTAACAACAGGAGGGCCAAATAGTTTAGCTGTAATCAATAAAGTTCTCCTTTCTAAGTTAAATAAACGATTTTCTTGCTTAATTATAAATCAACATAGATAAATTATCAAGTTTTAAATAATGCAACAAATTCTTTTCATTAAAAAAAAATAAGTCTTATACTAATACCTAATTAAATAATCAATAAAGGCTGGGTATGTTCATCGAAGGAGATTTTGAGCCACCGCCGTAGGCGAAAAGTGCTCAGATATGAATATACCCAGCCTTTTATTAGACAATAGTATTAAATGATAAAGGCTAAGTTTGATTTTATATCAGGTTTAGCCTTATAAAAACCATAAAAACAGATACACCTGTTTTGGTATATCCCTGTTATTTTTTTGCTTGATTGTAGTATAATATAAAAAGAAAAAAGTAAACCTATTCGGTTTGCCCTAGAGTTTTTTTAAAATCAAAAATCGTTGTACCGGACATACAGTGGTTTTTTACTGCCTAATTGTTTTTTTTGAAAGACTTTATCAGGGCTATGATTTGTAGTATCAAATCTATTACCATTATAACAATAGTTACAACTTCATATTTTGACATACATATCACCCCCAATCTTGATGAATTGTGGCAAACCGACTGTACAACTTTTCTTTTTATGTAAATTATATCGCAAAATATTCTTTGAAAAAAGTTCAAATTAAAGCAACTCATGCTATAAACGCAAGAGTTGCTTTTTTTACAAACATAAACTATTTTTCTTGATTGCTAAGGAAAATTACATAATATATCATAGCTACAAACACTACTCCGCCAATTATATTGCCTATAGTTACGGGGATTAGATTGTGTATAAAGCCTGATACATTAAGATTACTTACATCTATGCCGGCTTTTTGAGCTAGCTCTAAATATTTTGGGTTTTGAATTGCAAATAGTCCGGCTGGAATATAATACATATTTGCTACGCTATGCTCATAGCCGGCTGCTACAAAGGCAAATACAGGTACAAATCCGCCCATTATTTTGCCGGGTAGTGAGGTGGCTGACTGCCCCATCAAAACTCCGATACATACTAAAAAGTTACACAATATACCAAGTACGACAGCTTTGCCAAAATCTAGTTTCACCTTTGCCACTGCAATTTTGATTGAATATGCTGCTAAAGAGCCGTTAAATGCACCTATTTGACCGCTGTAGTTTACTGCCCATGCTATAATAATAGAGCCAATCAGATTTCCTATATAGACTATCACAAGTGTCCTTATCAATTGAGCTATGGTAATTTTTTTGCTAAATAAAGATAAGAACATCAGGCAATCTCCGGTAAACAGCTCAGATGTAACGCATAATACCATGCCTAAGCCGACAGGAAATATTGCAGCCGAAATTACCTTTGCAATAGACGGATTTTCTACCCCTGCTGTACCGGTATTAGCTGCGACACCTGCCAAGGCTATGAAAAATCCGGCAACAACAGATAGTAATAATAGATTAACTGTAGAATTTTTTGCCTTTGTGACACCAAGATTTACATAATTAGATATGACTTCTTTTGTAGTTAACATTTATGTTATTTATTCTCCCTAACTAATTTTCCGTTTTTAACAACTTTTTCTACAATATTTACACCTGTGTGGTATGGTAGGTAATTGTAAGATGGAAATTTTAATATTACTATGTCGGCATTTTTGCCTACTTCTAATGAACCGACCGTTTCAGCTTTATCTATAGCGGCTGCCCCGTTTAATGTCAAAGCTGTTATAGCCTCCTCAGGTGTCATGCCCATGTATATAGTTGCAAGAGCAAACATCAGAGGTATGGAATTTGTAAAGCCGCTACCCGGATTAAAGTCGGTAGCTAATGCTACTGCACTGCCGTGCTCTATCATAAATCTTGCCCTAGCATAAGGTTCTTTGATACAAAAAGCAGTGGTAGGAAGTAGTGTGCTTATAACTTTGTTTTCTGCCATTTTTCTAAGCCCTTCATCAGAGGCGTGGAGTAGATGGTCAGCGGAAGTCATTTTAAATTCTGCGGCAAGCTCAGCTCCGCCAAGGGTTACTATTTCATCAGCGTGGATTTTTAATTTCATACCGGCATTTTTGGCAGCTGTATACATTTTTCTTGATTCTTCTATGTCAAATACACCTTTTTCTGTGAATACGTCAAAATATTCAGCTAATTTACCATTGACAACTTCGGGCAAAACTTCGTTGATTAGAAAATCTATATATTCATTTGACCTTCCTTTGTATTCCTTTGGTACTGCGTGAGCACCCAAAAATGTTGATGTTATGTCAATTGGATGACTTTCATTTAATTTTTTCATCACTCTAAGCTGTTTTAGTTCTGTGTTCTTATCAAGTCCATAGCCACTTTTACCCTCTACAGATGTGACACCAAAGGCAAGCATTGAGTCAAGTCTTTGCATACCGGATTCAAATAGTTCATCTTCGCTTGCCTCTCTAGTGGCATTAACTGTACTTTGGATGCCGCCACCTCTATTCATTATATCCATATAGCTGTCGCCACGAAGTCTCCATGAAAATTCGTCAGCTCTATATCCACCAAAGGTAAAATGTGTATGTGAGTCTACAAAGCCGGGAAGTACAGCTTTTCCTTTGGCATCGATTACTTCATAGCCTGATTCGTCAATTCCTTCAAGAGCATCTGCTCCGATTTTTGTTATTTTGCCATCTTCGACAACAATGCTGGCGTTTTCGTATACTTTTACTTCATTCATTTCCTTGCCGAATTTTGCACTGTGACCTATTGGCGTTGCTATTTGTGATGCGTTTTTAATAATTAATTTTGACATAAGTCCTCCTAATTTATTTATTGGTATTAAAAAATATTTTATTTGCCAGCTTAAAAAAACAAGCCCAAAGAATAAAATCAGTGGGCTTATTATTTATGCTGAAGATTAATTTGTTAAAATTAAACTAAATGCAGTATTGGTGCAGCAATATGCAATATTGGTGCAGCAATTAAAATGCTTAGTATCACTCTTTCAACCCATATTATTAGATAATCAGTAAATTTTATAGGGATTTGTGTACCCATCATACAAGGGATAGATGCTGAGAAGAATAGTACCTCTGATACTGATACAATAGCTACAAGCATTCTTGTGATTATTGGTGTTTCAGTAACAACTGCTGAAGGAAGTAGCATTTCAGCAATTGATAATGCTAAGGCTTTAGCAGTTAATAAAGCGTCAGGCACTTGAGTTAATGCTGTAAATGGATAGAAAATATAGCCTATGATATCAAAAACAGGTGTGTATTCAGCTAATATAAGACCTAGCATACCTACGCCAAGCAGTGATGGAGCTATACCCAAAGCCATCTTGAACCCATCTATAAAGTTTGACTTTATAACTTCAAACACTGGAGGGGCTTGTTTAAATGCTGTCATACCGGCATCTACTGCGTCAGAAAATTTAAAACGTTTCTTTTCTTCTGTAACAGCGTCCTTGCCTGAATAATATTTTTGTTCTTTTTTATTTAAAGGATAAATTCTAGCGGTAATAGCAGTAACAGCAAAAGTAATTAATAGAGTTATCCAAAAATAGAAACCCCAGTTATCCATGATATTCAATGTCTTTGCAACTATTATCATAAAAGTTGCGGATACTGTAGAAAATCCAGTCGCTATGATTGCAGCCTCTTTAGAAGTATAGAAATCTTCTTTATAAACTCTGTTGGTGATTAATAATGCCAGTGAATAACTTCCAACGAAAGATGCTACGGCATCGACTGCTGATTTGCCGGGTGTTTTAAATACCGGTCTCATAACAGGCTCCATAAATACTCCTATAAATTCCATAAGACCAAAGCCTGTTAAAAAGCCTAGGAATATTGAGCCGACAGGCACTATTGTAACAACAGATACCATGATTGCGTTGAATATCATTGGTAACATATCGATATCAAAAAATCTTGCCGGACCCATTTTTGTCAGGTGCATAAATAAGAAAACAAGAGCAAGTAGCTTTAATGCAAAAAACACCTTAGCAACTGCAGATTTAGCGTAGGATTTAGTATATATTGCGTATACTATACCGGCTAAAACCATAAAGGTACCAAAAACAAGTCCAAAATTCGGTATTGACTTTATAAGAGATAATATATGGTCAATAGGTATTGAAGATGACTCTTTGCCGGCTATTGTGGCTTTAATTGGAACGAAGAACATAAAAATACCAAAAAGTGAATAGACAAGAAATTTTATTACATCTACTGAGGTGTATTTAACTTTTGCCATTTTTAAAACTCCTTTCGATATAATATGAATAAAATAATAAAAATATGTAAATTATTAAATTATAACCTCAAAAAATTATAGCACATATGACATTTTTTGAATATATAATATTAGTCAAAAATTATTCATACGGATACTATTATAAAGGTTTAATTTATAGTTACAGTCTTTGACAGTTGTTTGTATTTACAAAAAAAGCCCTTGCGGGCTCTTTTTGCTAATACATTTATAGTAAAGTTCCTACATATCTTTTACAGCATCTGCTATCAATTTATCGTCTACTAGGTATGGAAGAGTGATGTGACCAAATTCTTTTTTATTGTTGAATTCCATAGATACTTCCATAGCGTGAGGATTTCTAGCCCAGTTTCTTCTTGCAACGCCGCCCATAACGTCCCATCTAAGTGAAAGTCTGATTATTTCATCAACTCTTTCAGAACCGTCAAGCACTAGACCAAAACCACCATTGATAGATTTGCCTATACCTACACCGCCACCATTATGAAGGGCGATAAGGCTCATACCTCTTGCCGCATTACCTGCAAAACATTGTGCAGCCATGTCAGCCATTACATTAGAACCGTCTTTGATATTTGAAGTTTCTCTGAATGGTGAGTCAGTACCGGATACATCGTGGTGGTCTCTACCCATCATTACAGGACCGATTTTTCCTTCTCTTACTAATTCGTTGAATTTAAGTGCTATATCTATTCTGCCTTGAGCATCTTGATATAAAATTCTTGCTTGAGTACCGACAACTAATTTATTTTCTTCAGCGTCTCTAATCCAGTTGTAGTTGTCTAGGTCTTGGTATCTTCTGTTTTTATCTATACAAGACATAGCTGCATGGTCAGTAGCTATTAAGTCTTCGTGTTTACCGCTTAGGCAAACCCATCTGAATGGTCCATAACCATAGTCAAATAGTAATGGTCCCATGATATCTTCTACATAAGATGGCCAAATAAATCCGTCTTTGTCGTCTACGCCGTTTTTAGATATTTCTTTTACACCGGCATCGTAGATGGCTTTCATGAAGGAGTTACCATAGTCAAAGAAGTAAGTGCCTTTGGCTGTTAATCTCTTGATTACTTCAAAGTGACGTTTAAGTGTCATATCTACTAATTCATGGAATTTATCTTGGTCCTCTGCTAATAATCTTGTTCTTTCTTCAAAAGTGATGCCAACTGGGCAATATCCGCCGTTGTAAGCATTATGGCAAGATGTTTGGTCAGATAACAAGTCAATGTGGATGTTTTCTTTGTCCATGTATTCAAGCAAGTCTACTATGTTACCATTGTAAGCTATGCTTAGAGTTTCTTTTTTAGCTACTGCATCCATAGCCATTTTTACTGTCTCTTCAACAGTAGTTGTCATCTTCATTATCCAGCCTTGTTCAAGTCTAGTGTCTATTCTTGATTTATCTACTTCAGCTACTATAGATACTGCGTGAGCTATGTCACCGGCTTTACCTTGTGCTCCACTCATGCCGCCTAGACCGGAGGTAACAAATAATTTTCCTTCAAGGTTGCCATCGTGTGGTATACCTAATTTTAATCTGCCTGCATTTAATATAGTGTTGTATGTTCCGTGAACTATACCTTGAGGGCCTATATACATCCAGCCACCAGCTGTCATTTGTCCGTAGTTTGCTACGCCCATTTCTTCAGCTATTTCCCAGTCGTCTTGGTTATCGTATAGACCAACCATAAGTCCATTTGTAATTATTACTCTTGGAGAATTTTTTCTAGATTTAAATAAGCCTAATGGATGCCCTGATTCCATTACTAGAGTTTCGTCATCATGCATCACTTCTAAATATTTTTTGATTAATCTGTATTGCATCCAGTCGTGGCATACAGAGCCGGTTTCACCGTAAGTTACCAATTCATATGGATAAAGTGCTACGTCAAAGTCTAGGTTGTTGTCTATCATTACCTGCATAGCTTTAGCATCTAAGCAGTTGCCTTTGTATTCATCAATTGGTTTACCATAGATTCTGCCTTCGGGTCTAAATCTGTAGCCGTAAATTCTACCTCTAGTTTTTAATTCTTCTAAAAACTCAGGTATTAATTGTTCATGGAATTGTGGTGGTATGTATCTTAAAGCATTTCTTAATGCTATTTCTGTTTGTTGTTTGTTTAAACGAAAACCTCTGTCCGGTGCACGTCTGATACCACTTTCAAATTTTGGCATTTCTGGTAAAACATCATCAAGCTTGATTGTCATTGCTTTGCTAAGGTCAATATTATTTAGAGCTTCCAACTTAAAAATCCTCCTTGTATTTTATATAAAAAGCTTTTATAAAAACATTTTCCTGATGATGTCATTATATAAACCACTTGTCTTTAAAACGTCAAAGAAATGAAAAAAAGTAAAAAAATTTTTGTCAAAAATGATATTTTTTTAAAATCCATGTTCAATTTTAGGACTATAATAGTCAAAAAAAACAAGAAGTTGACATATCAACATCTTTATTATAAAATAATAGCTGTATTGATTGTGCCAATCATTTAAAAATATTTTGAGGTGAAAAATGCAAGATAATTTTGTAAAATTTTCAACGCAAATTTTAAGTTTAGAAAAAATATGGCATAAATTAGCAGCTCAGGAAATGGATAATTATGGACTGAATTCATCACATTTAAGCTATTTATTGGAGCTTTACAACAACATAGGCGGATTAAGCTCTTATGAACTGTCAACTGGTACAACGAAGGACAAATCTGATGTTTCACGAAGCTTGAATTTTATGATAAAGCAAAATATTGTAGAAAAAACAAGCGTCCATAAAAGAGGCTATGCAGGGAAATATCATTTGACAAAAAAGGGCATTGAAATAGCTGAAAAAGTTAGTAGAAAAGTCGATTTTGCAGTTAAGTATGCAAATGAAGGAATTGACGAAAAGGAAAAGGAAATATTTTATAGAGTGCTTGAAACCTTCACTGACAACATTAAGGCATTAAACGAAAATCAAAAATTTTATCAAGAATAAGGAGAAAAATGGGCATAAAAATTATTACAGACTCAACTGCTGATTTTTGTGAGGAAATAAGAAGTCAGGTAACAGTAGTACCCTTGACATTAAAATTTGGTGATAAGGAATATTTAGATGGTGTTGATATATCTAAAGAAGAATTTTTCAAAAAACTTGAAACTACAGATATTATGCCGACTACAAGCCAGCCGTCACCTCATGCTTTTAAAGAAAAATATGAAGAGCTACTTAAAAATGGAGACGATATCATAGTAAT
The DNA here is from genome assembly GCF_001693775.2 of Criibacterium bergeronii. Classification (GTDB taxonomy): domain Bacteria; phylum Bacillota; class Clostridia; order Peptostreptococcales; family Filifactoraceae; genus Peptoanaerobacter; species Peptoanaerobacter bergeronii. The sequence goes on along the minus strand of NZ_MBEW02000012.1, from coordinate 24,014 downwards.
CACGATTTCGTCTAAGCTATCGGGAACGTACAATAGTGCAATTATTGCAGCAGAAAAGCTGCAAGACAAAGTTTTCGTTATAGACAGTAAGCAAGGCTCTATTGGAGAAGGGGTGCTTATCGAGCTTGCACTGGCGTTAATAAAAGAAGGTCGAAATGTAAGGGAGATATGTGAGATATTAAAACAACAGTCTGAAAAAATAAGGATAGTAGCGTTATTAAATACACTTGATTATTTGGTTAAAGGTGGCAGACTTAATAAAGGAGCAGGTTTAATTGGAAAGGCTTTAAATCTTAAAGTGATTTTAAAAATCCAAGATGGAGAGATAAGCCCTATGGGTAAGGCTAGGGGCTTTAGCAATGCAAAAAAATCATTGAATGAGCTCATAGAAAAAGAAGGAAATATTGATTTTGAAAAGCCATACCTCATTGGATACAGCGGTTCATCAAGTACAGATGTGGAAAAATATTTATGTGAGTCCTACGATATTTGGCAAGAACGACATGATAAGTCACGAATAGTCCAAATAGGAAGTGTAGTTGGAACACATTCAGGACCCGGGGCAATAATAGCAGCATTTTTTGCAAAAAATTAAAATAAGTATAAAAAAACTAACCATATCAGGTATTTAAGCTTTGACAATAATGCAGTTTAAATATCGAAAAAGGTTAGTTTTTTTAAAATTTATAATTTTTATTAACAAATTGTAATCAGTTTAATATAATACTAACTTACTTTAAAAATTTTAGCATAAATATTGAAAAGAAATTCATTTTGTTATCTGAACACAAAAAAATTATTATGAAAAATAATACTACATTTTCTTATATTTCTTATATAAGTTAGTATAAAGCTTGATTGAAAGTGCAGTTGTATTTTTCTTATATAGTGATTTTTTTGAATAGATAATAGTATAAGTGTCTTTTTTTATTATTTTTTTAGATTATCCAAAAAAGCCGAAAGTATTTTTGCTGTAAAGCCCCAAATTACGGTTTCATCTAGTGTATAGAAATAGGTATACTCTTTCATTTTTGCAAATTTATAATTTTTTTGCCCTTGGATTAGGTGATAGGGAAAATCGTCTTCGGATTTTTTGCCAAACTCCGATACATAGGTTTGTTTTTCTGCATTTAATAGAGCGTCCAGTGGTATAGCTATAAGCTTTTCTACTTCTTCATTGGGTTTTATTTCGCTTATTTTTATGTCTACCAGCTCTGCTAAAAAGCTGTTCATTTGTCTATTATTTATCGTGATAAAATAATCTGACTCTGAAATTATTTTTACATTTTCTTTTTTTATGTTTAATTCCTCTGTCGCCTCTCTTATGGCTGCAGCTTCAGCGGTTTCCCCATCTTCTATGTGTCCTCCTACAAATGATATGTCTCCCGGCTGAGAAACTATATTTGACCTTTTTTCAAAGAGGACATAGGTTTTGTCATTTTCTGTAGCCAGCAATATCATTACGGCTACTTTTGTGGGATTGGTTGCATTTTTGGGAGTGTAATTTTTATACTTTGCTTTGACATCTGTCAAATTCATTACATTTTTCCTCCCTTTGAGCCTCCAATGTTTACATGACTTAGTACGTTGGACTCAAAGGAGAAGGTAAGGTCTTCTTGTTTTCTTTTTCTCTTTAGTCCAAGTTTTATAAGTTTGTCTAATAAATCTTTGTATTCCACTCCTTTTGCTTTCCATAGATAGAAAGAAAGTGAGCCCGGTATTGTATTTATTTCGTTGACGTAAATTTTGTCTTGGTCTTGGTCAATCATAAAGTCTATTCTGACAACTCCATGACAATTTAGACATTTAAAGGTTTCTTTTGCGTACTTTTGCACTGTTGCTAATTGTTCAGCTGTGATGTTAGCCGGAATTTTTCTTGACAATGATGCCATACCTGATTTTGAACCTGCGTCTGCCCCTGTTTTTTTGCTACCGCCTGACATATACTTGTCCTCAAAGCTTAATATGTCTTGTGAAAGAACAGGTTCTTCACATTCTGACACTTCTTGGTTGTCTTCGTCTCCCAAGACGCTAATATTAATTTCTTTTAAGTTTGTGACTGCTCTTTCAGCCAAAATTTGTGGTGAAAACATAAATGCGTTTTTAAGTGCCTCAAGCAGTGTGCTATCATTTTTTGCTATTTTTATGCCTATGCTAGAGCCTAGGTTTATCGGCTTGATTATTACCGGAAATCCGATTTTAGTTTTTATTTTTTCTAATACCTTTTGTTCATTTGTTTCAAATTCATTTTTATTCGCCAAGATGCAATCAAGCACCGGTACGTCATTATCTTTTAGGACACATTTCATAACATATTTATCCATACCGACTGCTGATGCTGTAACATCTGAGCCTACAAATGGTATGCTGTTCATTTTAAATAGTCCTGCTAATGTGCCGTCTTCGATGTTTGTACCATGAACTATTGGAAATGCCACATCTATTGTTGCAAATATTTTTTGTCCAAATGTCTTTGGCGGATAAATCATTAAATCTAATGTGTTCCCGTTATTTATAGGTACAACTCTTGTGGAGGTACTCAATAATTCGCTTATATTTTTATACTTATCAATGTTTCCTATATCGTTTCCAACATAAAACAGATTGTTTTTTGTGATATATATCGGCAATACATCGTATACATCTCTATCAAAGTTTTCCAATGCCTGTAAAGCTGATATTATAGATATTTCATGCTCTGTACTGTTGCCACCAAAAAATACTCCAACTCTTATTTTCATTTTCACCAATACCTTTATGTTTAAATTGACTTAAATACTGATTAATTATATATCAATTTTGACATATATGCAAAAATAAATGAAGATAAATGCACAAAAATAATATATTTCAGTTTTTTATTTTAAAAAATATTCGGGCGAACAAAGTTCGCCCCTACATTTGAATAATACATTTCTTTCGCTAAATTTAAATTTGTGTTCAATTATTTATTTTAGTATTAAATAGCTCTTGTAGCATTTTCTAAAAATGCTCTTGTTTCATTGTCTAAAAGTGGTGCTATTTCCTCAAACACTCTCTTGTGATAGCTATTTAACTGATTTTTTTCAACATCTGTAAGCATTGTTACATCTACTAAATCCAAGTCTATTGGTACAAGAGTTAAATCTTCAAACTTTAAGAAATTACCAAATTCATTTGTCTCGTCTTGTGCAACATAGATAAGATTTTCTATTCTAACGCCATGCTTACCCGATTTATATACTCCCGGCTCATTGGATACTACCATGCCCGGTCTAAAGGCGACTTTGTTATATGCTGGACTAATTCTGATTGGGGCTTCATGCACATTTAAAAACGCTCCTACACCATGTCCAGTGCCATGACCAAAATCTAAATGTTGCTCCCACATCTTGGACTTTGCAAATATATCTAGCTGCATTCCAATAGTGCCCTCTTTAAATACTGCATTACCAAGGCTAAGATGTGCTTTTAATACTGTGGTAAAGTCACACCTTTCTTCTTCAGTTGGATTTCCTAGCGAAATTGTCCTTGTTACATCAGTAGTTGCTCCTAGGTACTGTGCGCCTGAGTCAAGTAGTAGCATTGAGCTATTTTCAAGCACATAATTGCTCTGCTCATTAGCCTCGTAATGAACTATCGCTCCATGGTCTTTGTAACCGGCAATTGTTTCAAAAGAAAGGTCTACAAAATTTTTATCTTCTCTTCTAAACTCTTCCAGCTTATCAGCTACGGATATTTCGCTCATTGGTTCTATACCTATATTTGTCTTAATATAATGAAGAATTTTAACCATGGCAACAGCATCTATTTTGTGGAATTTTTTCATGTAAGCAAGCTCTATGTCATTTTTTATCACTTTTTTAAGAGTTATAGGAGATGTGCCACCTATTATTGTGCCTGATTTTAGCATTTTGTTGAATAGCATATAGTTTGTAGCTTGCTCGTCTATCAAGATTGTGGAGTTTTCTATGTCAGCTAAATCATCATATATGTCTTTATAATTTTTAACTGTTATGTTGTACTGTGCTAGATAATTGTTTAAATTTTCATCTAATTTCAATTGGTCAATATATAGTGTTGAAATTGTATTGTGTGCATAGTTTTGTATCAGCATAAATGCGTAAAACACCGGATTGCAAGTAACATCGTTTCCTCTCATATTTAGCAAATAAGCTATGTCGTCCAGTTTTGTCGCCAAAAAATAATCGCATTTTTTATCATACAATACTGTGCCGATATAATCTATCTTTGCTCTAACAGACTCTCCTGTGATGTCTTCACTTAGTACAAATGGCTTATTTGCAGGCAATTGTGGTCTATTTGTCCATAAAGCATCCGCTACAAAGTATTCCAGCTCTAAAGTAGAGTTTGTTTTTTTTGCGATATCGCTAAGTCTTATACCATCTGAGGTGCTAGTACACCTTGCATTGAAGGCTATTTTTGAGCCGGATTTTATATTTTTTTCTATATAATCAATATATGATGATTGCCCTTGTATCATTTTTTGTAATTTTATTTCATCAGGCAACTGCTCCGCTGCCTGTAAAAAATATCTTGAGTCTGTCCAAAGTCCTGCTTTATCCTGCTCTATTACTAGTGTGCCTGCTGAGCCTGTAAAGCCTGACACAAAACTTCTTAATCCGAAATAATCAGCCACATACTCACTTAAATGGTCATCTTCTGTAGGGATAATATAGTAATTTACATTATCATTTTTCATTTGCTCTTGGATTTGATTAATATAAGACATTTTTCCTCCAATTTAAAATAAAATTTATTGTTATATATTCACACCGCTTATTTATTTGAGTCATTTGTCGGGAATAATAGTGCCTCCAGCTCTTCTTCAGTTATGTCGGTCTCATTGTAAGAAAGTCGTTTTTTAGATTTTTGAGTGCCGGTCTTTTGAGATTTATTGAACGTCTCTTTTAGATTATCAATTGAGCTTTGTTGCTCCAGCTTATATTTTTCAAGTGCATTATTCATTTCATCAAAGGTGATTTCACCTGAATAATAATCGTCATACTCCTTTTGCCCTGTCAAAAAGCTAAATACGCTTTGCAGGGTTATTTTTTCGTTTATATATCCCAAGGACGAAGTAATTGCATCTATTGGATAATTTTCATAAAAAAATCTGATAATTTTTTTGTCCTCATCGGTAAAGCTATTTAATTTAAATATATTTTTTATATGCTCTGAAAATTGTTCCTTGGTCATGTCGTTTGCTATAATTTTTTTGCCGTATTTATTAAACACTTCATGCCACTTGGTCAAAACCGCATTTAAATATCTAAAGCTTGGACTTTTTGTCTTGGTAGTTTCGTCGATAGCCTTGTATATTACCTCCAAAGAAAAGTTGTATACATACATCCATGTGTCCATCATTTCTTTTTCAGGCTCTGTAGGTAATCTGAACACTTCACCCCAATATTTGAAGATTTTTCTTCTCTTATCGTACTGGTCATCTATTGTGTTTAGTGTGGTGTCCAAATCTCTTGTAGTCATTATGCCATCTTTTGCCCACTGCCTTAGAGTTTTGATTGCCTCTGCCACGCTGGCGGTCTTTTTTTGCTCCATGTTAAATTTAAATGCCTCTACTACTACATCGTAGGCAACATCATTATTTCTGATAAAGGTGTCGATTTTTTTGATGTTGTATGGTGTAAGGAAATTTTTTGTGATTTCTTCTATGTTGTCATACATCTGTTTGATTTTGTTGTTTTGTGTTTCAATTTCTTCGTTTTTAATGTATGTATTATTGGCAGAATTTGTAAATGCTAAAAACTCAACGCTATAGTTATCTGTAGTGGAGTTTTCCACAAAGTGCTTGACTATAAGTCCGCAGGCTTGCAAGTAGTCAAATGCTTGTAGTGCCTCATCATGTGTCATGGAAAGCTCTTTTTCTATGTCCTTTAGGTTCTTTACCCCAAGAGTTTGTGCATTTTGTGCCAAGTAGTATCCGTAAAGGTAGACTTTAAGATATTTTGGCTCTAGGACGGGGAGTACCTGCTCAAAAAATTTATTGTCTATGACCGTCTTTTCTTCTTTTTTCTCTGTTAAAAAAAACATATGCCCTCTTTAAAAAGTAAAATTTTAAAATTTAGTTAGTATTTGTATTAATAATTTTAACCTTTAAGTTTTCTTTTTTTAAAAAGCTTGCCCTTATTTTAATGTCATATTTTTTTTCTAAACTTTCTATATTTTTTAAAGCGTTTTTACTTTCAAATAGCGGAATATTAATTTCAACTTCTTTTTTTTCATTACTTGCCAGCTTGTGGTCTATTTCATCAAATATATAATTTTCTGAGTATAAGTTTATATTTTTATCGTAGATATATTCCTGCAAGCTGAGGTCTTTTTTTCGTATAGTTAGGATAAATATTGAATTTGAGCTTTCAATGGTCGGATTTATATCTACGCTGTTTAGCTCGTAGCACAATATGGTTTTAAGAGATTGTATATAGCTTGGCTTATACATATCTATAAAATCTATAGCAACTAGACCACTTATGCTCCTTAGTGCAATTTGTCTAGCTATTTCTTTTGAGGCAAGCTCATTTATTTCCAAAGCGTTTTTGTCCTTGTCCTTATGTTTGAAAAATCCGCCTGAATTGACGTCAATTACATACATTGCATCGGTTTTTTGGATAATCAGATTTATTTGGGAGTTTACTTTTACATGGGCATTTAAAAGCGAATTCACTTCACTTTGCAAATTTTGTTTTAAAAATAAATCTCCCTCAAGTAATACTGTATTTTCTATGTGTTTTTTCTGATTTTTATATTTATGATATAGCTCTTTATCGTTGGTGATTAACTCAATTGCCTCAGGATTATCTATTAAAAAACTCTGAGATGGCTCGTATTGTCTGTAAATCAGCTTGTCCTCAGAAGTAATGCTTGCTTTTCGTTGTAGCTCATTATATTCGCTATACAAGTAATTTACCTCTTGAATTAATTTTTCTATATCCTCATTTTTTGTGTAAGAACGGATAATTATTTTGGCTGAGTCTAATATTTTTTTATCAATTAATTGGCTAACTTGCTCTTTTAAGCTCTCGTCAGACTGATTTTTAGCCACATTTATGCCCGTATCGCCAAAGACAATTATCACATAAAGTCCAACTAAGGTGATTTTATCTGTCAATACCGGATTTTTACTGCCATGGTGCATCTTTTTTATCTGTACCAACTTTTTTTCAAAGCTTTCTTGTTTTTCATAGTGCATAAACCCGTTTAAATCCTTAGTTAGGCTAAATGTGTAAGAGTGCATGGATATATTTTCTTTTTTCTTAGATGCTATAAAAATGTCGTTTTGAAAATAGTCTTGTGACTTGTCCAGCAGTTTTATTTTCAATATTTTGCTATCTTCTACCAAGGCGTATTTATCAAAAAAATCGCCTTTTTGAATAATTATTTTTTTCATTTTTAATCCTGTGCGTACTGGGATACATCTGAAAGAGATATGCTGACTACCTCTGAAATCCCTTTTTGCTGCATAAATACAGCGTACATATAATCAGATGCCTCCATGGTATTTCTTCTGTGTGTGATTGTGATGAACTGTGTAGTGTCTTTTAAAGTCTGCAAATACTCAACAAACCTGAAAATATTTGCATCATCAAGTGGTGCATCTATCTCATCAAGTATACAAAACGGCACTGCTTTTTGGCTGATTATTGCAAATAGTAACGCAATAGCAGCTAATGCCTTTTCTCCTCCTGAAAGCATAGATATTCCTTTTAATTTCTTGCCCGGAGGCTGCACTGAAAGCTCGATATCTGAGCCAAGCACATCAGTCTCATCGGCAAGTATTAGCTTTGCACTTCCTCCTCCAAAAAGTATAGAAAAAATAGCAGAAAAGTTTTTATTAATGATATTAAAGCTGGTCTTGAAATCTGAAATCATATCTTTTTCAAGATGCTTGATTATCTGTCTAAGCTGAGAGATTGACGCCTCCAAATCCTCTTTTTGAGTTTTGTAGAAAATGTATCTTTCGTTTACCTTTTCAAACTCCTCTATTGAGTCAATATTTACGTTGCCAAGGGAGGATATATCCGATTTTAATTTTTTTATTTCCGTTTCGGTAAATTTTAGGCTGTCGTCCTTGTAGTCATATATTTCGCTGATTGAGATGTCATAGCTTTCTTTGATATTTTCTTCTATCAGGCTTAGTTTGTAGTCTACTTTATCAAGCTCGGTTGAAAAGCTTACTAAATTTTGTGCAAAATCAGTATTCTTTTTATTAAGCTCGTCCAGCTCTGCTTTTTTAGCCTGATAGTTTAACTTTATTTGGACTATGGTCTCTTCAAGTCTTTGTATTTTTTCTTCCAGTTCTTTTACTAAAATTTGTCCTTGGTCAATATTTTTTTGCAATTCTAAAATTTCATTTTCAGCTAATTCAATACTTTCTATATTTTTATCAAATTTTTCCTTTGCAGAATTTTTTTCTTTTGTCGCTTGCTCTATTTCTTTTTGTGCGGTATCGATATTTATCTGCTCAAATTGTTTACTTTGTGTCAAATTAGAAAGCTCAAGTGTCTTTTGTGACAAATCTTGTAAATTTTTATCTAAGATTTTTTCTTGATGTTCAAGCTTTTTAGCCTCTTCTTGGAGTTTTAGCTCTGTTTTTGCTATTTTTTTATTTATATCGTCAATGGTTTTTTGGTCTTCTTCAAGAGATTTTTTTGCCCTAGTATCTGAGTTGCTCAGTCCTTGGTGTTCAAGGTTTAGGCTGTCTTTTTTAGACCTTGCTAAATCTAAATCTGCATTTAGCTTTATATTTGCTGTTTGCATTTCGCTCAAGCTCGTTTGAGCTAATTTGATATTTTGCAGTAAATTTTCCAGCTCTGAATTTATGCTTTCTTTTTGTGATGTAAAATTTTGTTTTAAGTCTTTTTGTTTTTGTATACTTTGCTCTAAGTTTGATATTTTTTCTTCATTTTGGGCAATGTTTGACCTTCTGCTGAAAACATCTTTTGTATATCCTGTAGAGCCTCCTGTGATTGAACCTCCTACGTTAAATAGGTCGCCATCTTTTGTGGCTATGCGGAAACTATTTTGATATTTTTTGGATATAAATAGACCCTCGTTCATATTTTCAACGATTACCATTTTCCCTAGGATATTTTTTATTATATCTGCGTATTTTTCGTCATAATCAACTACATCTATTGCTTTTACTCCGATGTCGTTGTAGTTTAAATAGGCTGGTTTAATCGTATCTATTGGTAAAAATGTGGCTCTGCCAAGATTATTTTGCTTTAAAAAATTTATTGCAGGTTGAGAGTCTTTGGCTGTATCTATAATTATATTGTCCATTCTGCCTGAAATTAGCTGTTCTATTGCCTTTTCATAGCCCGGCTTTACTTTTATTACGTTGGCAACTATGTCTTTTACTCCTTTAAGAGATGTATTTTGAAGTACAGCTTTTATCCCCTTTGAAAAGCCCTGCATACTTTGCTCTAATTTTTTCAGCACTTCTGTTTCTGAATGTAGCCTTCTTTGTTCTAAAAAGAGATTGTTTTGAGCGTTGTTTGTATCATTTATTTTATTTTCTATTTCATATATTGTTTGTCTTTTTTGTTCAATTTGTGAGCTTATCTGATTTATTTCAGTTTGTTTATTTGTGATTTGCTCTTTTTGAGTATTTATTTTTGAATTTATGTCTTGGATATTTTGTTCTATTTCGCCTTGTTTTTGCAAGTATTCGCTGATTTTGTCTTTAAAGGAGTCGATATTTGTCTTTTGAAACTGCATTCTAGCCTCTAGCCTTGACTTGTCACTTTGCAAGTCCGATTTTTCATTTTCACATTTTTTTATGCTGTTTCTTATGTCAAATATTAGCTGTTTTGAATTTTGTTCATCAGCTTTTAATTGCTCTATCTCTTGTCCAAGTGTGTCTATCTCTGTTTGACTGGTTTTATTTTTTTCTTGGAGTTCATTAATGTATGCTTGTTTTTCTTGTGATTTTGTATCCGCTTTTTCTATTTGTTCTTTTAGTAATTCATTTGAAGTGTTTAAATTTCTAATTGTCTCATTTTTTAGCTCTATGCCTGATTGCTCCGATTTTATATCTGATTTTTTTTCTTGTAGCTCGTTTATGCTGGTTTGCTTTACCAGCTCTGAGCTTTCTTTTGCTATATTTAGGTCGTTTAACTCTGCTTGTTTTTGTGTCAGCTCTGATTTTATGGTATCAAGACTGTTTTCAAATTTTGATTTTTTTTCTAAGATAGTTTTCCTTTTTTCAGAGATTTCGTCTACTGTCTTTATGAATTTATTCAGCTCAAATTTTTTCAGTTTATCTGTTAATTCAAGATATTTTTCAGCTTTTATTTTTTGTTCTTCTAGGGGCTTTACTCTTATTTCTATTTCCTTGTAGATATCTGTTATACGCTCAAGGTTTTCTGTGGCTACATCAAGGTTTTTTTCGCCCTCTTCTTTTTTGTAGCGGTATTTAGTAATGCCCGATGCCTCCTCAAGCAGTGTTCTTTTTTGGCTGGAGCTTGCTCCAACTATTTCGTCTATTTTACCTTGAGAAATTATAGAGTATCCTTCTTTTCCTATACCTGTATCTAATAAAAGCTCTTTTATATCTTTTAGCCTGCAAGCCTTGTCGTTTATGAAAAATTTGCTCTCACCCGTACGATAAGCTTTTCTTTTTATGGCAACCTCGCTGTACTCAGTGTCTATCATACCATCTTCATTGTCAATGATTAAGGTGACTTCACACACTCCTACTGCGGATTTGTCCTGACTGCCTGAAAAAATTACGTCCTCTAGCTTGTCTGCACGCAGTTGTTTTATGCTCTGCTCACCTAGTACCCAGCGTACTGCGTCTAGTATATTTGACTTACCTGAGCCATTTGGTCCTACTATGGATATCATGCCCCTTGGGAAATTTATTACAGTTTTATTTAAAAAGGACTTAAATCCTTTGATTTCTAAAGCTTTTAAATACATTTGCCACCTATAATGAAAAAATTTCTATTTTGTTTTTTATTTTATTATTATACCATAATATGTATAAATTGATAAATCTATTTTACTTTGAAAATCTATAATTTCACGTTCCTGTATGATTTGTGATATAATATGAAATTATTAGTTAAATTTATTTTTTAATATACAGAAGGTTATCTTATGAAAATACTATGTAGCGGACCTACTTCAATTGCAAAAAATGTTTTAGACAAAATGTCTATTTCAAAGACCAATCCTGACCTTGACCCTGAATATTTAGGCTATCAAAGAGCTGTGGAAAATAAAATATCAAAACTTGCTCACACTGATGCAAAAAGCTTTTTTATGCTTGGCGAAGGGATAATTACGCTAGAAGGTGCAATTGTATCCTTGGTAGAAAAAGGCGAAAGAGTATTGGTTATTTACAACGGCTTTTTCGGTGAAGGCTTTGCAGACTATGTTGGCTATGTCGGAGGTGAGGCTGTAAAATTTAAAGGTGATTTCAGACGTGGAATTAATGTAGCTGATTTAAAAGCCTTTTTGGAAAAAGACCACGACTTTGCAGTAGCTACGATGGTACACTGCGAAACTCCATCAGGTATAACAAACGATGTAAAATCCATTTGTGAATTGTTGCACTCATACGATATAATTACCGTTACCGACTGTGTATCCTCATTTGCCGGAGAAGAAATATATTTTGACGAATTTAACATAGATGTGATGTTATCCGGCAGTCAAAAATGTATATCCGCTCCGACAGGCATCGGTATAGTGACTTTATCTAAAAAAGCAATCGACAAAATAAACGGCAGAAAAACAACTGTGCCTAGCTATTATTTAAACTACAAAAATTATTATGCTTTTAATGAGTCGTGTGGATTTCCATATACACAAAATGAAAATCTGATTTATGCAATTGATGAGGCACTTAGAAATATTCCTGAAAATTACGCTTTTCTCCACAAAAAATATGCCATTGCCACAAGAAACACGCTTATAAACTGTGGATTTGAGCTATTTCCCAAAGACAGCTTTTCCAATACAGTTACAGCCGTAATAACTCCTGACGGCATAAAAAGTGAAGATATTTTGTCACAAATGAGAAAGCAAAATATCGCCATCTCAAAAGGTGTCGGCGAATATGCCGAAAAAATATTTAGGATAGGACATATGGGGCATAACATCAATAAGGCAAATTTTATAGAAATGTTTGAAAAGCTTGATACCACCTTTAAAAACTTAGGAGTAAAACTAAACGGCTCATTAAAAGAAGAATTTGAAAAGGAAATATAACTATACAAATATATAATATTTTCACTATAATTTTTATAATTGACTTAAATCTATAAACATTGAATTTGTCTCATTTAATTTAACTTAAAATCACATAAATAGTCTCACAAAAAAGCAAATAATATTATATTATAAAAGCTAACATTATTGTAGAATTATATCAACACTACCAGACACGCCTCTTAACAATGCGAACAAAGTCGGGTTGTTTGATTATACTAATTTACTTTGAAAATTGTAGCATATATCTTGAAAAGAAATTTATGCTACTACCTTATGCAAAAATTTTTACAATGAAAACTAATACTACACTTTCTTATGTAAGTTAGTTTAGATTATAATTCAAGAAGAGTTTTTGAAAACTTTTCATTGTTATTAAAATTTTTTACTATTTCATTGTATACTTTTATTTTTATTATAACTGTGATACAATAAATACACACAATAATTTTTAGGGGTGCTGTAAAAAGCTGAGATTATACCCATTTACCTGTGCGGATAATGCCGGAGCAGGGATGAGATAATATGCTATTTATTTGTACTCCTTATTGAAAAGGAGTTTTTTTATGGAAAAATTTTCAGTGGCAATACAGGTCTTGCCACAAACCAATTCAAAAGAGGAAACTGTCAGGATAGTTGATGAGGTTATAGCCTATATTGCGTCTTTTGATGTAAATTATGTCGTCACACCTTTTGAAACTGTAATCGAAGGCGATTTTGAAACCTTGATGAAAATAGTACAGGGTTTCCAAGATGTGGCTATAAGGGCTGGTGCTCCATCTGTAATGAGCTATTTGAAGATGAATTATTCTCCAAAAGAAGGAGTGCTTACAATTGACGAAAAAACAGGAAAGTATAACAGATAGGCTCTCACCTTATATTGCAGTTGTCGGTCTACTTGTGATTTGGCAAATATTTTCTGATATGCAAGTCGTGCCGAAATATCTTTTGCCATCACCGACTGATGTTATAAAAGCCTTTATCGCTGATTATGAACTAATTTTTCAGCACACAAGATATACTATGGTTGAGGCGTTTGCGGGTCTTGGTATTGGATTTACTTTAGGATTTATCTTGGCTATACTTATGGATTTAAGCATAGTATTTAAAAAAATGTTTTATCCATTGGTAATCATCACTCAGACTATACCGACTGTTGCTATAGCTCCATTATTGGTGATTTGGCTAGGCTACGGACTTACTCCAAAAATTACCTTGGTTGCCATAACTTCATTTTTTCCGGTGCTGATTTCTATGACAGATGGCATGAGCTCAGTAGATAATGACAGCATCAATCTAATAAGAGCTATGGGTGCTAATAAATATCAAATCTACGCCATGGTAAAGTTGCCGGCGTCACTTAAAAGCTTATTTTCAGGATTAAGAATTTCTCTTTCTTACGCAATAATTGGTGCAGTAGTGGCAGAGTGGCTGGGCGGGTTCAACGGTATCGGTGTATACATGACAAGAGTTAGAAAATCCTACGCCTTTGACAAAATGTTTGCCGTTATATTTTTTATTTCTGCACTTAGCTTAATCTCAGTCTATTTATTAAAATTATTAGAAAAAAAGCTTATAAAATATGAATAAAATATACAAAAAATCTTAAATCGAAAGGATTAAATATGAAATTAAAAGCAAAATTATTACCATTTTTAATATTACCATTAATAATGCTTGGTTGCACTTCTGCACCTGCTAAAACCTCTGAGCAACCTGCACCTAAAGAAACTCAAAAGGAAAAAATAAGCATCGTGCTTGACTGGACTCCAAACACTAACCACACTGGACTATATGTAGCAAAGGACAAGGGTTACTTTGATGAGGCGGGAGTAGATGTAGAAATAGTCCCACCACCTGAAGGCTCTACTACACAATTAATTGGTAGTGGCAAAGGTCAGTTTGGTATTTCTTTCCAAGACACATTGGCACAAAACTTTGCCTCTGATAATCCAATGCCGATAACTTCTGTTTTAGCTATTTTGCAACACAACACCTCAGGCGTAGTTTCTTTAAAAGAACAAAATATCGCCACTCCAAAAGCTCTGACCGGCAAAAGATACTCTACATGGGATGACCCTATAGAGCTTGCTATGTTAAAATACATTGTAAATCAAGACGGGGGAGATTTTGAAAAAGTAACCAAAGTGCCTTATGCAGAAAATATTATCGCACAATTACAAGATAAATCAGCCAATGGCTCTGATAGCGGCTGGATTTATTATGCTTGGGACGGCATAGCCTTCAAAGTAAAAGGACTTGAAACTAACTTTATAAACTTCGCAGACTATGGCAAAGAGCTTGACTACTATACACCGGTTTTAATCGCAAATAATGATTACCTGAAAGATAATAATCAGCAGGCACAAAAAGTTATAGACGCTATAGTAAAAGGTTATGAATTTGCAGCCAAAAATCCTGATGAGTCAGCTCAAATTTTACTCAATAACGCTCCCGAACTTGACAAAGAATTAGTAGTCGAAAGTCAAAAATGGATAAGTGCAAAATATATAGACGACGCTGAAAAATTTGGCGTATTTGACAAAGACAGATGGAATAATTTCTACGCTTGGCTATGGGAAAATAAATTAATACAAAAAGAAATACCAAAAGATTTTGGATTTACAAATGAATACATCAAATAAGCAGTTAATTAAAACACCCTATGACATCATTCCTCAGCTAGAGCTAAAAAATATCACCGCAGGCTATGAAGATAAAATTGTAATAGAAAATATCAGTCTGATTTTGCAAAAAGGAGAGATAATCAGCCTTATAGGCAAAAGTGGAATAGGCAAATCCACACTTTTAAATGCAATCTCAGGACTAATAGAGCCTAAAGAGGGCAAAGTTTATCTTATGGGCAAGGACATCACTGGTACTACAGGAAATGTCAGCTATATGCTGCAAAAAGACCTACTACTGCCATTTAAAACAGTCTTGGACAATATCGCCATGCCACTAATCATAAAGGGCAAAACAAAAAAAGAGGCAAGAGAGCTTGCAAAAAACTCTCTTGCAGAATTTGGACTGGAGGGCTACGAAAAAAAATACCCATCTTCATTATCCGGAGGTATGAAACAAAGAGCCGCACTACTAAGGAGCTATTTATTTTCAAAAGACGTAATCATGCTGGACGAACCATTTTCTTCACTGGATTATATCACAAAATTAAAAATGTACGCTTGGTTTACAGATATGGTCTCACGCCTTGGCATATCAGCAATATTTATCACCCACGATATACAAGAGGCTCTGACCCTGTCTGATAAAATCTACCTTTTGTATGGCAAACCCGCCCATATAAAATTTGCCATGGACATGAGCGACAAATCCATAAAAGACCCACTAAATCCAAAATTTGCAAAAAATAAAAAAATATTGTTGGATATGATTGAAGAAGGTTAATTTAGATATTTATTTAATATATTCATCTGTAGATATTTTTTTGTCCCACTATATAAGCTAAAGGGCACTTTAGCTTTTCAGCAGGCATCTATATTTTATAATAAAATTAATTGTTTGCTTTATAATTTTGACATCTATCCGAAAGTTAATAAATAAGATAGCTAAGAAAAAACTGAAAAAAGATAAATAATATGCAAAAAGCCTTATTTTACTTGATTAATAGTAAAATAAGGCTTTTTTATTCTTATACTGGGTTATAATGACTTACTATTCTACTTCTTGTTTCACATCTGCAAATTCTTTTGCCATTTCTTTTATGCTATCTACTACTTTTGCATCGTAGGTTTTTTTGGCTTGGTTTATGGCGTAGTAAAAGGCTTTGGCATTTGATGAACCGTGAGCTTTTACTACTATTCCGTCTATTCCGATTAGCATTGCTCCGCCGTATTCTTCGTAGTCAAACTTGGATTTGACTTTTTTTAGTCCGTCCTTGGCAAGCATTGCTCCTATTTTTGATTTCAGTGAGGACATTAGGGATTGTTTTATTAACTTCATCAGTCCTATGGCTACACCCTCTGTAAGTTTTAAGACTATGTTTCCTGTAAATCCGTCACAAACTAAAACGTCCACTACTCCACTAGGTATGTCTCTGCCCTCTACATTGCCGTAGAAATTAATTTTTTTATTTTCTTTTAGTAATTTGTGTGTCTCTTGATATAATGTGCTACCCTTAGTTTCTTCTGTACCAATATTTACTAAGCCTACGCTTGGATTTTGTGTGTCAAATATGGCTTTTGAATAGGATGAACCCATAAATGCAAACTGATTTAGATATTCCGGTTTTACGTTCGCATTTGCTCCTAAATCAAGTAAAATCATTGGTTTTTTAACTGTAGGATAAGCCACTATTAGTGCAGGTCTTAGTATGCCTTTTATCCTACCCACTATTAATGTACCTGCTGTAAGGAGTGCTCCGGTGCTACCGCTGGAGATAAATGCGTCCGCCTTTTTTTCTTTCACTAAATTTGCACCGACTACAAATGGGGAATTTTTTTTTCTTTTCATAGCTGTAACTGGCTTTTCATCGTTGGTAATATTTTCTGAGCAGTGAATTATGCTTATCTTGTCGCTGTCTAATTGCATATCCTTTAGCTTGGACTTTATCGTTTTTTCGTCTCCAAGAAAGATGACTTCTACTCCCAGCTTATCAATTGCTGAAATTCCTGCCTCTATTTGTGAAAATGGTGCATTATCTCCACCCATGGTATCAATAGCTACTATCATTTTAACTCCATTTTTTATTTCATAAATTAATATAATTTTATCAAATTTTCCGATAAAATATTAAAAATAAATCTAGTATCATATTTTAACATAATTTGTTGAAATTATTGTTAATTTATTTAATTTTCAAATTTTCTTTGTATTCTTCTTCTTTAAAGCCTAAAAGTGCAAAATCGTCGCCTAATAATATTGGTCGTTTAATTAATATTCCGTCTGTTGAAAGTAGCTTATATTTTTCATCGTCAGTCATATCTTTTAGCTTATCTTTGAGGTTTAGCTCTCTATACTTTTGACCTGAGGTATTGAATAATTTTTTGATATCTTTTCCGGATTTTTTGTGTATCTCTTTTAATTCCTTGGCTGTTGGAATATCTTCAACTATTTCTCTATATTCGTATTTGATATTATTGTCGTCTAAAAATTTTTTAGCCTTTGCACAAGTTGAGCATCTTTTGTAGCATATAAATTGCATGATTTTTCTCCTTTTTATACAAAACGATTGATAATACTTTATTTTATAATACCCATATAATGCTTTTAAAACTTATATTTTATTAAAAATATATTTGAATATAATTTAAAGGCTGATATTTATTTTAACTTTTTTTATGTTTATTATAAAATTGTTTGAATACTTTTGAACTAAATATATAATTTATATAAATAGTTTGCTATGTCGCTTAAAAGTCTTATATATTTTCATGAAAATGGTATAATGTTATAGCGTTAATTTTGCGATGTAGAATTTTTTATTAATAACTGGAAGGCGGATTTTGATGAAAACTATTTACACTGGTAAGACAAAAAATCTTTTAGAAGATGAACAGGGCAATATCCATATGTTTTTTAAAGACGATGTTACTGGAAAAGATGGTGTATTTGACCCGGGTGCTAACCATGTAGGACTATCTATAGATGGTTCAGGGCTTGCAAACTTAATAGTGACTACTCACTTCTTCGAATTACTTAAAGAAAAAGGTATTAAGACTCACTATGTAAAATCAAATATAGACGAAAAAACTATGCAGGTTGAAAAGGCAAAAGTGTTCGGCAAAGGTCTTGAAGTTATTTTACGTTACCGTGCAGTAGGCTCTTTCCTAAGAAGATACGGTGATTACGTTGAAGAAGGTGCACCTCTTGACCATTTTGTAGAATTCACTCTAAAAGACGATGATAGGGAAGACCCTCCTATAACTAAAGACGGTTTGGTAATGTTAGGAATAATGACTGCAGACGAATACGAACAAGTCGTAGCCCTAGAAAAGAAAATCGGTGATGTAGTTAAAGAAGATTTAGCTAGCAAAGGTCTTGACCTTTATGATATAAAGTTTGAATTCGGCAAATTAGTATCCACTGGCGAAGTAGTATTAATCGATGAAATTGCAGGCGGAAACATGAGAGTATACAAGGATGGAGAATATGTATCTCCTCTTGAAATAGTAAATTACTACAAGTAAGATTAACATCCTACCAACAACTTTAATTACTTTATTATTAATCCTTTAAACTTCAGTCGGGCAAAGCTCGCCACTGCTTGATGTTTAGTATACAAGATTTATAAATATAAAAAATTAGCTTGCTCGTTTAATTTCGGGCAAGCTTTTTTATTAAAGAGCTATTTATCCAAAAATTTTTTGACATCATACTCACAAACAGGTTTGCTAAGCAAGAACCCTTGTATAAGGTCGCAGCTATTTTGTTTTAAAAACATCAGTTGCTTATTAGTTTCTATGCCCTCTGAGATTACTTTTATTTGCATTTTATGCACCAAATGTATTATAAATGTAATTAGCTCTTCTACTTTATAATCCACTCCTATTTTATCAATAAATGCCTTGTCTATTTTTAGTATATCAATTGGTAGCTCTGTCAAATAGCTAAGCGAAGAAAATCCTGTACCAAAATCATCAAGGGAGATTGATATGCCAAGTTTCTTTAATAGGTTTATCTTTTCTATAGCAATCTGCTTATTTTTGATTATTACAGACTCTGTAAGCTCAAACTCAAGACAGTTCGGCTTAATGTCATGTTTTTTAATTATAGATGTGACCTTTTCCACAAAATTAGGTGTATCCATCTGAACAGTGGAAATATTATAGGCAATCTTTATGTTTGTAAAGTTTTCTTTTTCAAGCTCCTTTATCTTTTTACATACTTCATTTAATCCCCACTCGCCAATTTCATTTATATATCCCTTTTCTTCGGCAAATGGAATAAAGCTTGCCGGACTTATCAGCTCACCGTTTGGTTTTTTCCATCTAATTAAAGCCTCAAAAAGCTCTACTTTATTTGTTATAATATCAAAAATTGGTTGATACTCAAAGTAAAATTCTTTATTCCTTATTGCCCTAACTAGGCTGTTTTCCATTTCCACTCTTTGCAACATCAGTTGCTCAATATCCTTATTATAAAATCGGAATTTTTTCTTGCCTTCACTTTTTGCCTTATACATAGCTGTATCGGCAGCCTTCATAAGGTCAACGGCGGTTTTTCCATCCTTAGGATACTCTGCAACTCCTATACTGGCAGTCACTTTTATGCTCTTTTGTTTTAAAAGCAATTCCTCCTCAAACAAATTGCATATCTTATTCAAATAAATTTCCAACACTTCATTAGTAATCGCCCTATGTATGATAATTGCAAACTCATCTCCGCCTAATCTGCCAAAAACATCTTGTGCATTTACATTTTGAGATAATTTTTTTGCAACCAGCTTTAATATATCATCACCTGTATTATGCCCTAATACATCATTGATGGCTTTAAAATTATCCAAATCTATAAATCCGACAAAAAATCTTTCATTAGGGCAAATCCCTGAATTAATCTTTGCTTGTATAAATTCATATATCCTTTTTCTATTTAAAATACCTGTCAACTCATCATTATTCGCTAAAAATTCAAGCTCACTTTGCTTTTCCATAATCGTCATGTTGTATTTTTCAAGACTTTCATACTGAACTCTTAGCTTCTCCTCATTTGCAGAAAGAATTTCATACAAGGACAAGATTTCTTTATTTTTTTCTGTCAATTTTTGAGTTTCTGCAATTCTGCTTCCAACAAGAGTTCTGTTTAATCTTATTACAAGCTCATTACAACCAAGCGTAAATAAAACCATCATCAGTATGCTTATATAGTTGCTAGTATATAAAGTAACCACGCTATAGTTGTTGTATGCAAAGGTATACTCAATAAACATTAAGAAACTAGCAATTAAATACCAGCTCACTGTTGACCTAGTATTTAATCTTGCAACTATTGCCAATATCAGAAAAATAAACCAATATGCAACAAAAAGCTTATTATAATAAACGATATATGTAAGTAACAGCCAAAGCGATATGGTAAGCCCCAAGACATGGTGTTTCAGTTTTATATCTATGCAGCTATCCACTAACCATATCAATCCAAGTGCAGTAGTAACAATAAATAACCAATAAAAAACTATTGTCGGCAGATATATTTTACAGTGCAAGCCGAAAAATATTGAGATAGTAGAGCCTATAATAAAAATATATGCCATTGTATATGTAGTCAAATCAAACCCGAATTGTTCAATGTCCTCATTGGTTACAGCATTTGAGAGATTGTAAAATTTTTGTCTATAGTTTTGAAAAATATTCATACTTAACTCCTAAAAAATTTTACAAAAATTTATCTATCAACTAATCATAATTATAGCATAGTTTTTTCTATAATTCCACATACCTATAAATATATAATTTCTAACAAAAGTTATGCCCAATAGCAATATATCTTACACTAAACTCAAATAAAAAATGGAATAAAGCTTAGATATATTAAATAGCCTCATAGTTATAAAAAACTAAAAGCACCAGTAAAAAATATATCAAGCCTTATTCCATATTTTAATATAATATCTTAAACACAACTAAGATGAAAATTTACAGTCAATTTCCCCTTAAATTACCTTTGAACTCTACCTGAGGCATCGCCATCTACTAAAGTTTGCACCTCTTCTTTACTCATAAGGTTAAAGTCACCCTTAACAGTATGCTTTAAAGCTGACGCTGCAACAGCAAATTCTAAAGCCTCTTTACTACCTTTGCCGTCAAGCATAGCCGAAATTAGTCCCGCTGCGAAGGAGTCTCCTCCGCCCACTCTATCTACAATCCTTAGCTCATATTCTCTAGAATGATAAAATTCTTTTCCATCATAAATAACAGCTGACCAGCCATTATCTGATGCACTATAAGACTCTCTAAGAGTGCTTACTACATGAGTTAAACCGAATTTTTCTTTCATTTGTTTGAATATCGTTTCATAAGCAGCCGCATCTAAAGAACCTTTTGTAACATCTAAGCCTTCCGGAGTAAATCCAAGACACAAAGACGCATCCTCTTCATTACCTATGCACACATCAACATACTGCATTAAATCAGTCATAACCTTTTGAGCTTGAGCAGGAGTCCATAATTTTTTTCTATAGTTTAAATCTATGCTGACAGTTGCTCCGGCTTTTTTAGCTGCAATCATAGCAGCCTTAGTAATTTTTGCCCCATTTTCAGATATAGCAGGTGTAATACCTGAAGTGTGAAACCATTTAGCTCCTTCAAAAACTTTGTCAAAATCAAATTCGCTTGGCTCAGCCATAGCTATGGCACTGTTTGCTCTGTCATATATAACCTTTGACGGTCTTGCAGATGCACCTGTCTCTGAATAATATATGCCTACTCTGTCTCCACCTCTTACTATATAAGAAGTGTCAACCCCATATTTCCTTAGAGCATTTACAGCTGCCTGACCTATTTCATGTTTTGGTAGCTTAGTAACATAATATGCCTCATGTCCGTAATTAGCAAGAGAAACGGCAACATTAGCCTCTCCACCACCATATATAGCATCAAAGCTCTCAGCTTGAACAAATCTGTCATATCCGGGAGTTGATAATCTTAACATAATTTCGCCTAGCGTAACTACTTTACTCATTATTTTCTTACCTCCGCAATTTTAGCAAGATATGCTTGTGCTTTTTTCTTTATCTCTTCCCTAGTACCACTTGCAAGATTAGAGCCTGCTCCTACAGCAACAACTCCGTTTTTAAACCAGTCACCAATATTATTTAAATCTACTCCACCGGTAGGCATAAGATTTACATGAGGAAGTGGACCATGAACAGCTTTAATATATGAAGGTCCAACAGCAGAGCCCGGGAATACTTTTATTATATCTACACCATATTGAAGAGCTGTCGTAATTTCTGTTATAGTAAGACAGCCCGGCATATAAGGTATCTGATATAAGTTGCATAATTTTGCCACTTCCACATCAAAAGCAGGAGATACTATAAAGTTTGCTCCCGCCATAATTGCCAGCCTTGCCGTAGTAGCGTCAAGTACAGTACCTGCACCCAGTATCGCCTTATCTTTTAACTCTTCATTTAACTTTTTAAATACATCAAGTGCATCAGGTATAGTAAATGTAATCTCTATGATGTTAATCCCACCATCAATACAGCCCAAAGAATACTCTATAGCCTCCTCAACAGACTTACCCCTGACTACAGCAACAATACCCAGTTCTTTCACCTTGCTTAAAGTTTCCTGCTTTAACATGATTTCTCCTAACAATAATAATATAAAAAACAACACTTACTTTATCAATAAATAATGCCAAGTGTTTTGGGTCTACATAAAAAATATATAAAGAAACGTTTTTTTAACATAGAAATTTTTTAAATAATTCTAGTAAAATTTAAAATATCATAGTATCATAATTTTACTATGTGATATATTCTTTTACTATATGAAATTATTTAAAGTATAAATCAAACTTTTTACTATGTCAATAGCTTTGATTATATTTGATGTATAATTTTATATTTTACTGAAATTACATAGTTTTTGAATTATAAAAAAATTATTATAAAATATTTAATCTACTTTTCTTGCATATAGCATAAAAATGTTTTAATATAAAAGTGGATATTTTACGAATTACTTAAATAAAACTTACTGAATAATTTGTATTAGATACAGTTTTTTTCAAATAACAAAATTTAAAGGTGACTTATGGAGAAAAAAAATCAATCAATTGAAAGAACTTTTTTAATTTTAGAATGTTTCAAAAATTATAAAAAAGGAGCTACTCTAACTGATTTATCCGATGCAACCGGGCTACATAAATCTACTGTATTCAGATTTTTAGATACATTAATATCTTTAGGATACATTAGAAAATCCGAATTAAAATATCATCTGACTTTCAAATTTTATAATATAGCCTCATCTTATCTAAATGAGTACAACCTAATTGAAATATCTGAGCCTTACTTGGAAAAATTATCCGAAAACCTTAATGAAGTAGTACATTTGGTTGTAAGGGACGGCAACTACTGCGTATATGTCAATAAAATAGAAGATAATAATGCAATAACAATGGGTTCAAAAATAGGAGCAAGAATACCGCTGTTATTAAGCTCAGTTGGAAAAGCAATCATTTCATATCAAAGCGATGATGAAATTAAAGCCGTATATGAGCAATCTATAATCAATAACCTTTTTGATGAAGATAAGCTTGATTTTAATGACTTAATCAATGACATAAAAGAAACTAGACAAACCGGCATAGGTATTGACGATGAAGATAATGAACCGGGTATATTTTGCGTAGGTGCTGCGATAAAAGCAGTAGGCGGTCAAATAATAGGAGCTTTATCTGTTACCGGTCCAAAAACAAGAATGATTGAAAAAGTAAAATCAGAAAATATCAAACAACAAGTTTTAGAAACGGCAAAATTAATCTCTTCAAAAATGGGGAATTAAAAATAGAATTTATGCCAAAATATAAAATAAAAAAACAAGCTTTATACTAATATACCTTTAAAATCGTAGTATAATAAATTTATATCTCACTTATCCATTTTCTTAATGTTATACTTTTTACCATTTCATTCGTTAGCTTATTTATTGTTTTACATAATCTGTTAATTACATCTTTTAATGTTTTAAATACTTCATTCTTGAACCCCATAGAACAGATTTATTTCAATATCTGTTCTATGGGGTTCATTTCCGGGGTGTATGGTGGTATGTGCGTTATTACTATGTTTTTTGGTATGT
>NZ_MBEW02000011.1 GCF_001693775.2 Criibacterium bergeronii | reverse complement strand
TAATTTACATTATGAGCAGTTTGCGGACGGAAGTGTAAAATGTATCGAAGATGAGATACCATTTGAGCTGCCGGCTGGATGGGTGTGGGCGAGATTATCAATGGTAGGCACAACGAATATTGGCTTAACCTATAAACCAACTGATATATCTGATAGAGGAACAATAGTGCTACGCTCTTGCAACATTAAAAACGGAAAAATAGACTTAGATGATTTGGTACGTGTAAATACACCTATTAAAGAAAATCAATACATAGAAAATAATGATATTTTAATATGTGCTCGAAATGGCAGTAGGGCGTTAGTAGGTAAGTGTGCTTTGCTTGAGGATATACAAGAAAAAACATCTTTTGGTGCTTTTATGGCTGTTTTTCGAACAGAGTGTTACCGATATTTGTATTATTATTTTAATACTTCCTTTTTTAGAAGTTTCTTTGATAGTGATGACTCAAAACAAATTAATCAAGTAACACAAGCAACTTTGAGAGATTCGCTAATACCATTGCCACCATTTTCCGAACAAGTGCGTATTACAGAACAATTAGAAACAACCATAGAAGTATTAGACTTGATTAACGAGCGTGTTGAAGCTACGTCAGAAATAATATCACATATCAAATACAAAATTCTCGACCTTGCTATACAAGGCAAACTTGTTCCTCAGAACCCCGAAGATGAACCAGCTGCTATTCTTCTCGACCGTATACGTGCTGAGAAAGAAGAACTTATCAAATCAGGCAAAATCAAGCGTGATAAAAAGGAATCTGTCATCTTCAAAGGTGAGGATAACTCTTATTATCAAAATGTACCTAACAATTGGTCAATTGCATCGTTATCAGAAATAACTACATCACAACTTTTGAATGATGGCGATTGGATTTTATCCGATAATATGGATTCTGCAGGAGAAGTAAAACTTATTCAACTTGGCTCTGTTGGATTTTTAGAATATATTGACAAAGGATTTAAGTATTTGACCAATGAAATGTTTGAGTATATAAATTGTACTGAAATTCATTCGGGATATATGCTTATTAACAGAATAGTCAGCGATAAAATGACTGTTTGTATATTGCCGGAAATTAGTGGCAAAAAAATAACAACTGTAGATACCTGTTGGGTTGCACCAAAAGAAAATTGGTATAATTTAAAATTTATTCTTTATTCACTTGCTTCACCACAATACCAATCATCAGTTTTATTTTATAGCTCTGGCACAACAAGAAAGCGAATTAGCAAGACTAATTTGATTGCTTTACCTCTTGCCATTCCTCCCCTTGCCGAGCAAAAGCGAATTGTTAAAGCTATTGAAACTATCTTTGCTCAACTTGATGATATTTCAAATGCGATAGCATAACATCAGCCGTCCTCAAACGAGGGCGGCTTAACTTTTACCAAGTTACTATTTTATCAACAAGTGCTTTTTGCTCACTTGCGGTGCGTCTAAGATATATTCTTGTTGTTTCAATACTTTCGTGTCCCATAAGGTCAGCAAGTAAAGCGATATCATTGTATTTCTCAAGAAAATTCTTTGCATAACGATGGCGGAAAGAGTGTGGGTAAACAACTTTTTTATCAAGACCATATTTATCAGCGTAATTTTTTAGCTGCTGTGAAACACCTCTTGTAGTAATTCTTTCACCATAACGATTAAGAAAAAGATAGCCGGAGGAACGATGCGTTTCCTCAAGCCAAGCCAAAGTTTCATTTCTCAATTTTTTCGGTATGTATAATCTTCGTAATTTACCACCTTTCGAATACAAATCAAAATAGCCAAGCTCTACGTGCTCAATTTTAATCTGAATCAATTCGCTTACACGGGCACCGGTTGCGGCAAGATACCACACAACAAAGTACCATTCCATATTTCCGTCTTTCTTTAACTGCTTTTTTAGAAATTTGTAATCTGCATTGCTGATTACGTTTTCAAGAAAATTCTTTTGTTGGACTTTCACCGCTTTCAACTGCAACCGTTCCTTTCCGAGATATTCAAGATATTTGTTCATAGCTTGAATACGAAGATTTACGGTTTTAGGTTTGTAAAACTCCATAAGATACCCCTTGTATGCCAAAAGGTTTTCCTTGCTTATCGTTTCGTAGTGTTCGTGATAGTAGTTCACTGTCCACAGATAAGATGTAATGGTGTTTTCCGAAAGATTACTCTTTCTCAGGTGTTCCTCAAATGTTGCTTGTCCTTTCATAATAAAAGACCTCCGTATATATATTCACGACAAAAAGCCGCAAATATATTATACTTCCCATAAGTCTATGGCTCTTATTATGAGAAGGTCGGGAATAACATTAAAAACATTGCTGATAAAATTCCTTTTGAAATTCCTGAAAGTTGGACATTCGTAAGATTAGAAGATATACTTGATTATGAGCAACCTACACCATATATCGTTAAGTCAATCGATTATAAAGATGATTATCAAACGCCGGTATTAACAGCAGGAAAATCTTTTATAATTGGCTATACAAATGAAACTTACGGAATTAAAACAGAATTGCCTGTAATCATATTTGACGATTTTACAACTGACAGTAAGTATGTTGATTTTCCGTTTAAAGTTAAATCCTCGGCTATGAAAATCCTTACAGCGAAAGAAAAACTTATCAATACTAAATTTGCTTACTATGCTATGCAAGTAGTAGAGTGTGATAATTATAATCATAAGCGTTATTGGATTTCTGAGTTCTCTAAAAAGTTGATTCCCTTACCGCCAAAAAACGAACAAGTTAAAATTGTTAATGCTATAGAAGAATTATACAAATACATAGAACAGAGTCTCAATTGAGGCTCTGTTCTATTATATCAAGCACAACAAAAATTTTGTCTATCACTTCGGATATACGGTTTTGTTCTTCAATCGGTGGCAAAGGAATTTTACAATCATAAATGTTTTCTAAGGACAGATTTGGAATAGCCATTGCAACTTCCTGATGTAACAAATCCTTTTTAATTTTACTCGAATTTATAGCGTAAATTAGATATTTAATATTTACAAATTTCGTAGTTACAAGTCTTACAAGTGCAACTGCCTGATTAGTGTTAAGCGGCAACGCACTTTCAGTAACAATAGCCGTTCTGCCAAGAGTACCTGCAATAGTAATTAAGATATCGTTGCTTTCTAGAATTGAGCGCTTCAGAAAACCAGTATGGGTTTTATCATCAACATACTTTAAGTTATCAAGATTAAGTTTGTCGTATCCTAAAATATTTTCTGCTCTCAAAAATCCAATACCCGATGATGTGTACGAAACATTTCCGCCTCTCGGTGTCGTTCCTTTTGTAATAACTTTCGAAATCATTCCGAGCGATGTCAAAGCCCAATTTGAGGGCAAGTTCTCATAATAAGAGTTATCCTCACCTTTGAAGATGACAGATTCCTTTTTATCACGCTTGATTTTGCCTGCTTTGATGAGTTCTTCTTTTTCAGCACGGATACGGTCGAGAAGAACAGAAGCCGGCTCATCATTTGGGTCTTGCGGAACGAGTTCGCCACGAATAGCAAGGTCAAGAATTTTGGATTTTATCAGAGAAATCTCTCCAACGATAGTTTCTTCGTTGCTCTTTATTGATTCCACAAGTTCAAGTAAATCACTTACTTTACGTGCAATATATTTTTGTTCGTTTATAGGTGGAATAGGAAACATCAAGGATTTTACTAAATCTGAGTTAAGATTATCTACAGTTGAGCCGCCAGCCATAATAGCCATTGTCTGATACATATATTTTGCGCTCAAAGCATAATACAAATAATCTTGATCAAATATTAATTCTATATCACCAATCACAAGCCAACCATCGTGTATGCATCCTTCGGTTTTCAGAATATAAGGACGACCAAAACTCATTGAATTGGTTAATAAAAAGTCTCCGCTTTTTACAAATCTGCTTTTTGATACACCTTCAGGTTTGATTCTTTCTTTTGTTGAAAAAATATATTTACCATCTTTTTCTGTGTCACCGATTTTTATCCAATTCACTCCTTTAGCATCGTTAGTTAAAAATGCTTTTATAGGACGTGGTGAACCTCCACGCGCAATTGTAGAAATGTTACCTAAACGTTCCCACTCCCACCCATCCGGCACTTCAAACGGTATCTCATCCTCAATACATTTCACCGTTGCGTCCGCAAACTGCTCATAATGTAAATTACATCAACCATATTTGGGTCTTAGGGTCTAACGATAACCGTTTTGGATAAACCATCCACAAATGGTCTGCTCGCTAAGATTAAGTAGAACATCATCAACACAGTCCGTATATTTGCCCGCCGAGATAAGAGCGT
Source organism: Criibacterium bergeronii (assembly GCF_001693775.2). Lineage (GTDB taxonomy): Bacteria > Bacillota > Clostridia > Peptostreptococcales > Filifactoraceae > Peptoanaerobacter > Peptoanaerobacter bergeronii. The sequence goes on along the minus strand of NZ_MBEW02000011.1, from coordinate 49,740 downwards.
TTTTCTCTGAAATAAGGCTTTCAATTATTAGTTTTCTTTCTTCCGATGTAAGATAAATATGATACTTTCTCATACAAATATCACTTCCGTGTTAACGATTTCACTTGCTCGATTTCGGATGTTATTCATCTCCTGAACCCATAACATCATATCTTTGGCTTTCAGACTTTCTGTAACATTTTCTTTCTCGGCAAGTGATTTTACAAGCTGCTGAAACATTTCTTCAGCTCGTGTATCTATCTCTTTGAGGTGTTTGTTGAGGGTACCTTTGGTCAAATAGTTGTAGTAAATAATGCGATGATTTTCTTTCAGATATCTGCGGTATCGCTGTCCTCACATACCAATTTCAAACTGTTCTTCTTTTGGTAGTGCCAGTGTGGGAAGCCTGTAATCACAGTTCGTTTTATAAGTTCCACCAAGATTTTCATAAATAGATTTCATTGAAAAATCCTCCTTTGTTTTTGTGTAATTACATTTTACAAAAGATTTTTCAAAAAAACCAATGTGCCGATTGCAGAAAAATAGACACCAACCAATTTGGTCAGTGCCTATTTTCACCCTTGCAATGCCGATTTTACTGTATTTTTAGAATATTTCCTTATAAACACTCAGCATTTGCAAGCTCCATTTTACCAATTTTTCCAAAGTTTTCTACTCCGGTAATTCCTCCTTCATATCCAAAAAGCTCGGTTTCCAGCAAGCTTTCCGGTATTGCAGAGCAATTTACTGTCACGAAAGGATTTTCTTTTCTTTTGCTTGCGTTATGAATGGCTCTTGCCAATAGTTCTTTTCCTGTACCGGTTTCAGCTGTAATAAGTATGTTTGAGTCTGAGTTTGCAACTGCTTTTGCTCTCTGCTTTAAACTTATAAATGTTGGATTTTCTCCAATTAGACTATCAAATGTAGTTTCAAATGACGCATCTCTATACCTTGCGGCTGACCGTTGTAGATTGACAGAGTCCTTATAGCTGCCTATCAATGACACCAATTCATCACCCTTGTAGACTTTTGTTATTTGTGAAGAAATTATTTTCTTTTCACTTTCTTTGTTTTTATAGACTTCTTCTTCTATTATCAAGTCACAGCCATAACCATTCATTGCTTTTTCTAAGATGCTGTTTTGCCAAATGTCTTTTATATGTGTTTTTTCTATGTCAATATCTTTTCTATCAATAGTAATACTAACCTACATAAGAAAGTGTAGTATTAGTTTTCATTGTAAAAATTTTTGCATAAGGTAGTAGCATAAAATTCTTTTCAATATGTATGCTACAATTTTCAAAGTAAACTAGTATAAGTATACTGTTTTTTATGCACCATTGCATATTCAAATACTGAATTAGTCGGTATTTTTGTCCCAATCTTCTTCTCAAATTCTCCAGTAGCTGCAATTCTTATATAACTATTATTGGCAATAGTTACATGACAACCTGTTGTTTCAAGTATCGCATAAGAAATTCTCTGTGTAAAATCATATATTCTATTCATACCTTAACCCTTCAAATAAAACAATTGTATCCCTATTTCATTGTATACTCGTTTAAATTACTATTGTATTGAAGAAAAGTTGGCAGAAATAAGCGGTAATATCACAAAAATTACTACAAATCCGATTGTAACAGCAATTATAAAGACCAGTGCCGGCTCAAGTAGCTTTGTGATTTTTGATATTTTATCAGTCAGCTCTTTAAAATAAATATCTGAAAGCATTTTTAGGCTCTCTTCCATTGTGCCGGTTTTTTCTCCTATATCTAAAAAATAGCTGATTTTGTTTTGCTTTAAATCCAAATTATCAATAGCCTCTTTTATGGAATTGCCCTCTTTAACAGAACCATAAAATTTGTTCAGTTTTAATTTTATTGACTTGGATTTTATCTGCTCTATCAGTAAATCTGTGGCTCTCAAAATATCGATGCCTGATGAAATTAGTAAGTAATACGTCCATAAAACGTAGGCGTAGCTATAGGAGTTTGCTAAATCTGATATAATGGGCAAATTTATATCCTGTAGATTTTTATTTTCTAACCTTAAATTTACAAGTAAAAATATTATAAAAACAAGTGTAATAAATAGGACTGTTGCCTGCAAAAAATATTTTGTAGTAAAAGCCGACACGCCCATTAAAATATGTGTAATTGCCGGTAACTGCACATCACTGCCCTGATACATAGTCGCTACTGATGGTATAAAGCTAAAATTTATGTAACAAATCAATGCAAATATTGCTAATATCAATACTGATGGATAAGCAAAAGCCTTTTTGACCTTGTTTTTTGTTTCATCAGCTATCTTAAAATAATCCGCCAGCCTTTCAAATGCGATATCAAGTCTGCCAGTTTCCTCTCCCACTGTCACAACTGCATATGACGTTTGTGAAAATTTATTAGTGTTTTGCAAAGCCTCACACATAGATTTTCCACCTGAAATGTCATTTTTTATACCGGTAACAAATTTTTTATCGTTTTGTAAAATTAAATCCAAAGAGTCAACTAAATTAAATGATGTCCTTGCAATTTTTGATAAAGAGTCAAAAAATTCGTACTGCTCATAAAAGCTTAGCTTTTTTTCTTTAGGCTTAAATATACTTTGAAATTTCTTCAACTGATGCCTCTCCTTTTTCAAGCATATTTAAAAGATGTTCTTTTAAAGTTTTAATATTTATTTTTTGATAAGTCAGCTCATTATTTTTGATTAAATTTTTAACCTCTTGATTTAGCTCTAATATTTCAAATATGGCTTTTTGGCTAAAATATCCTGTGCCAAAGCAATTTTTGCAGTGAGATGACTTAAAATATGTCTGTCCTGCTTTTAGTCCAAGATACTCATTATTTTTCTCCAGTGTATACTCTATTTTGCAGTCAGGACAAAGCTGTCTAACCAGCCTTTGAGAGATTATTAATGACAATGAAGATATTATCTCATAAGGCTCAATCCCTAAGTCAAGCAATCTGCCTATAGCAGATATGCTTGAATTTGTGTGCATAGTCGACAAAACTAGATGCCCTGTATTTGATGCACGAATGGCAAGTCTAGCCGTCATTTCGTCTCTTATTTCCCCAATATTTATGATTTCAGGGTCTTGTCTAAGCACAAATTTTAAAATATTTTCCACTTCAATACTTTTTGCATGGGAAATTTGTATCTGTGTCACGCCATCTAGCTTGTATTCCACCGGGTCTTCTATGGAAATGATGTTTTTTGAGCCGTCATTTAAATAGTGCATCATTGTAAATAATGTAGTTGATTTTCCTGAGCCTGTCGGACCTGTGACTAAGATTAGACCGCTATTTTTATTTATGTGTTTTTTGATTATTTCCTGCTGTGTTATATCCAAGCTTATGTCATCAAATCTATATATGTGCTTGGTATTTCCAAGTATTCTTATGTCAATTTTTTCGCCATCTACTGTCGGCACTATGGAAACTCTAAAATCGTTTCTGTCAAATGTAAATCTCCCCTCTGTAGGTGCAATCGTACGACTTATGTCAAGTCCACAGCTTAATTTTATAATTCTAATCAGTGTATTTGTCTGTTCCTTTGTTATTTGTGAATATGTTCTTAACTGCCCGTTTATTCTCAGCTTTATCATGCAGTTAGATGTATTATCAAAAATATGTATATCACTTGCGTCTATATATAAAGCCTTTTTTACTATATGCTCAAAAAACTCCTTTGCCCCTTTAGAAATAGCTGTATCAAACTCATTTTTCAGCTCCTCATCTAATCTTATCATGCTGTAGTATTCTTCAAACATCTTATCAAAGTTGAATTTTTTATCATAGATTAGCTGTATATTTTCTCCGAATTTTTTTATTAACTCATTTAAAAAATCAAAATTCTTCGATTTATCTAAATCTTTACATAACAGTATTTCTACTCCTTTTCTTTTATCAAATGGCACAATGTTATATTTTTTTGCGTCATCAAAGGTTATTTGCATTGATATCCCTCTTTATAATTTTATGTATAAAAAAATTCAAAATGTGGTATATAATATTATACACAAAATAATTCTTAATTAAAAGGAGTAAATATGAACTCTGCAAACGAAACTATAATGTCAATGCTTAATCATAGAACTATTAGAAAATTTAAAAATGATGAACTCCCTGAAGACTTAGTCCAAACTCTACTGGATGTAGCTAATATGTCACCTACTTCCACCGGTATGCAGACCTGCTCAATCATTAGAGTAACAGACCTTGAGATAAAAAAAGAACTTGCTACAGTTGGAGGTCAAGCCTATCTAAAAGACTCTCCTGTATTTTTTGTATTTGTGGCAGATTTATTCAGAAACTATATGATTGCCAAAGAGCAAGGCAAAGAAAGTAACGCTTTAGTCGATGCTGACAGATTTTTGCAAGCTTTCACTGATGCAGTAATTTCTGCTCAAAGCGTAGCTGTAGCCGCAGAGTCACTTGGTCTTGGTACAAATTATTTTGGCTGTATCCACAATGACCCTAAAAAAATAATTGACTTGTTAAAATTACCAAAATATACTTTTCCCGCTACAGCACTGGGCATAGGATATAAAGACCAAGAGCCTATGCAAAAGCCTAGAATGGATAAAAGTATGAAATATTTTGAAAATGAATACAATGTCTTTGACAATTACCTAAAGGAAATAGCTGATTTTGACAAGGTAATGCAGGATTATTATGACCTAAGAGAGCATGGCAAACGCTCAGATAAATTCAGTGAGCAAGTTGTAACAAAATTTAACAAAACTAGAGAAAATAGAGCAAACGTGTTTAAAATAATTAAACAGCAGGGGATTATAATCTAATGAATACCAGTAATAAATATAAGCTTTTAAGTATAATACTTATAATTATTTTAGCAGTTCTTTTATACATCGATAATATTACTTTAATATGCGTTTACTCAATTCTAGTCATAAGCACTTTTTTAATCATAAAAAAACAAGGTAAAATGCCAAATTATAAATATTCAAGCATTTACTTTTTTGGCACAATTCTTTGCACTATATCAGGTACTCGCTATAGTGACACAAGAAATATTTACTGGCTAATTTGCTTTTTATTATTAGCAATTCTTATTGTGCTTACTCAAAAAGAAAAAAATTAATAAGAGCATAAAAAATAGACAAATGGAATTAAAGCAATTACATTTGTCTATTTTTGTTTTAAGCTATGAAAAAATGGAATTTACTGGATGCCAATTCTTATTTTTTGTTAAAGTTATCTTTTAATCCTACTATTTCGTTAAATACTAAATGCTCTTTTGTAGAGTCTCTATCCAAAATATAGTATCCGTTTCTAATAAACTGAAATCTGTCGCCGACTTTTGCCTCTTCAATTGTTCTTTCTATTATGCAATTGTCATTTACGTTTATAGAGTTTTCGTTGTATTCGTATTCGCCGGTTTCTTCATTCATTTTGAATAAATAATCGTATTGTCTGACTTCTGCTTTTACAAATTCTTTTGCAGATACGAAATGGATTGTGCCCTTTACTTTTCTACCGGTAAAGCCTGTGCCTGATTTTGTTTCAGGGTCATAAGTTCCATGGATTACTGTTACGTTTCCATTTTCGTCTTTTTCAAAGCTTGTGCATTTTACGAAATAAGCGTTTCTTAATCTTACTTCGTTACCTACGAAAAATCTGTAGTATTTTTTAGGCGGATTTTCTTCAAAGTCACTGCGTTCTATATATAATTCTTTTGAAAAGGCGATTTTTCTTGTGCCTAGTGTTTCATTTTCCATGTTGTTTTCTGCGTCAAGATATTCTACTTCGCCCTCAGGGTAGTTGTCTATGATTAATTTTATCGGGTCAAGGATTGCCATTCGAATTTCTGCTTTGCCTTTTAAGTCGTCTCTTATTGCGTGCTCCAGCTGTGCGATATCTACTGTGGAATTTGCTTTTGCTATGCCTATTTCTTCTGCAAAGTTTCTAATAGACTCAGGTGTATAACCTCTTCTTCTTATACCTGAAATTGTAGACATTCTTGGGTCGTCCCAGCCGCTCACTTTTCCTTCTTCGACTAATCTTCTTAGCAATCTTTTGCTCATCACCATATTTGTCAGGTCAAGTCTAGCAAATTCTATCTGTGTCGGAGGCATTTCAAATTCTGTTTCTTGCACTGCCCAGTTGTAAAATGGTCTATGTTCTTCAAACTCAAGTGTGCATAGTGAATGTGTGATACCCTCTATTGCATCTTCTAGCGGGTGAGCGTAGTCATACATTGGATAGATACACCATTTGTCACCCGTTCTGTGGTGGCTTGAGTGAAGTATTCTGTATATTACAGGGTCTCTCATATATATGTTTGGAGAGCTCATGTCGATTTTTGCTCTAAGTGTCATTTGTCCGTCTTGAAATTCACCGTTTTTCATTCTTTCAAATAAATCTAGGCTTTCTTCGATAGGTCTGTCTCTATATGGCGAATTTTTTCCCGGAGTGTTGAAATCTCCCTTATACTCTTTCATTTGCTCAGCGTTAAGCTCGTCAACGTAGGCTTTGCCTTTTTTGATTAGTTTTACTGCCAATTCATACATGGTGTCAAAATAATCTGACGCGTAGTGCATTTCGTCCCATTTAAAGCCAAGCCATTTGATGTCCTCTTGTATGGAGTCAACATATTCCACGTCTTCTTTTACCGGGTTTGTATCATCAAATCTTAGGTTGCATTTGCCGCCGTATTTTAGTGCTGTCATAAAGTTTAAGCAGATTGCCTTTGCGTGGCCTATATGTAGGTATCCGTTAGGCTCAGGCGGAAATCTTGTGTAAACTTTGTTGTTATACTTGCCTGTTTTGTTGTCCTCGTCAATTTTATCGTGGATAAAATTGTTCATAATAATTTCTTCCATTATTTTTCCCCTTAGTAGATTTTATCTAAATTAATTTTTAGTTAATAAATAATCCTGCTTTTTTTAAATATTCGTTTATTATTATATCATAAGTTTTCTTAATTGGTAAATCCAACTTTTCTGATAATAATTTTGCTGACTCATATTCCGGATAAATGTAGCTTTCATTTTCAAAAAATGCCACTTTTACAAATAGCTCCAAGCCATTATAGACAAAGCTTTCTATTTCTCTTTGCAACATATCTCTTTGAACGTCATATTTTCTTACTCCAATAGTAGTGGTTTGTCTAAAAATTATCCCCTCTACCTTAGCTACATCATTTTTATTGCAAAGGACTGAAAGCTTGTAGGCAGGTCTATTTTTTTTCATATAAATTGGTGTGTAAAATGCGTCTAGGCAGATATCCTGCAATTTTTCCATTAGATAGCCAAGTATTTCAGAACAGCAGTCGTCTATGTTTGTTTCTATCATTTGTAGGTCAACGCTTTTTGCCGTTTTTATTGTGCTATCATTTTCCTCTTCTTGCAAGATAATCGCTCTTAAAATATTTGTTGTTTTTGAAAAATTTTTATTTCCTGCTCCCAGTCCAATTTTTTTGGGTGTATATGATGTAATTTGTTTTTTATTTGCAAAATTTGCCAGTATCGCTGCTCCTGTAGGGGTTATGTGCTCTCCTATTTCATCAATTATATTTATTTTAATTCCATGCTCTGATGCTATATTTATTACAGCAGGCACCGGTACCGGCATATTCCCATGAGCACATTTGACAAAGCCTGTTCCCTCGTAAATTTGTGAGCTGTAAATTTCACTTACTCCCAAATCCTCTAGCAATACGCAAGTCCCAACTATATCTATTATGGAGTCAACTGCTCCAACCTCATGGAAGTGAACCTCATTTATATCTACACCATGAGCCTTTGACTCTGCAACTGCAATTATATGAAAAATATTTTTTGCATTTTGCTTTACATAATCTGATAAATCTGTACTGTCTATTATTTGATAAACTTTTTCAAGGTTTGTGTGAGAATGTTCGTGGTGATGATGTCCATGACTGCATTTGTGGTTGTGTTCATGCTCTTTAGTTTCTAAAATCACGTCAAAATTATACGCAGCTATGCCATTTTTTTTAACTCTGTCAAAAACAAGCTCATATTTTTCTTGTATGTCTAAGGAGTTTATTGCATGAATTAATTTTTCCTTGCTTGCTCCTAGGTCAAGCAGTGAGCCTATAACCATATCTCCTGCAATTCCTGAATACGCCTCAAAATAAATTTTCAATTTCTTGCCTCCTCTATTAGCCTGTTAATCTGAGCCGCATTGTAAGCTGCTCCGTATCCATTATCAATATTTACCACGTTTATACCCTCACTGCAAGAGTTTATCATTGTAAGCAGAGTTGCAACGCCTTTTAAATTTGCTCCATAGCCAACAGATGTCGGCACACAAATTACCGGCTTGTCTACAAGTCCGGCAATCACTGTGGCTAGTGCTCCCTCCATACCGGCTACTGCTATTATTACATTTGCTTTTTTTATTTCCTCTATTTTTGACAAGAGCCTGTGAATTCCGGAAACTCCCACATCATAAAAGGTGTTTACATTTGCTCCAAAAAATTGTGCTGTAATTCTTGCCTCTTCACAAACTGCGATGTCACTTGTACCTCCTGAGCAAATTGAAATTAGTCCTCTTTTTTCTTTTTTTTCAAACTCTATTCTCATTGTTGATGAAATTTCATCAATTATTACCTGTGTATATTTTGATTTTATCAAATCCATTTGAGCCTTTGTTGCTCTAGTTGCAAGTATATTTTCTTTTTTTTGATAAAACAGGTCAAAAATTTTTAACAGATGCTCGTCAGTTTTTCCACCGGCAAAAATTACCTCAGGAAATTTTCGTCTGTTTTTTCTATCAAAATCTATTTTTGCAAAGCCGATATCCTCATAACCATTATTTGTTTCTTGCATATTTTCCTCTAGTTAAATTCACAATCTAAAATAATATTTATTATACTCTATTAGAAAAAATATTTCCATATATTGCTAGAAAAACCAAGCTTAAAAAAGAATACAACCTTTTACATTGTATCCTTTTTATATATTGCATATTATATATTTTTCCCAAGATAAGAAAGTGTGGCTACTACTGCTGCTTTTACTCCAGTTTCAAGAGTTGGGTGCATATCAGGTGCAAAGGCAGGATTGTGGTTTGGCACGATTTTACTTTCAGCTTTAAATCCGCCTAACCCCCAATATACATAAGGTGTGCCTAGAGCAGTTGGTATATTTGAAAAATCTTCAGATGCTGTCATAGGCTTATAATCGTCTACAACATTTTCTTCCCCAAGATATTTTTTAAATATTTCAATCAAATCTTTAGCTATTTGCTCATCATTTATTGTTGCCGGATATAAATTATATATTTTAAATTCAGGTGCTTTAGGAGAATTACTTGCCTCACATTCTGCGATTGTTATTCTTTTTATTGAGGAAATCAGGTGTTCTCTTATTTCATCGCTAAAGGCTCTGATATTTATCCTTATTACCGCCTCTTCCGGTATTATATTTGAAACTGTGCCAGCATTTAACGCTCCAACTGTCACCACTGCAAAATCAAATGGATTTATTTCTCTTGCAACTATCCCTTGCAATCTCATAACTATTGAAGCGGCTAAGACAACTGTGTCTATACCCATGTGTGGCATTGAACCATGAGAGCCTTTACCGTAAACTTTAATGTCAATTGATGCTGCTGTGGATAAAAATTGCCCTTTGCATACTCCAACTTGTCCGGATACAGGAGTAGTTAAAACGTGCTGACCAAAAGCAACATCGGGATGAGGAATTTTATCTTTCAGACCTGCATCTATCATACCTTTCGCACCTGAGCCGACCTCTTCTGCCGGTTGGAAAAGTGCAATATATGTTCCTGTCCATAAATCCTTGTGCTCAGCCATGATTTGTGCCGCTCCTACGCCGGCTGTCACATGAAAATCATGTCCGCAAGCGTGCATTACCGGCACAATTTCTCCGTTTTCATTTTTTGCCACTTCTTTAGATGCGTAAGGTAGACCTGTCATTTCCTTTACCGGCAGTGCGTCCATATCCGCTCTGAATAAGACTGTTTTGCCATCACCATTTTTTAGTACGCCAACAACTCCTCCACCTATTTCAATAACATCGTAGCCAAAAGATATTAATTTTTCTTTTACTAAATTTGCAGTATCATTTTCCTGCATTGGTAGCTCAGGGTGAGAGTGTAAGTGCTTGTAAAGCTCCTCTTGCTGCTTTGAAATTTCTTTTATTGAATTAAAAATTTTTTCGATTTGCATTTTGTCTCCCCTATTAAATCAAAGTATATTTTAGTAAAGTGTTATATATATATTTACAAAAATATTTTATTTAATCAAATGCCCATAGCTTGTTAAACTATTCGTCCATACTTCCCGAACGAAAACCTCTCGCATCTATTGTCGTATATTTAAATCCTGCCCGCTCAAAATCAGGAATTAAATTATTAATTTTTTCTGCTAAAAAAGCAAGCTTGTCTTTGTCTACCTCTACCCTCGCAATATCGCCATGTACTCTAACCCTAACATTGTAAATGCCTAGACTTTTTATTTTACCTTCAAGCTCCTCAATCTTGTCAAACTGTAAAAAATCGACCTTTGTATCATAAGGATATCTAGTGAGCATACAAGGGGCAGACGCTCTGTTTGCAACAGAAATTTCTAATTTTTTCGCAAATTCTCTTACTTCATTTTTAGTGAACCCACATTCTTCAAGCGGGCTAATCACTCCAAGCTCCTTTGCGGCAATACTGCCAGGTCTGTAGTTATCCTTGTCATCAAAATTTGAGCCATCTATGACATATTTAAGAGAGTATTTAGATTTTTCTTCAAAAATTCTTGAAAATAAATCATTTTTGCAATAGTAGCACCTCATTTTGTCATTGGAAAGTATTTTTGGATTTGTAATTTCATTCACATTTATGACAACCTGCTTTACACCAAAATCATCGCAGATACTTTTTGCTATTTTTAAATCATTTTTTGGATTTAAAATGGTGTTCAAGGTGAATGCAACAAGCTTTAAATCCTTTTTAATGTCAGACCTTTCATTATAAAATTTTTCATCACTAAAATTTTTTTCATTATCTAAAATATCTTTTGCAGCTTTAAGTATTAAAGTGCTGTCAACCCCGCCTGAAAAGGCAACAGCAACTCCATCAGGCATAAGTTTTTTTATAAATTCAATTAAGCTTTCCTCTTTTTCAGTATATTTCATAAATGCCTCTGTTTTATTTATCCAAACCAACATATTGATAATCTTGAAATTTTTATTAATAGCATTTTATATTATTCTAAAATACCATTTATCAGTCGAACAAACCGAAGTTTTGTAAACTCAATTTCCTTTGTATCCTATCAATAAATTATTCTAATAACCGCGATAGTTTATTCACCATTTTTTGCTATCTGCTCTATTGATTTTATCTGCTCTAGATAGTCTTTTTCAACTTGTGTGAGGTTTTTTTGCTGATATTTTTTATATTCTTCATTGTACAGTATTATACTATTACTCATTCTTTGCTCCGATTTATCCGTAGTAAACTTGGATTTATAAAGGTGTTTATAGTTTCTTCTTTTCATATTTTTCTTTTATGTCCAAAAAATATACCTTTTTCTGCCAAGCTACTCAAAAGAATTGTTTCCGGAAATATTTTCAAGCAATATTTCAAAATCTAATCTGATATCATAAATTCTCCCACACAAAAAAATTCAAATCTTATTTCCTATTTACTCCCCTATCAACAGTCCTTATAAAATCCTGTGCGTTTGTGACTATTGATGTGGCTGTCAGTGTGCCTCTGTCTGCAAGTTTATTTACTGCAAATTCTTGTATGTCGACTGTATACATATAAATCGGTCTTATAATGCTGTTAAATTCATTATAAGATGGTGTCATATTTCCTGTAGCTATGGTAAATAATATTGCTCCCATCATTATTATTGTTGAAGTTTTTTTCGTATGGCTACGCATTATATTTTGAGCCTCGTATACGTTGTCTATTGTCTCCGGTAGTGAATATCTATCTCTTATAGTGCCCGGGATTACTATGGGTATATTATTTTCTATGGCGGTTTTTATAAAGCCGTCTTTTACTTTACCTGACTCTACTAATTCTTTTATAGAGCCGTATTTATTGGCAAGGCTTATAGCTTTATACATATTTTTGACAGAATTTTGTTCGCTTTCAAAATTTCTTTGTCCCCATGTTGTGCCAAGTATTCCTCTTTCTAAATCCAAGGCTGCTGTTTCTGTGCCGCAAAAGATTGCTTGGACGTATCCATTTTCTATCAAGCTTGATAGGGCATCTCTTGAGTCTGTATCTAGGGCAAGTGCTGTACCTACTACCAATGTAATATAGCCATGATTTTCTTTTTCGTATTCCAATATCTCATACAATCTGTCATAGTCAATCGAAAATGCTGTTTCTCTTGACCTGCCCGACCTAAATGCAAAGGCGTCCTTGTCCTCGTCTTCTTGCAAAAAGCCTTCTGTCCAAACGTATATTCCCTCTGAGGCATCCTCTGTCCTGCCTATTACAACCTTGTCACCTTTTTTAAGATTTCTAAATTCTACCAAGCTTACGCTTTCTTTTCCTACTTCGTCTGTTACTACGCATACTGTATCCATACGCGATTGCAGTGCTAAAATCCATTTGTCATTTATCTTAAAATACTCCGGAAAAATTGACATCGCGTGATAATTTCTTGGGCTTACCCCATCTTTTTCTACGACCTCGCAATAAACATTTGGTGCTTGTTTAAAAATTTCTTGGTCAAAATTTGGGTGATGATATTTTGGTATTTCAAAAGACATTTACATCACCTCTTTCTTATGCTTAGTATCTTTTTCAATTAAATTTCTTTCCAAATTTACGCAAAAGCTTTGCACATTTGTAATAACCGGTGTAAATGCCATGTTTTCTCTTGCGGCTGCTACTTTATTTGCCACATTTTCCGTAACATCAACGCAATACATATACACCGGTGTAACCTTTCCATCTTGCCTTACTCTATATCCTGATGCCATATTTGCTACTGATAAGGTATGCAGCATGGTTGCAACTCCGATTATTAATGTAGCTTTATTCAAATATTCCTTAGTCTTATTCAATGCCTGCTCGGTTTCTGCGTAAACCTCCGGCAATGGTCCATCGTCTCTTATAGAGCCTGAAAGCACAAATGGCACGTCCATTTCTACCATAGTTTTTATTATACCGTCCATTACCTTGTCTTGGTCAATTAAATTTTTTATTGAGCCAGCTGTCTTAACTTCATTTAATAAATCCAAGTGGTTGTAATGTCCCATTGGTGCATTTTCTTGGGTGTAAATGTTTTGCCCAAGAGCTGTGTTGAGATAGCCTGCCTCTAAATCGTGGGTGCAGATGGCATTTCCGCCCAAAAGGCAATTAATATATCCATTTTGGCATAATTTTGTAAGAGCGTTTCTTGTATCAAAGTCAAATACCACGCTTGGACCAAGTACCCAAACTATATAGCCTTTATTTTGTTTTTCATATTCCATCAAGGCAAATAATTTTTCATATGTTTCTGAAAAAGAGGTTTCAACCGCACTCCCGCTCTTGTAATACACACTTTCGTCAAATCCTTCTTTATAGACAAGCACCCCCTCACTACCATCTATGCTGCTGCCTGATATTACTTTGTCGCCTTTTTTTATTTCTCTAAGTTCTTTTATGTTTACCTCGCCATCTTCTACCACTGCAACACAATTTAGGCTGTTTCTTTCCGGTAGATACCATTTGTCGTTGTATTTATAAAAGGTCGGCATATGTGTTGTGAGAAAAAAATTATCCGGTGCAACCTTGTCTTTTTCAGCCTGCTCGATTTTAACATTTGGCATAATTTTATATTTTTCCAAATTAAAATCAGGAGCTTTAAACTCCGGCATATTAAAACTCATAAAAATCTCCTTAAAAATCTAGGTCATATACTAAACATTTATGCAATATTTCATATCTATAAAAATTTACTACTTATATTAAACTATTTTTTTAATATCTTCAACAGTTGTTTAATTGATGTGTCAATATTTTCTATAGGTATACCACCAAAGCCTAATATTAAATCATTGTCCTGCCATTTTGCAATCGAAAAATCTTTTACCCTTTTTATATAAATTTTATTTTCAAGCATTTTTTCATCAAAATCTGTCAAGTCAAAATTTTTTTTATCCAACCTAAGAATTATGTGCAAGCCCGATTGAGAGCCTAATATTTCTATACCTTCATAAGTTTTTAAAATTTTTAAAACTGCCGCCCTCTTTTTTCTGTAATGGGTATTCATTCGATTTATATGTTTTTCAAAGCTACCTGTTTTGAGAAAATATTCCAAAAAATATTGTTGTAATTTTGATGTACCACTTAATAAAATTTGTTTGCTCTCTAACTCTTTTCTAAGGTTAGTCGGCAAAACTAAATATGACACTCCTAAAAAATTACCAATCGACTGTGAAAAAGAGCCTGATAAAATAACCTTTCCTTTTGTATCAAGGCTTTTTAGAGCAGGTATCGGATTGCCTAGATATCTAAAGTCACCGTTATAATCATCTTCAATTATATATCTTCCTGCTTGCTCATTTGCCCAGTTAAGTAATCTTTGACGCCTTCTGATGCCCATTATTATCCCTGTTGGGAACTGGTGATTAGGTGTAGTTATTACTATATTTGCAGCAGTTTTTTCTAAATCCCTTACAGAAAAACCATATTTGTCTATTGGCACATGGATAATATTTCTTGAAAAGCTTTTAAAAATATCCCACGTCCTGTTATAACCGGGATCTTCCATAGCAAAATACGAATTTTTTATAATCGACATAATTAAAAATAAATGCTCAAAGTATCCGGACGCAATTATTATATCCTCAGGACTTACACAAACCGCTCTACGCTGATGTAAATATTTGCTTATTTCATTTCTTAGGCTCATTAGTCCAAGCTTGGATATTTTTTCATTCCCCATACATTTTTCTACTGCAAATGCTGAACATTTTTTCAAAATACTTTCCGGCAAAAGACTTTTTTCCAAAAGTGAGTAATTAAAATTATATTCGTATACGATTTGCTTATTTTCAATTACCTCATACCCTAAATGGTCAGCTATATTAAGATTTTCTATTGAAAGCTTGTCGACAAAAAATCCACTTCTTTCCCTTGATACAATGTACCCTTCGTCTAAAAGCTGCTCATAAGCATTTTTAACAGTATTAAGGCTTACTCCTAGATTTTGTGCAAAAAGTCTCCTTGATGGTAATTTATCATTTGACTTCAGATTACCTGATTTTATTTCATTGACAAAATAATTGTAAATTTGTATGTAAAGTTTTTCATCATTATTAAAATTAAGCGTAATCATTTTGGACCCTTAAAATTTATTTATTTTGATACTTTTATAAGATCCAGTATAGCATTATAATCCAAAATAATAAATAATAAAATAAAGTTTAGCGGAGGATTATATGACAAAATACACATTAGAAGAAGTACATAAACAGCTCCTTGGCGGAGTAATCATGGACGTAACCACTGTAGAGCAGGCAAAAATAGCAGAATCTGCCGGTGCAAAAGCAGTAATGGCACTGGAAAGAATACCGGCCGACATAAGAGCAGCCGGCGGAGTAAGCCGCATGAGCGACCCGGCTATGATAGAAGAAATAATGAAGGCTGTAAAAATACCAGTAATGGCAAAATGCAGAATAGGACATTTTGTAGAGGCACAAATCTTAGAAGCAATCGGCATCGATTATATAGATGAATCCGAAGTATTGTCACCTGCTGACAATCAAAACCACATTGACAAAACCCTTTTTAAAACACCTTTTGTTTGCGGCTGTAGAGACCTTGGCGAGGCACTAAGAAGAGTAGCCGAAGGTGCTGCAATGATAAGAACAAAAGGAGAGGCAGGTACTGGCGATGTAGTGCAAGCCGTAACCCATATGAGAACTATCCAAAGACAGATGGCAGAAGTAAAAGCTCTAAGAAATGATGAAGTCTACACAAGAGCAAAAGAATTGCAAGTACCAGTGGACTTGTTAAAATATGTTCATGAAAACGGAAAATTGCCTGTATTAAACTTTTCCGCAGGTGGAGTAGCAACACCGGCAGATGCTGCACTTATGAGATGCCTTGGTGCTGAAGGTGTGTTTGTAGGTAGCGGTATATTTAAATCAGGCAACCCTGAAAAAAGAGCAAAAGCAATAGTAAAAGCAGTAGAAAATTATCAAAACAGCGATATAATCGCAGAAGTTTCCAAAAATCTTGGTCAAGCAATGGTCGGACTAAATGAAAATGAAATAGAGTTAATAATGGCACAAAGATAATATTTTTGTAACCTATATATTTTTGCTTAATTATATTTAATTTTTATTTGTACTTAAATACACTCCATAAAAATTTTAATAACCCTTACTAAAAAGCCACCCCAAAGGTGGTTTTTTAGTGATTTCATATCATTTACAAAAAATCGTGAAAATAATTTTATTTCACTTTTGAAACTAAGCGTCAATTTACGCATGTCAACAAAGGTATTGATTATTTTAATACTTACTTCTACAGCAACATCGCTTTTTAGTACAGCAAAAAGCATTGCAATTCCTTGTTCTGTAAAAACATACGGATTAGATGAAGAATGTTTTAAGTTTTCTAACGGCCACAATTTGTGACCTCAAGTTTTCATATTCATCTAAAAAAATTATTTTATATCCAATCGATGTTAATACTAACTTACATAAGAAAATGTAGTATTATTTTTCATTATAAATTTTTTTGTATCAGAGAGCAACACAAATTTCTTTTCAATATTTATACTATAATTTTCAAAGTAAGCTAGTATAAGCATTATATTTTATTGACAATATTATAGCATTTTAATATGTTTTTATTAGTTTTAAGATAGTAATTAAAAAAGCAAGGTGCAAAATATTTTGCTTTCCTTGCTTTTTTGAATATGACATACTATATTTTATTAATTTTGGATAATATAACGCCTTATACTAAGACTAATTAAATTGTCAATACAGGCATGGGGTATTCATCGAAAAAGATTGTGAGCCACCGCCATAGGCGAAAAGTTCAAAAATTAATGTACCCCGTCTTTATTAGATAATACTCTTACATCTTTGCTGCTGTTTCTCCAAGCTCAGCACACCTTGCTTTTGCATCTTCATCAGGCTCACCATTGACAATTAGTCCTTCACCATTTACAAGTCTTGCTTTAGCTGAGTTAACTCTATCTTCCCAGTCTTTCATCCATTGACCTACTCCCCATCCAAATGAACCGAATAGCGCAACATTTTTTCCACTCAAATTTGGTTCAATTTCTGAGAAAAACGGTTCAAACTCACTTTCCTCCAGCACTTCATCTCCCATTGATGGGCATCCTAGTATCAATGTATCATAGCTTAAAGCCTCTGTAGCAGAAATATCTGATACGTTATACATCTTAGTTTCAGGGTTTACTCCTTTAGCACCCTCTAGCACTGCTTGTGCCATTTCCTCTGTGTTTCCTGTGCCACTCCAATAAATTACTACTGTTTTACTCATTAATTTTCCTCCAATAAATTTTATAAATAATTATGCAACACAAAAAATGTCTACTAGGCTTTTGCCCTCATTAATTCTTCTTATTAGGGCTGCTCGACATCTTTTGTACCTCAAAAACATATTTTTTGCATATTCGATATTTGAATATGCTTTCCACGCTCCCACATATATACAGCCCTCGTCCTTGTGATTTATAAAGCTATACACGTCTTGTACAGGATATCCTAAAAATACTCCTATTTCGTGTGGAAACTGCTCTTGTTTCATTCTCTTTCTTAATATATTTAAGTAATCATCAAGATTTTCGCAATTTGCATATCCAAATTCACTCAAAAACAGATTTACTTGTCTATCATTAAGCTGTGCCAGCAATTTTGTTTTTTTGTAAACGATTAAAATCGTACTCCTTTCACATTCACAAATCACCTCAATATAAATATCCCTTTGATTTAATAGCAGATTTAGCATTTTTATCTGACTTTTAGCATTTGGATATTTTTTATTGTTATATGTAACTATATTTGAGGCTTTTATGCCTACTAATGCCGGAGCACAATGATATGCAATTAACTCTTCTAGCATAGTATCCTCCAACTTCATTATATATAACACTAACAGGCAAGATGCTCTGACAAGACTTCATCCAATGCTCCTGAGCTTGAAGAGTGACAATATTTTATAGCTGTGCCTGTCCTTTGTGCTTTTAATGTCGCAACATCAAGCATTTTATGTGCTACAGTTTTTGTAAATACTACTATAAGGTCAGGGTTTCCAATTTGGTTTTGAAAATTAGCCGGAGGTTGGGTAAATACTTTCGACTTACACCCATGTTTTTTACATATATTTTTATAATGGCTATTCATTCTGTCTAGCCCTCCTATTATCACTACGCTCATCTATATACTCCTTTTTAATGTATAATTTATTATTTTTCTTTTAATCGCACAAAGGATATGGTAAAAAATTATTGTTGCCAAACAAGTTAAAATTATTCCAATCATATATTCTCCTTTGCAATCATTATGTGTATATTTTAACAAACAAAAAAATTGCCCTCCACTCTAAAAAGGTGAAGGACAATCCATTTTGGCAATTAATAATAATTCTCATTTGTTTTTTTGATTAATCTGTCTATACTCCATTGGTGCTACTCCTTTTACTGAGCGAAAAGCATTCGCAAATTTACTGCTGTTGTCATATCCATGTTCTCCTGCGATTTGCATTATTGTCTTATCTGTATATTCTAACATATAAGCTGCCGACTCCATTTTTTGTGATTTTGTAAATGCGTAAAAAGGTACTCCATAGACTGCTTTTACAGCAGTTTTTATGTTTGTAGCAGATGTGTTAAATTTTTGTGCCATCTGCTCAAGGGTAAATTTTTCATTCATATTTTCTGTTAAAAAATCACAAACTTTTTTTGCAAGCACAACCTTGTATGGAGAAATAAATCTTGACAAGGACTCATCTCTATTTTCAAATACGCTTAAAAATAGCATCAGTTCTAATATTTTTATCTTGAAATACCCCTGTTTTATTTCGCTTGGTACTGTATAAAGCTCTGAAAATATATGCTCAAAGCTCTGATTAGACCTAGCTATAAAATATGCTTTTTCATGGCAAAATTTATCTATTATAAATGCTGGCTGCACTGCTACGTCTTTTATAAAACATGAAAAACATTCAGGTGCTAAGTCCACATCTATATCAATAGTTATGCCATGATAATGCCCAAGTGGAAATTGTGCAGTCTTATCAAGCATTGAAGTTTTTGCTATCATCAAATCTCCCGGTGAAACATAACAAAAATCCCCGCCAATTTTACACTCCATCCTGCCTTCACGACAGTGAAATATGGAAAAGGCATTTTTTTTGCTTTTATCTGAAAGCTCAAGCTCCATCGTCTTTGTATGTATGTTGTGATAAATGATGTTTATACCCGAAAACACCTCATCTTTTTGAGAATAATTTACTATTGCATATGTATTCATATATCTTCTCATTCTATTTTATATTAAAATTAAATTGCTATATTATACCAAAATCTAATAAAATAAATGCCAATTAATCTTCAAAAGCTTCTAATCTAAGAAAGTTCGCCCCTACAGTCTTATTTTAAAATATTTTATTAGATATTAATTAAGGATGCGGAGTATTTTTTCCGCATCCTTTTAATTATGGATAACTAAAGTATTCCCTTGTAATTTGAATTTTCACAATGACAATTACTTGGGCCGCAAGTTTTTGAGCTTGGACAACCAACACATTTTTGTCCGCTTTTTTTAGCTTTATAGATATAAAAACCTGCACCACCTATAATCAAGGCTATTATAGCTATCACAATTAAATCTACCATTTTTTACCTAGCTAATGCATATTCTGCTTTCAATTTCTCGTCTGAATTCATCATTAAATAAGCAATAATTCCAACGATTACTAATACCGCAACAAGCCCCAGTACAAGTCCAGCTCCAACAGCTCCTGTAGTAATTCGTGTACCAATTTGATAGACTAAAAATGCTACAATATATCCGGTTGCAAACTGAAGCACTACTCCGCCAAGCAGCCATTTTTTGTCCCTAATTTCTGAGTTCATAGCTCCTATCGCCGCAAAACAAGGAGGAGTATACAGATTAAACATCAAAAACGCAAGTGCTGCCACCTTTGTAAGTCCAAATATGTCCGCCACTTCATTACTACCGCCTATTAGTTCTAAGTCCTCTGTATTTATGAAGTTTGTCACTCCGTAACAAACAGCTAATGTACCTACAACATTTTCTTTTGCTATAAAACCTGTTATAGCTGCCGCTGCCATCTGCCATACACCATATTAAAACAAATGCAAATGAACTTGCAATACCTACCAGTGTGGTAAAAATCCTACTACAGCTCCAACACCGCCGATTATACCATCAACCAATAAAGAAGAAAGCAAAGGATTTGCATCTGCTACCAATTCTCCAACATAACCTTGGAAGTTTTCAATCCAACCTACAAGATAATCTGCTATATATGGTCCTAACCAAGCTTGTGAAATTTGAAATACCAAAAACATTACTACCGCAAAAATTGGAATTCCAAGCCATATATTAGTGACAAAAGCATCTATGCTATCACCAGAATTTTTATCTTTTGTAAAGACTTGGCGTGTTTCCACCTGCTCTACAATTTTATTTACAAACTCAAAACGCTTACGGTCATCTTCTTCAACCTCCGATTTATCCGTTAAGTCTATTTCGTCTTGTATGTAAGGTGCTTTTTGCATTTTACCTACTTGTTCTATTGCAGTTGTGACCACATTTCTTAAACCGGTTTGTGAAATAGAAACAGTCTCTACAACTGGGCATCCTAATTTGTCTGAAAGCTTATTTACATCAATTACAGTATTTTTCTTCTCATTGATGTCGCTTTTATTTAGTGCTACAACCACAGGTACTCCAAGCTCCATTAGCTAAGTTGTAAAAAATAAACTCCTGCTAAGATTTGTCGCATCGACTATATTTATTATTGAATCAGGATTTTCCTTTTTTACATATGCACTTGTGATGCTTTCCTCTGATGTAAATGGCGACATAGAATATGTCCCCGGTAAATCTACAGCTATCACATCGGCATTGTCACTAAACGCTTTTTTAATAGGTGACTCTTTTTTTTCTACAGTAACCCCCCTGCCCAGTTGCCTACTCTTTCGTTGCGTCCAGTAAGTGCGTTATACTATAGTAGTTTTACCTGAGTTTGGATTGCCGGTTAAAGCAATTCTCACATTGTTTCTTCCTAATTTTATAATCATTTGACTATAATTATATGTATTGGGTTAGCTTTAGCTAAATCAATAATAAAAATATAAAAAGCTGTTAGAAACAATTACTAAACAATAATCGCCTCTGCTAGCTGATTGTCAATATTATATCTGCCATCCTTAACGGAAATAATACATCCGCCCTTAATGTGTGATACGACAGTAATTGGCTCTCCGGTATAACAGCCTAACGAAAATAAAAAACTGTTAAGCTCTTCATCATCAGTTTCAATAGCGGAGATGATATATTCTTTTCCATCTTATGCATCTTTTAAATTCATATTTGCCCACTGTCCTTTTATAATTTTGTCCATAGCAATCTAAGTTGGCTCTAGCTAATCAATTATATTTATATCATAATTGATAATCTTTGTCAATAAATCATTTTAAGTTTTTTAAATTTGATTTTTGTTATTATATGTGATAAAACATTAAGAAATAATTTACTATTTTGAAAGGTGAAATGCTTTATGAATGAATCAGGTGAAATGTATTTAGAAACTATATTAATTCTGTCTAGAAAAAATCCAATTGTGCGTTCTGTCGACATAGCAGAGTATATGAAGTACTCAAAAGCTAGCGTTAGTAGAGCTATGGGGATTTTAAAAAAAGAGGAGTTTATAAATATCGATGCAAACGGATATATTACGCTGTCTGAAAAAGGCGATAATAAGGCTAAAAATATATTTGAAAAACACACAGTGCTGGCACAAATGCTGATGTCTATTGGTGTGGATGAACAAACTGCTACAAAAGATGCTTGTAAAATGGAGCACGTGATTAGCGATAAGTCTCTTGATGCGATTAAAACATACTTGATGATAAAACCTAATTGAAGGTGATATTGTATTTTTCTTTTGCCACTTTCGTTCGCTACCTTACAGTGTTGACAATCTCGCACGTCAAGCACAACTTCACTTTTTCAAACATTGTGATTTTTAATATAGATACTCGTATCAATAAGTGATTAATACTATTGTCTAATAAATGGCTGGATATATTCTTCTAGGAGCACTTTTCGCCTACGGCGGTGGCTCACAATCTCCTTCGATGAACATACCCCGCCTTTATTGATGATTTTATTAGGTATTGGTATAACTATAGTTGAATTAAAAAATTGGATAGAAATTCACGTTGAATTAAATAATTAAAAAAGCAAAGGTCGCATCAAAAATTGATGTAGCTTTTGCTTTTTTGCTTACAATATAAATAATAGTAATTATTTACCAATTATCTTCAAAAATTCTTCTACAAATGTATCGATATTCACTTCGGTTTGCTCAGAGTTTTCCATATTTTTAAGGGCTGCTTTGCCGGTTTCTATTTCGTTGTCGCCTAGTAGCAGGGTGTATTTTGCATTTTTATCGTTTGCATATCGCATTTGTGCTTTTAGTGATTTTTTCATGTGGTCTTGGTCGCAGACAACGTCTTTTTGTCTAAGGGCATCTATTATTTTAAAGGCGGTGGTATCAGCTTTATCGCCTAGGGTGGCTATATAAAGGTCATAGTCTTGTTCAAAGGCTGGAAATTTATTTAATTCCTCCAAGGTCATGATTAATCTTTCCTGACCAAGTCCAAAGCCTATACCGCTTACCTCAGGTCCGCCAAGCTCTTGTACTAGTCCGTCATATCTTCCTCCGCCACAAACTGTTGCTTGTGCTCCGATATCTTTTGAAATAAATTCAAAGGCTGTCTTGGTATAGTAGTCAAGACCTCTTACGATTAGTGGATTAACCTTAAATTTAACTCCAGCAGATGTAAGTAGCTCTTTAACTTTTTCAAAGTGAGCAACTTCTTCTTCAAACAGGTTGTCAATCATAAGTGGAGCATCTGTTGTTGTTTTTTTACAGCTATCTTCTTTGCAGTCAAGTATTCTTAGCGGATTTTTTTCAAATCTTTCCTGACAGGTAGGGCAAAGGTGAGCGAAATTTGGTCTTAAAAATTCTCTTAATTTATCGTTATAAAGTTTTCTGCTTTCAAAAGAGCCGACTGAGTTTATTTCAAGCTCAACTTTGTCTGCTATGCCTAATCTTTCAAAAAATCTATAGGCAATCATTATAACCTCTGCGTCTATTGTAGGAGAATTGGAGGATAGAGCCTCTACACCAAACTGGTGAAATTCTTTGAAACGTCCTTTTTGGTTTCTTTCGTTACGATAGCAGGGTGTGTTGTAAAATATTTTTTGAGGTGGCTTTGTGCTGTTTAGCCCATTTTGTATGTATAGTCTGACAAATCCGGCTGTGCCTTCGGGTTTTAAGGTTATGGTGTCTTTTTCACCGGAGTCCTCTCTTGGAGCAAAGGTAAACATTTCTTTGTTTACTATGTCTGTGGTTTCGCCTATACCTCTTTGGAATACTGATGTGTACTCAAATGTTGGAGTTTCGTATTCATGATAGTCAAACGCTCTGCACACATCTTCAAATATTTTTGTTACATAGTTAAACTTTTTTATGTCCTCAGGAAAAAGGTCATTTGTGCCGGTAACTCTTTGAAATGTTTTCATAATAGTACTCCTTTTTTTCTTTGTATCATATTTTCGATATCTTTAATATATAACAATAAGTCCTTGTAGTTAGGAATTCTTGTAACCAAATCGCCATCTATGATTTTGGACGATGCTCCTGCTCCAAAGCCTATTACAGTCTGCACTTCGTCCATCATAGCTATATTGTATAGACAGATGTAGCCTTTTTTGGAAAAACCGATGTTTTCTGCACTATTAATCATATTTTTTTGTCTATAAAGGTAGTAGGGGAAATATTTTTTGTTGTAAAGGGTATTTGACATTTCATCCATAAGTGGTGATATGTCAAAGTCATCAAAGCCGATGTTTTCTTGGTTTAATACGGCTGTCCTTTTTTTAGCTAGGGTGTGAATGGTGATATTTTCAGGGGCTAGGTCTATTACTTTTTGCAGGCTGGTTTTCATATCTGTTTCACTTTCGCCTATTAAGCCTAGGATTAAATCGCAGTTTATATTGTCAAAGCCTATTTTTCTTGCCAGTTTAAAAATATCTACAAATTCAGCTACGCTGTGAGTTCTGCCTATAGTTTTTAATGTTTCATCTTTCATGGTCTGAGGGTTTAGGCAAATTCTGTTTACTCCAGCATTTTTTATGAGGTGCAATTTTTTTTCGTCTAAGGTATCAGCTCTGCCAGCCTCAAAGGTAAATTCTTTTATGCTATTTAAATCAAAATTATTTTTAATAATTTCAAATAGTTTAGTCAGATTTTTTTCGTCTAAGCTAGATGGTGTGCCACCGCCAATGTAGATGGTGGATATTTTTTTGCCATTAAAATATGGGAGCTTTAGTGTTTCTTTTATTTCTTTTTCCAATGTGTCTAGGTAGTCAGTAGCATATTTGCCGGTAAGTGAAATGTCATTGGAATAAAATGAGCAATAATAACACCTACTTGGACAAAATGGTATAAAAATGTATATGCTAAGAGCATTTTGCAGGGTCTTTATAGCTTTTTCTTGGTTGTCGGATATTTTTGTGATTAGGTCGATTTTTTCGTTTGACAGATAATAATTATTTATTAGCCTTTGGTCTATTTGTGACTTATCATAACCGGCTTTTTTTAGGTCATTTACGATTTTGACAGGTCTAATGCCTGTAAGAGTGCCCCAGCTTGGTCTAAGCAGTTTAGTTTCTTTTTTCAGACAATCAAAAAGTAACCTTTTGTATACATTTTTATCTTTTTCACCGTAATTTTTTGTGTAGGTAAGGCGAAAAATCGGTTCGTTTTCATCATCGTAGTTGTAATGATATAAAACGAAATTTTCTTCAAATTTTCTAATTAAGTAGATTGTATTTTTAAAGTCGTCTATTTGAATACCATCTTCTAAATACATTTTACCATTCTTAATTTCAAAAGCTTTTACAACGACTTTTCTATCTCCTGTAAGCATGGTGTATAAGTCTTTGATGTCAAGGGCATATTTTTTATTGTCTATAAAAATCTTTACCATTTATTAAAGTCCTTGCATAAATGGGTTGGTTCTTTTTTCTATTCCTATTGTAGTGGGCTGTCCATGTCCCGGATAAACCTCTATGATATCATCAAGCTTTGATAGCTTTTTCAAGGAAGTATTCATCATATCAAAAGAACCGGTGGGTAAATCAGTACGTCCAATTGAGCCTTGGAACAATGTATCTCCGGAAAAAAGCTTATTATCGGTAAATATACACATTGAACCTCTTGTGTGTCCAGGAGTTTCAATAAATTTTAATATTTCATTTCCAAGGGTTATTGCGTCACCATCTTTGACCTCTTGCAAATTATTAATTTTAGGACTATTTAAGCCATATCTTGATGTTAGATTTAGAGTGGAGTCTTGTAGTAATTTTTTTTCATTAGACGAAATCACTGTAGGCACGTCATGTTTTTTTAGTAGCTCATCAACTCCTGAAATATGGTCAACGTGTCCATGAGTTAGCAAAATATATTTCAATTCAAGAGATTTTTTGTCTAAAAAGTTTTCGATTTCTCTAACTGAGCCGCCCGGGTCAATTACTGCTGCGTCTTTTGAACTCTCATCATAAAGTATATAAGCATTTTCTTCAAATGGATATACAACAATTGTGTAGTTTTGCAAAATTTTTCTCCTTTATCTGTTTAGGTCGCCGCTATCAAGCCAAATTGTAGTAGGTCCTACGTTTTGTATGTTTACCAGCATATCTGCACCAAACTCACCTGTGCCAACTTCAAAGCCTAAATTTCTAAGATAATCGGCAAATTTTTCATACATCATATTTGCATAATCAGGCTTGCCTGCATTTATAAAGCTTGGGCGATTACCTTTTTTGCAGTCTGCATATAGGGTGAATTGTGATATCAACAGGATTTTTCCGTCAATATCTTTTATGGATAAGTTCATTTTTCCGTTTTCGTCTTCAAAAATTCTAAGCTTGCTTATTTTATCTGCTAATTTTTGTAAATCCTGCTCAGTGTCCTCATTTGATACGCCAAGTAAGATTACAAAGCCTTTGTCTATGCTTGATTTTAACTTATACTCTCCATCTGTCATTATACTTACAGAAGAATTAACAGCTCTTTGTATTAATGCTCTCATTTTTACCTCTTTTTTAAATATATAGATAAAATTATACAACAATTAACTAGTAAAATCAACAATTATATGGAGTGTATAACAGATTTAGCCCAGCAAAATTTATGTAATAAAAAAGCATTCAGAGTTTGAATGCTTTAAAATGAAATGTCTTATTTATTTTCAATACTTTCAATTATTTTGAGAATATCTTTAGGTTTGTTTGCAAAGTAGGTAGCGTTATCCAGCTCATGCTCTCTAGCAAACCCATATAGGCAACCGATAGAATGGATTGCATTTTTTGTAGCTACCTCAATATCATGAAATCTATCTCCAACCATGATGTAGCTTTGCTCACCGAAATCTTTTTTAATATACTGTGAAAAAATTTCATATTTGGGGGTATCAGGGTATTTTTGTGCCCAATAATATGCTTTGAAATAATCATCTAAATGGAATAATTCTCTGTGCATATCCTTGTATGAGGTTCGACAATTGGATAAAAATATCAGTGTATGTTTTTTTGACAGCTCCTCAAGAACTTCTTTAATACCATCGTAAAGTTTGGCTTGTCCCTGCAAAATCATTTCATTCATTTTTAATTCTATAATCTTGGATAAAGTGTATTTAGTTTCGCTATCTAAATCAGGTGCTGTCTTGTCCCACATTTCTTTAAATGTACGACCTAGATTATCGCTGATATCTTTTGCTGTAAACTCTTTTTTAAGTGGCTTGCCGATTTCTAAAAGATGCTTTTCAGCAGCTCTAAAAGCAGGCTCATAAATTATCATGGTGTCATGCAAAGTACCATCATAGTCAAATATTATATACATTAGTTATTCCTTCCTAGATATGAATTATTAAGTGTACTTTGTTATTATATCCAAAAAGTATTTAAACTAGCAATAAATATGTTATAAAATTTTTATTAAAAAAGAATTTTATACTAATGAAGTTTTTCATATTATCCATAAATAAGCAAAAAAATGCAAAATTTTTAAAAATTTCAAAAAAATTTCTAGGTTTAAATTCATTAAAATTTCAGCAATATTAGATATATATGAATAATTTAATTCATAATTTAAAGCATTTAGAAAAAAATACCTCTTGTTTTTTTATAATCAATGCATTATAATTTCATATAAGAAAATGTTTTCTACATTTTCTACAGTTCTAATTATATTTATAGTAATTTTATGAAAGGTGGTTTATTATGTACCCTATCGAAGATTTTGCAGGAGTGAAAGCCCTCCTAAAGAGTTTGAATTTAGCTACATATAACTCAGCAATGAACATTAAAGTGGATGAGGCAAGTGGACTTACTACTTTAAATCTTGACTTAATGCAGAGCTTTGCCGTTGCGATGGTAGTTTATTTCTTAGGTGTATGGATGAAGAAAAAGATTAGCGTTCTTGAAAGATTCTGTATACCAGCACCAGTTGCCGGCGGTTTCGTATTTGCAATACTTCACTTAATTGTTAGACAAACTATGAACTTCTCACTAGGTATTGACACTACTTTCCAAAGCCCATTCATGATGGTATTCTTCACTACTATTGGTTTAACAGCTAGTATTGAGCTTATTAAAAAAGGTGGACTTGGCGTTATAATTTTCTGGGTATTGGCGTCTATCCTTTGCGTATTCCAAGATGCAATTGGTCTTACTCTTGCAAAGGTTATGGGTGCGAACCCTCTACTTGGACTTATTTGTGGTTCTATAACAATGACAGGTGGACATGGTACAGGTGCAGCCTTTGCTCCTAAATTTGCTGAAATGGGACTTGACGGTGCTAACGTTGCAGCTATGGCAGCAGCTACATTTGGCCTAGTATCAGGCTCTATAATCGGCGGACCTATAGGTGCTACACTAATTAGAAAAAATAATCTTAAATCTAAAGCAGCAGAATATACAAATCAAGAAGTAACTCTAGAGTCAGAAAAAGAAGAAATAAATGTTGATGAGGTTTTAAAAACTTTAACTATAATACTAATATCAATAGCAATAGGTGCAGTAGTATCTATACCGGTTAAAAAGGCAGGTATAACACTTCCAGCATATGTTACAGCTATGATAGTTGCATCTATACTACTTAACGTTGGTGAATCCACAAAAATGTGGCACGTTAACCAAAAAGCAAGTTCTTTCCTAGGAACTTTATCTCTTAATGTATTCTTATCATTTGCATTAACAGGTATGCAACTATGGCAATTAGCTGAAGTTGCCGGACCTATGATGGTAATATTAGTTGCTGAAGTTGTATTCATGGCATTATTTGCATACTTTGTAACATTCAAGGTAATGGGTTCTGACTTTGACGCTGCAACTATAGCTGCCGGTCACTGCGGTTTCGGTCTTGGTGCTACTCCTAACGGTGTTGCAAACATGACATCCGTACAAGAAGAATTTGGTCCTGCTCCAAGAGCATTCTTCATATTACCAATAGTTGGTGCATTCCTAATCGACTTTACAAACTCACTAATAATCACAATATTTGTAAACATAGCTCAAACTATGATGTAATATTAATTAGCAAAAATTAAATAGCTTTATATACAATAAGTACGAGCCTTTTGGTTCGTGCTTATTTTTTGAGTATCGGTGTAAATATATGTTGCAATTTTACTAATATTCTTTTATAATACAAAAAAATTAGTCATAATATTCATTTTTAGTGAAAGGAATTATTTTTTTCCATGGCAGAGATTTTTGCAAATATTGGTAATATACAAATTAATCAAATAATCATGTGGATTATTGGTGGCATCCTAATTTATTTAGCTATCAAGAAAGAAATGGAGCCTACACTATTATTGCCAATGGGGTTTGGCGCAATATTAGTCAATCTACCAAATTCAGGTGCAACTGAGGTTATCAATCACTTATTTGAGATTGGCATAGCTGATGGCGAGCTGTTCCCGCTTGTCTTATTTATCGGTATAGGTGCTATGATAGACTTTGAACCTGTATTGTCAAACCCTAAGCTAATGATATTTGGTGCAGCAGCTCAGTTTGGAATATTTTTTACTTTATGTTTAGCGTCTTTATTCGGGTTTGAGCTTAAAGATGCTGCGTCTATAGCTATAATAGGTGCAGCAGATGGACCAACTTCAATATTCGTAGCTAATATGCTAAAATCAAATTATACAGCGGCTATAATGGTTGCGGCTTATTCATATATGGCACTTGTGCCAATTATCCAGCCACCTGTTATCAAAGCTTGCACTACTAAACATGAACGTAAAATCAAAATGAAAAATAGTGCTATGCCTGTATCTAATACTACTAAGATACTATTCCCTATTGTTGTCACTATAATTGTTGGTCTTGTATCACCGGATGCGGTTGCTCTTATCGGTTTCTTAATGTTTGGTAATTTAATAAGAGCTTGCGGAGTTTTGGACTCTTTATCTCAAACGGCACAAACAGTTTTAGCAAATTTGGTTACAATATTTTTAGGTATCACAATTTCTTCTAAGATGGTTGCGACTGATTTCTTAAAATTTGAAACGCTATTGATTATGGGGCTTGGTCTTGTAGCTTTTGTATTTGATACTTTTGGTGGGATAATGCTTGCAAAAATAATGAATTTATTTGTAAAAGAAAAAATAAATCCTATGATAGGTGCAGCCGGTATATCTGCATTCCCAATGTCTGCTAGGGTTATTCATAAGATAGGCTTAGAAGAAGATAGGACAAACTTTTTACTTATGCACGCTATAGGTGTAAATGTGTCAGGGCAGATAGCATCGGTTATAGCCGGTGGTCTTGTACTTACTCTTGTTGGTCCACTTGTAAAGTAATAGGAGGTTAATAGATGGATACTCAATATGTATTTCAAATCACGCCTGAAAATTTTATGGTTGCTTTATCTATATTAGTTAAGGGCATGATAGGCTTATTTATAGTAATGGCATTTATTGTGCTATGCGTGTATGCTTTAAATAACACTTTTAAGAAAAAATAGAGTTAATATTCCAGTTAAATGAAATTTAAAAATCCCTTGTCGTATGAAAATATGGCAAGGGATTTTTTGGAAATATAATTATATTTGTTTTATTAGATTAATCATTTCTATTGCGCAAATAGCACAGTCATAGCCTTTGTTGCCTGATTTTGTGCCGGCTCTTTCTATAGCTTGTTCGATATTATCTGTGGTAAGCACTCCAAATAATACAGGCACTCCGGTTTGTAATGACACATTTGCAACTCCCTTTGACACTTCACTGCACACATAGTCATAGTGGGAGGTAGCTCCTCTAATTACTGCACCTAAGGCAATTACTGCATCGTATTTTTTGCTGTTGGCAAGCTTTGATGCTATGACAGGGATTTCAAATGCTCCCGGCACATAATAGATGTCTATTTCGTCATCATTCATACCATGACGTGTAAGTCCATCTACTGCACCATCAACCAGCTTTGATGAAATAAATTCGTTAAATCTTGTGCTGATTATTGCTACTTTAGAGTCTTGTGCTACTAATTTACCTTCAAATTTTTTCATTTTAATTTACTCCCTCTTCTTTTAAATTTAATAAGTGACCAAATTTTTCTTTTTTTGTTTCCAAATAAAACAAATCCGTCTCATTTGCGTCTATTTCAATTGGTACTCTTTCAACAATTTTTATGCCGTAGTCTTCCAACTGGTATATTTTATCAGGATTATTAGTCATTAGCTTTAATGTTTTTGCACCCAAGTCTCTAAGTATCTGAGCTCCTATATAGTATTCTCTTTCGTCAGGCTTAAAGCCTAAGGCGACATTAGCCTCTAATGTATCCATACCATCGTCTTGTAGTGCGTAGGCTTTTAATTTATTGACTAGACCTATGCCTCTGCCCTCTTGCCTCATGTAAAGCACCACGCCTCTTTTTTCTTTTTCTATTTTTCTAAGTGCTGTAGCTAGCTGGTCTCCGCAGTCGCATCTGAGAGAGCCAAAGGCATCTCCTGTTAGACATTCTGAGTGAACTCTAGTAAGTAAATTTTCTCCGTCACCAATTTCACCTTTTACTAACGCCACATGCTCTTGACCATGGATTTTATCTACAAATGAATGGATTATAAAGTCACCGTATTTTGTAGGTAGTTTCGCTACGCTAACTTCTTCGACCAAGTTTTCGTGAGTTTTTATATAGTGTTGCAAAGCTTTTATTGTGATAAAAGTTATGTTGTATTTTTCTGCTAGTTCTTTGAGCTTGGTGGTTCGCATCATAGTGCCATCTTCATCCATAATTTCACAACAAAGACCTACTTGTTTTAAGCCTGCAAGTCTGAGTAAATCTACAGTAGCCTCTGTGTGACCGTTTCTTTCCAAAACGCCATTCTTTTTTGCAAGCAGGGGGAACATATGTCCGGGGCGTCTAAAATCTATAGGGGTAGAGCTATCCTCTACGCATTTCATAGCGGTTATTGACCTTTCTTTTGCTGAGATGCCTGTAGTTGTAGATAGGTGGTCTATAGATACGGTAAAGGCTGTCTCATGATTGTCTGTGTTATGGCTTACCATTTGTGGCAGTCCTAATTTTTGCACATAATATCTGCTCATAGGCATACATATTAGACCTTTGCCATGCACTGCCATGAAGTTAATATTTTCTGTGGTGGCAAATTCTGCTGCACAAATAAAATCGCCTTCGTTTTCTCTGTCCGGGTCGTCAGTGACTAAGATTAGTTTGCCATTTTTTAAATCTTTAATTGCTTGTTCAACTGTATCGAATTTTTTCAATTTATCCTCCTTAAATTAAAATCCATATTTTTGTAAAAATTCTGCTGTGATTACTGATTTTTTAGGCTCTTGTTTAGAGTAGTCAAATTTTAATAGATTTTCTACATATTTTCCTATCAAATCTACTTCTACATTTACTTTGTCTCCTAATTTTTTAGTGCCTAGAGTGGTTACGGCTAAAGTATGGGGTATAGCTGAAATAGAAAATGAGTGATGCGAAAGCTTTGCTACAGTAAGGCTTAGTCCATCAATGGCAACTGAGCCTTTTTCTATGATGTATTTTAAAATATTCTTTTCTGCTGAAAATTCAAACCATGTGGCATTATCATCTTTTGTAACCGATATTATTTCGCTAACTCCATCAACATGACCGGATACTATGTGACCTCCAAGCCTTGTAGACAATGTCAATGCACGCTCAAGATTTACAATACTACCAGCTTTTAAATCTTTTAGTATACTTCTATTTAATGTTTCGTGCATTACATCAGCGGTGAATGAATTGGTTGTAAAAGATGTAACGCTCAGGCAAACACCGCTGACACATATACTATCTCCTAAAACTGTTCCCTCTAATACTTTTTTTGCTTGTATTTCTAATACAGAGGAAGCTGTGCCCTTAGAGATTTTTTTAATCTTACCAGTTTCTTCTGCCAGTCCGGTAAACATCTAGTTGTACCCCCTTAGTAATATATCTTCGCCTATTTTTTTATAATTTATGTCTTTTAGCTTTATTGCGTCATTCATATCGTCAATGCCTATGCCTTCGACCGGAGATTTGCCTCTCCCGCCAATAAATTTGGGGGCGATGAAGGCATAAATCTTTTGGAATAAATTTTCTTTTATTATAGAAAAATTTATATTTCCCCCGCCCTCGACCAAGATGCTGTCTATATTTTTTTGTCTTAATTTTTTTAATAAATTTTTTATATCTACTTGATTATCTTTTTTTTGTACTTGTAAAAGTTCTATTCCACAATCTTCATACCTTTTGTTATATGAGCAGGTGGCGATTATGGTT
Organism: Criibacterium bergeronii; assembly: GCF_001693775.2. Taxonomy (GTDB): domain Bacteria; phylum Bacillota; class Clostridia; order Peptostreptococcales; family Filifactoraceae; genus Peptoanaerobacter; species Peptoanaerobacter bergeronii. The sequence goes on along the minus strand of NZ_MBEW02000011.1, from coordinate 16,682 downwards.
TTTACTTCTTTTGCAGTTTTTACTAGATTAGAGCTAAGAGGTGTCCTTAGATTGGTATCTACAATTATTCTTATAGGATTTTTTGCGTTTTCAATTCTGCTGGTAAGTAGTGGGTCATCGGCTAAAACTGTGCCAAGTCCTACAAGTATGGCTGTATATTTATTTCTGAGTAAATGAACATATTTTCTAGATTTTTCGCCACTTATCCATTTTGAGCTACCTGTGTGACTTGCTATCTTGCCGTCAAGTGTCATTGCATATTTTAGTGCCACATATGGGGTGTCATGGGTTATGTAATGGAAAAATATTTCGTTTAATTTGTCACATTCTTCTTTTAATACATGAGTTTTAACCTCTATGCCGGCAGTTTGCAATATTTTTATACCTTTACCGCAAACAAGGCTATTGGGGTCGTCTGAGCCGATATATACTTTTTTTACACCTGATTTGACAATTGCATTTGCACATGGAGGCTGTTTTCCAAAATGAGAGCAGGGTTCTAAAGTGACATACATTTCGCACGCTAAGGCTTTTTCTTTTGCGATTGAAAGTGCCATTGTTTCTGCGTGTAAATCACCATACTTTTTGTGCCAACCCTCAGCTATTATTTCATTGTCCTTTACTAAAACGCAACCAACTAATGGGTTTGGAGATACTTTACCATATCCGTTTTTGGCAAGCTCGATTGCCCTTTTCATAAATTTTTCTTGCATTTTTCCTCCAAAAAAAATTGCGTCCCAAACTCAGGGACGCAAAAAAGTTCTGAAAAAATAAAAAATCTGAACCCAAAAAGGCTCAGAGCATTTTCTTCTCTCATCCGGACTATAACCGTCGGTTTTGGAATTACACCAAATCATGCACAAAGCTCGCGGACTTTACCGCCGATAGGGAATTTCACCCTGCCCTGAAGAATTTATTAATCATATAATAATACATTTGACAACGTTTGTCAATAGTAAAAAAACAATAATTGACAGATGCAATTTAAAAATATTAAAATAGACATTACTGCATACTGAATAATTATTCTAAAATGTTTAATTATCATAAAAAAGCAGTATAAATAAACATTGATGATTAAATTGGAGATAAAAATGAAAACTATATACGATGTAATAATAGTAGGAGCAGGTCCGGCAGGTCTAACGTCCGGGATATATGCAGGCAGAGGCAAGCTAAAGACTTTGATAATTGAAAAAGCAAATGTCGGCGGACAGATGGGAGATACACAAAGAGTACAAAACTATCCGGGATTTATAGACGAGGATAACGGTCAAATCCTATCAAAAAGAATGAAAGAGCAATGTGAAAAATTTGGTGTAGAATTTATTACAGGCGAAGTGAAAAAACTGGATGTCAGCGAAAAATTAAAAACAGTCTTTGCTGATATTGGGGAATATATTACAAAGACTATAATCTATGCAGCAGGCTCATCACCTAGAAAACTAGGGGCAGTAGGTGAGGACGATTTTTCAGGCAGAGGAGTATCCTATTGTGCCACTTGTGACGGAGCATTTTTTACAGGACTGCCAATTTACGTTGCAGGTAGTGGTGCTACAGCAGTAGGTGAGGCTATGTATCTTAGTAAATTTGCAAGCGAAGTAAATATAATTTGTGATAAGTCAGAGATAGATGCTAATAAGCAAGTAATACAAAAAGTAAATGAAAACTCTAAAATTTCAATTATGTATAACAAAAAAATCGTAAAAGTTGGCGGAGATGGACTTGTCCAGTTTATTGAGCTAGAGGACGCAAATACATCACAAATCACAAAAATTGAGTCAAAAGATGGAAATGTTATGGGTATATTTGTATCTCTTGGAGTAGGACCGGCAACGGATTTAATCAAAGACTTTGTTAAAACTGATGATAAGGGCTACGTTTTAGCAGGAGAAGATACACTTACACAAGTGGACGGACTATTTGTAGCAGGAGATTGCAGGAAAAAACCACTGCGTCAGATAGTCACAGCCACAGCAGATGGAGCAACAGCAGCGTCTATGGCAAGTAAATATATAAATAACAATTTTAAATAGATAAGTGCGGATTTTTAGGAGAGTTAATGGAAAGAAATCAAAACGTATTAAAATCAGAAGAATATAAAAGAAATTTTTTCAAAAAAGAAGTCCTAAGAACATTGATAATGGAGGGCATGACCATAGACTATGCAGGGGACGGAGTATCGGAGCTTAGCCTAAAAATTACAGATAAAATGCTAAACACCTACAGCAAAGTGCATGGAGGGATACTATTTACCCTTTCGGATTATGCAGCCGGCTCATGTGCCTACGAAATGGGAAAGGCGGTAGTAACTCTAAATGCGAACATAAATTTTATAAAAGCGGTAAATACACAAGAAATAATAGCAAAGGGCAAAGCCGTACACTCAGGCAAAAGCACAGTAGTAGTAAATGTAGAAACAATGGATAAAAAAACAGGCGAATTGCTGTCTACATCGTCTTTCACAATGTTTGTTATAGGAGATGCTCAGGATTTTATCTAAATGGTGTATAGATATATTCTCTTTCTAAATAAAAATATATTTAAAATCCCTCCGATATGATATAATATAAGATAATGAAATTTAATTGGAGGGCAAAATGAACAAAGTAACAGTTCATATATTTGGCAGAGAATATTCCTTGATGAGCGACAAGTCAAAGGAATTCATCATCAGAGTTGCAAGCTACGTCGATGATGAAATAAATAAAGTGGCAAGTGAGCTTAAAAACCCTGTAAGAGACGATATATTAATACTTGCCTGCAATAATATTGCTGAAAAACTCTTATTAGAGCAGTCAAAGGACATTGCTCAGGAAAATAATAGCCTAAATAAAACCATAGAAAACCTGCAAAGAGAAAATGCCTCACTAATGCTGGAGCTAGAGCAAAAAGACGTAAGACTAAAAAGCTATGAAATGTCAGGCGGAATTGACCCGCAGGAGCTGGCTAAAATAGAAAAAGAAAAAGCACAGCAAAGAGAAACCGTCAAAAAATTAAACGACCAAATAGAAAAATATAAAATCTTAAACGATGAAATCCAAAGTAAATTTTATGAATTACAAATGAAATTAGCAAAATTAGAACAAGAAAATGAAGATTTAAAGAATAATTAGTAAAAAAATATGTGAAATAGGTGAGTTGTCAAACTAAATACAACATAGATATTTTTAGTTTTTACGCTATTATTTTTTTAATAGACTTGGCTTTAAAATAATTTTTCCTTTTTGGATAATTTGTTGCCTAAGTAAATGCAACACATCTTCCCCAAACATATCTACGAATAATTCTGTAGGAGATTTACATGCATATTTTTCTCTTGCATAGGAATTGATATGAGACATCATTAAGTCTATATCATCTTGAGTATAACCATACATACTTGTGTATTTATACTAATATTCTATACAAATGTTACTTAATCCATTCTCTTAGTGTTATACTTTTTACCATTTCTTTTGTTAATTTATTTATTGTTTGGCATAATCTATTAATTACATCTTTTAAGGTTTTAAATACTTCGTTTCTAAACACCATCTAGCGGATTTGTTTCAATATTTGTTCTATGGGGTTCATTTCTGGGGTATACGGCGGTATGTGTATTATCTTTACGTTTTTTGGTATTTCTAATCCTTTTGATTTATGCCATACTGCTCCATCACATACCAGTATTATCATATCTTCTTTGTATTCTGCTGATAATTCTTTTATGAACTCATTCATACAATTTGTATTGCAATTAGGCTTTACTAAAAAGTAATTCTCTCCTGTTTTTGGCTCTAATGCTCCGTATACATATCTGTATTCTCTTATATGATGGCATGGTACTTGTGCTCTTGTTCCTTTTTTACACCAACAATATTTTGATTTATTTATTCTTCCAAATCCTGCTTCGTCTTGAAACATTAGTCTTACTCTTTTATTAGGGCAATCGTTTTCTAAATTCTTTACTGTTTTTTTAATTTTTTTGTGGTTTCTATTGTCTCTTCACTTGCTTTGTTTGGATGTTTGCTTCTTGGCATAACTTTTCTATAGCCATTTCTTTTTAATAATTTATGTATTTGTCCTGACCCTATTTCGTGGCCGACTAATTCTATATATTTTTCTTTTATTTCTTGTACTGTTACTATCTGTCCTTTTTCTGCTTTGTCTTCAAACTTTTTCAAAAATTTTTTTCTTCTTGTATTCTTATGTTTCTTATGTTTCTTCTGTTTCCTTGTTGTTTTTTACTCTTTAATTCTTCTAAGCCTTTTTCTTTAAACTTTTTAGTCCATATACTTATTGTTATTCTTGATACTTTAAGTATTTTTGCTATTTCTTGTACTTTCATTCCTTCTGCTCTTAGTTGTATTGCATGAAGTCTTTTGTCTTCTCGTTTTTCTTTGTATTATTATTTCATTTAATTCTGTATTTGTTATTTGATATTTTTTCCTCATTTTCATCTCCAAATACATTATACCTCTTTTTTATATTGTATAGTAGCTTTTCTATAGAATTTTAGTATAAACAACTTTTTCAGTCTCATATTAATAAATTCTTAAGTGCGCAGGAACTGTGGAAGTAGTTGAGAATTTGAAATCTAAATTAAAACTTTTTTTATTTTATGATTTGTCACTCCTATTATCCTAGATATTTGTCTCATTGTATTATACTAATAGACAAATGAAGCACACACTTTTCTAAAAAATGTTGGTAATTTTTCATTTGCTTCTTCTACCAGTAAATGAATATGATTATCCATTAAAGCGTAGGCATAAATATAGATTTCAAATTCTTCTTTGAATCGAAGTATAGTTTCTTGAAATTTTATGTAATCTTCATAAAATATTATATTTTTATTATTTCCGCCTAACATCACATGGTATATGTTAGATGCTGATTTTTCCTTACTTTTCTTGCCATATTATTTTACCATCTATCTTACCTATACTATAAAAGTAATAATTTTATTTAATAATTATACCTTTATATTATTAAAACGCCAATCATTCCCCCGCCCCAGTTATATAGTATGTTTATATTTCCTTGAAAATATCTATAATCTTTTTCTTATAATTTAATTCACTTTCTATAGAAGATCTAATCATACACTTTTCCGGATAATCTGCAAACCTCACATAATCTTTAAAGTGAAATATAATAAATAATGAATTTACTACGCTTGAAATATTCTTTATATGATTGTTGATAAAAATGATGTCTTTATCTTCAAATTTAAAATCATTTAAATAATTCACTTTATCAAAATAACTTGTGTTTGAAGCATGCACGTAGTTAGACATCTCTTTATAGCTATTGTCCCAATTTTTTATTATATTTGTTATTAAGTTTTCAAGTTTAGACTTATCAATATTATACTTATTTGAAAAAGGATAATTTTTTATATATTCTTTTATTTCTTGTAAATTTTTTATTGTCTTATAATTCTCATCTTCTTCTTTTTTAATACATTCTATTTGATGGTCAAAAAAATAAATATACTTTAAACTAAGCTCTTGTAGTCTTCGTATTAAAAACAATGCAGGAATTTTCATTTCCAAAGGTGTTAAAATCATTATATTTAACAAATCTGAAATCATTTCTTGTATATACTTTATAGTATCTGCCTTGTCTTTGTATGTTTCTTCTAATTTTTTTTCCCAAAATTTCAAACTTAGTAATAATAATATGCAACTCTCAGTAAATTCAATTAGATGTTTATTTTCTAATAAACTACGATTATACTTTTTTCTTAAGAATTTATTTATAATTTCAAATTCTGTATGTAAAATGTAATCACTTTTGTAATCCAATTTTTACCTCTCATAATTATCAAAGTAATTTAACCATGCATTAATATGTGAATTTGTAATGTTAGAAGAAGATTTATTTTTTCTTGAATTATTAGATTTATTGTTTACAATACTAGAGGACTTTTTTAATACCTCGCTAATTGTTTTAAAAATTTCTTGCTGCTTATTTTTTTCAACAGACAAAATAAACACTATTAACATATTTATCATGTCTTCAATCTTTTTAGTTTTTAAATTATTACATTCTTCTTTGTTCATTATTTTTTCTGAAAAAGAAATAAAATCTTTCTTACCTTTAAATATTTCTTTAGTGCTTAATATTTCATAAAGGTATGTTGCTATTTTTTTTTCTTTTGATGTATCAACCTCGTCTAATTTAAAGTTGACTTCTTTCTGCATCATAGTTCTAAGTATAATATCTTTTATATCATTTATATCCTTCAAATTCGGATTTAAAAATTGTACCTTATTTAAAGAATCCAAAAAGTCTAACAATGAGTATAGTTTATCCTTCATTTCCAAATTCATTATATGATTTTCCCTTTCTGCACAATTTCCCTTACAATATTATTAAGCTCTACTTTTATCTCAGAATTTTTTAAATTTTTTATAAATCTATCTTGTGGTTCAGGATATTCCATAAACTTAGTTATGTCCTCACATTGCCTTAATTCATTTGTTAGCAACTTATCTTTCCATCTTTCTTGTATTTGGGTTTTATACTTCTTATATAACACTTTATTTTTATATACCATATTTAATATTATGCCTAAAAACTCTATTTTATGGCTAAACTCTTTAATTATTGTCTGATTTACATATTTTTCCAATATAGGAAGTCCAAATAAAGAGAATGAATCTGTTTTCATTGGTACTATATAATAGTCAGAAGCTAAAAGTGATGTTTTTGTGTAATCTGATATAGTAGGTGGACAATCTATAATTATTAAGTCATATATATTTTTTAAATTATCCTCCATAAATTGATTTAACTTAAACGGTGCTGCTGATAAATTTACGTTCATTATATCTAAACTAGATGGAATAATATCAAAAGACCCCTCAATCTTAAATAAAAACTTCTTTAAATCAATTGGTTTGATTTCTTCAAGTACAGAATTTGTATTGTATTCAGGCGAAAGAAAAGCATATGAAGATTTGCTCTTGTCTCTCAATATAGAATCGACTTGTTTGTCTGGTAAAGAATATTGTGTAGCATTCATTTGCGGATCCATATCAATAATTAAAACTTTTTTACGATAATCTTTTACTAAAATATCCGCCACATTTACTGCCAGTGTAGTTTTACCTACTCCGCCTTTCATATTAATAAAGCTTATTACTTTAGCCATTATATCCTCCTAAGTAGAAAAACATTATTTTAAATATTATACTATAAATAATAAAGCTTCTCTACATATTATTGTCAAAAAATTATACAAAATAACAAAATTTTTTAGACGATATAATTTTAAATTAAAAATAGTTTTTAATAATGAATTTTTTCAAATAATAGTATATAATGTATGTGTATTATCCTATAGTTTTCAATTTTAATAATTAAATTTTCAAGCTTTACTTACAAATTTAAAGTAATTGGTTAAGTTAAGAGGTAGAGCGTTATGAAACTAAAAAATAAGTTGTTGACCTACATAGGATTGCCGGTAATTATAGTTCTTGTTATAATTGCAACTGTATCTTACACATCATCTCAAAAAATGCTTAAAAGTGAAATAAATAAAAAGATGCATCTTACGTCAGCATTTTATGGGACACAGATAGAAAGCTTGATTGAAGATAATAAACAAAAATTACATATAATGTCTCTTTCAGTAGAAGACAATATTATAAAACCGAATTATACAAATGCTGATTTAGCAAGTTTGTTAACATCTATGACAAAAAATTCCGGCAACCTAGGAGATGTATTTTTGGGTTCTACTGATAAACCGTTTATAGATGGAGCTGGTTGGGTAGCGGATGGGAGCTATGACCCAACCAAAACACAATGGTATGAAGATGCTATTGGCAAAACAGACATAGCCTTATCCAATCCGTATGTTTTAGCATCTGATAAGACAAAATTAGTTTTGACAATCAGTAAAGAAGTAAAGAAAAATGGTCAGCCGTTTGGAGTATTAGGTGCGGATATATCCTTAGATACAATAAAAGAACAGCTTAGCAAAGTGCAGATTGGAAAAACAGGCACTATAGTGTTGGTTACAGGAAAAGGCGAATATATTTACGGAAAAGATAAGACTTTAGAACAAAATATCAGTGAAGATTATCCGGATTTAGCTCAAAAGCTACTTGAAAATCCTGATGATAAAGAAATAGAAAACAACGGAATGTATTACTTTACAAAAAAAATTGGTGGAACTGATTGGGTTATAATCACAAATATAGCTAAAAGTGAAGAAATGGCACCAGTACACAAATTGTCATTAATTATACTAAGTATAGCTGTTATTTCATTATTAATAGTCATACTTATAATATACGGAGTTTCAAAGTCTGTAACACACCCTGTGGAAGAATTATGCACAGATATAGAAAATATGGCAAATTATGATTTGACAATCACAGACAGCAAACCTTCAAAAATTTATTCAAATAGGTCGGATGAGATAGGAGATATTTCAAAATCAATAGTTCAAGTTAAACAAACAATGCAGGATATGATGATTTCGTTAAATGATATAGCGAGTCAATTATCATCCTCCAGTGAGGAATTGACGGCTACTAGTGAGCAGTCATCAGCAATAGCGGGCGATGTTGCAAGAGCTATGGAAGAAATATCTAAAGGAGCTATGACTCAGGCGGAAGATGTACAAAATGGGACAATGGCTATGAGCACAATGCAGGACGCACTTAATACAACATCTAGCTCTATAGATACTTTGTCAGGTATGACAAACCAAGTTATGAATGCAAAAGAAAAAGGAATTGAGGCAGTTAATGAGCTGATTGATGCAACACAAAATTCTTACAAAAAACTTGCACAAGTACATGAAGTAATTACAAATACAAATGACAGTGCACAAAAAATAGAGGTTGCATCGGATATGATAAAATCTATTTCAGAGCAGACAAACTTATTGGCACTAAATGCAGCAATAGAGGCAGCAAGAGCTGGTGATGCTGGTAAAGGCTTTGCAGTAGTAGCAGAAGAAATCAGAAAACTTGCAGAACAGTCAAATAGTTTTACAGAAGAAATAAGACAAATTGTAGATGAATTGAGTGGAAAAACATCAGAGGCAGTTGATATAATGCAGCAGGTAAAAGAATTAGTGACTGTTCAATCAGATAAAGTAACAGATACACAAATACAATTTAAGACAATTTCTCAAGAGCTAGACAGTACAAAAGATGCTGTAGTGGGCTTAAACAAGACTCAAGAACAATTGACAACATCTAAAAATGAAATGATTTCTATAATGGAAAATCTGTCAGCTCTGTCAGAAGAAAATGCAGCATCGGCTGAAGAATCAGCCGCATCAGCCGAAAAGCAGACGTCATCATCAGAAGAAATTGCAAGAGCAAGTGCAAATTTAGCTGAACTGGCACAAAAAATGACACAAATGGTTTCAAAATTTGTGCTATGAAATAAATAATCAAAAAATATAATTTTAAAATTAAAAAATCTGCTTTAAGGTATCCTTTGAGCAGATTTTTTAGTAGATATTTTGTGAGGGTTATAAAAATTTACAAACAAATCAGCATATATTGTATTTATTAAATTCTATTTAGCTTGAATAAATAAAAAACATTATTATAATAATATGTGGACAAGGCAGGTAAAAATGGAGTATATAAGAAATTGTAGTGAAAAATATAGCTTGCATGATTGCAAGATAAAGGAATTTGAAATAAAAGAAGATAAATTGATAATGAAATTTGATGCACTTTTTTGGCTACATGGTGACGAAACAGATAACCGACCATTTGAGATAGAATTTCCTGATGTTGACTTTGACGACTGTTCGATTTATATTTTTGACAGATGGCTTTATAGAGGGAAATTTAAAGGAAAAGCAATGAGCTTAAAAAAATTCATAAAAAAATATAAAAGCTACGAATTAGAAATCTTGGACGATATTTTGGATATGACAAGAGCTATTTTTGCCAATATAATAGAAAGGGCAAAGCTCCGGTTAATGTTATAATTAAGATTTGGAATAAAGGAGATATGATATACAGATTTAATTAGCTTGCGTCTTTTGAGCAATATAAATGTGTTAAAACTAAAAAAGTGCCCTAATTTCTAGGGTACTTTTGATAAAATAAGCTAGTCGACATAAAATTTGCCATATATTTATTCGGTAATACTAATTGTATCACCAATTTTTACCTCAGATGGCCTTTTTCCTTTTACTACTATTTGACCAGGTAGTACATGACCTATATAGTCTGTAAATACGACAGTGACATGAGCAAGGTCTCTTAGATTACTTTCCACAAGTCTACCTACATAGAGTATTTCAAACGCATCATCATTTATATTAAGGTGCATACCTTTTTTAATAGGTGAGTTTATTTCAGAAGTGTTGAGAATGTAGCAATATTGCTTCAAAGTTTCCGGAACACTGTCCCCAAAAAATATCATCATATTTGGCTCAAAGAAATCAGACTCAACATGATTTGCTTTTTCTCCAAGCTCAGTTATCTTGCTTTCGTACGCAACCATAAATCCTCCTTAAAATCAATTTAACAATTGTATTATTTTAACATTAAAATAGTATTATTGCAATTTATAATTTTAATCGGCTTATTTGAAAATTTGCTTAATAAAAATAGTTGCACAATTAGATTGAGAATGGTCAAGATTTACAAACATATTTAAAATTTGTTATAATATACTTAACTTGTTTTAAAATGAATAGTATTAGAGGTTTATATGTCAAATATAAAAAAGTATAAAGTTAAGCTAAGGAAACCGGATTTTTCTACACCTAAAAAATTTTCACTAAAACCAATACTTACAACAATCCTACTGATGATTTTGCAGATAATATTAATAGCTCTTGTGTTCATTTACCTAGATGAGTATTTAGCGGCATTCGGATTTATATTATCTATAATTACGTTTATGCTTGTTGTATACATAGTTACAAGTCCTGAAAAATCCGGATATAAAATAGCATGGATATTACCTATTGCGGTTACACCGGTTTTTGGACTGATGTTATATGCTATAATAAAAATATTTCCCGGCACAAAAAAATTATCTTTACGCACTGAAGAGCTAATGAAACAGTCATCAGAGCATTTTCCACAAAACGAAGAGCTGATAAATGAATTTGACACAGTAGACGAAAACTACAGCGACCTTTGCAAAATGCTTTACTCCTCAGGCTGGTATCCATTGTATAAAAACATACCTTGCGAATATTACAGTTCTGGAGAGGTAGCGTTTGAAGAGATGAAAAAACAGCTGAGATTGGCAAAGGAATATATTTTTATAGAATTTTTTATAATAAAACAAGGTAAAATGCTGGCTGAAACTTTGGATATTTTAGCTGAAAAGGCAAAAGAAGGCTTGGAGGTAAGATTTATTTTTGACGGCTCAAATCTTATAAATTTGCCTTGGGATTATGACAAGTTTATTTCCAAATATGGGATAAAAGCTAAAATATTTTCAAAGCCTACTCCGATTTTATCTTCATATCAAAACAACAGAGACCACAGAAAAATAGTGGTAATCGATGGCAGGGTTGCTTTCACAGGAGGGATAAATCTAGCTGACGAATATATCAACGAAGTCGTAAGGTTTGGACACTGGAAGGATTGTGCCATAAAGGTTGAAGGTGAGGCTGTAAAAACTTTTGTAGGTACATTTTTACAGATGTGGAATTTTTATGAAAAATTTAATATAAAAAATGACTGTGACAAATTTTTGAGCAAAGAGTTTACAACTGTAACAAAGAGCGATGTAAAAAATTTTGTAGTACCCTATGCAGACTATCCTGATAACTATGACAACCCGGGAGAGGCTGTATATATGCACATACTTTATTATGCAAAAAAATATGTATATATAATGTCTCCATATCTAGTAATAGACGATGACTTTTTGTTGGCGATGAAATTTGCAGCTAAAAGAGGAGTAAAGGTAAGGCTTATAATACCGGGAATTCCTGATAAAAAAATACCATACACTGTAGCTCAAAGTTTTTTACCTGATTTAATCCGCTCAGGTGTTGAGGTATATATTTATGCTCCGGGGTTTGTTCACTCAAAAATATTTATCAGCGATGATACGGTAGCGACTGTAGGCACAGTAAATCTTGACTATAGAAGTATGTATCTACATTTTGAAAATGGGGTGCTGGCTTACGACAAAAAGCTTACAGCAGCTATAAAGGCGGATTTTGAAAGTACATTAGAGTCTTGCATCAAGGTATACGAAGAGTATTATATATTAGAGCCTTTTTACAAAAAATTCTTAGGTAAGGTAATGAGAATTTTTGGACCAATTATGTAATTAATTTAGTTTAAAATTTTAATCAAAAGGTTTAAATGAGCTATAAAAATAGAATTTGGTATATAGACTTTTTTAGAGGTCTAGCAATTGTTAATATGATTATTTATCACAGCTTGTACGACTTGAGATATGTGTTTAATGTGCCTTGGGCAAAATTTTTCAGCATGGATGGGTTTCATTTTTACCAGCAATACATTTGTATAAGTTTTATTTTTATTGCTGGGATTAGTACAAATTTTTCTAAAAATGTCATTAGAAAAGGCTTATTATTGATATTTTTCAATCTTGTCATACATTTTGTAACTACGTTAATCTCTGAGGATTTAGCTATTAGATATGGAGTGCTGGGACTTATTGGCACAGGTATGATTTTTATAGAGCTTTTTGTAAAAAAGCTAAGAATAAATATTTTCTTTGGATTTTTAATTTTTATGACATTATTTATTTTTGCAAAATACAGTATCTTTTCTCAAAATTTTGTATACAATAGCTTAAATGAGCTTTTTGTAGATTTTGATTTTGGATATATTTTTGGATTTCCAAAGCCGGATTTTTATTCGGCGGATTATTTTCCGATTTATCCATGGATATTTTTAATAAGCTCAGGATATTATTTTGGTAAAAATATTTTAGGTTTTGAGGTAAATAAAAGGGCAGTGATAAAAAACAGCGTAGTCAAGATAATATCAAAGATTGGTCAAAAATCTCTAGCTATTTATCTTTTACATCAGCCTGTAGTAGCGTTAGTATTATTTATTTTCTATCACAAAAATCTTTAATTCTAAAAAAATTAAAAAGGATTAACCTTGAATTGGCGGGTTAATCCTTTTTAGATATTCATTAAAGCTATTCATTGTCTAACATATCAGCATTTAAAGAAAAATGATTTTTTGTGTAGGTGAGCAAACCGTCTTTTTGTAGCTTGGAAAGCTCTACAGACATGGCGGCACGCTCTACATTGAGATAGTCCGCCAGTTGTTGCCTGTTAAAAGGTATATCAAAATCTAATCTTCCTTTTGAAATTGACTCAGAAGATAGGTATGACATAAGTTTTTCTTTAGTAGTCTTTTTACTAGTGTGAGAAATTTTATTGCTAAATCTTATATTTTTTTCGGCTAAAATTGTAACAAAATTTTGGATGACTTTATTATGAAAGCTGCATGAAACGCTACACATTTTCAATATACTATCTAGGTTTATCTGTAAAACTATAGTAGCTTCATCCGCCAAGGCACTTACATTTAATATACTCCCTTTCGATGCGGCAAAGGACTCTGCAAAAAAATGTCCGGTCATCAGCTTATCCATGATATTTCTTCTGCCCCACACATCCTCTTGTATGATTAGCACAGAGCCGGACACTATGAAATACATATATTGCGTAGTTTCTCCGCAATGTAAGATAAAGTTGTCTTTATCATAGTATATTTTTTTGATATCTATGCAAGCTAAAATCTTTAGTAGTTCTTCATCGGTCAAGCCGTTAAATAAAGCATTATTTTTGAGAATAGATAAAAAATCTTTCATAAAAACTCCATAAAAAATTTAAAATAAATAATTTCGTTTGATTTCAAACGGACTTTTTTATTTTTATTATATATAATGAATTCATAAAAATCAAATAGTTAATTTGGAGGTGAAAATGATTAGAAAAATCATACACATAGATGAAAAAAAGTGCAACGGTTGTTCGCTTTGTGCCGATGCTTGTCACGAAGGGGCAATAGCTATGGTAGATGGCAAAGCAAAGCTGATAAGAGATGACTATTGCGATGGACTGGGCAACTGTCTGCCTGTATGTCCAACCGGTGCAATTAGCTTTGAAATGAGAGAGGCGGCGGAGTATGACGAAGAAGCAGTGCAGGAGCACCAAAATAAAAGGATGAATGAAAAAAATATAAAACCTCAAATGGGAGGCTGTAAAGGTAGCCAAGTAAAAATTTTTAATAGAGAAAATAATGTTTATAGTGAAAAAAAAGAAAGTTCGCAGCAAAAAGGGTTAATAGGTGGGCAAGTGTCACAACTTATGCAGTGGCCGGTACAAATAAAATTAGTACCGATAAATGCTGCATACTTTAACAAAGCAAAGCTTTTGATAGCGGCGGATTGCACAGCATACGCTTATGCAAATTTTCATAAGGATTTTATGAGAGGTAAGGTAACTTTAATAGGTTGCCCTAAGCTGGATGAAATTGACTACAGTGAAAAATTGACACAAATAATAAAAAATAATGACATACAAAGTCTTACTATAGTAAGAATGGAAGTGCCTTGTTGTGGAGGTATAGAGTTTGCGGCTAAAAAAGCTCTGCAAGATAGTGGTAAATTTATACCTTGGCAAGTGGTCACAATTTCAACTGACGGAGATATATTAGACTAGTTTTACATCGTGACAGGGTTCATTTCATAAAAAATATATATTTATATTTGGAGGAGTATCATGGAAAAATTATTACAAGAACAAATGTTTTGCTTTCAATGTGAGCAGACAGCAGGATGCACAGGCTGCGAACATAGTGCAGGAGTATGTGGAAAGCAGGCAAGCACAGCTCAGCTACAAGATGAGCTGGTAGGAGCATTAATAGCTTTATCAAAAACAGCAAACGACAAAAAAATTAAATCACAAGAAATTTATAAAATAATAATAGAAGGCTTGTTTACAACGATTACCAACGTAAGCTTTAACGATGAGACACTTCAATTAATTATAGATAATGTAAGAAAGCATACAGATAAAATATCCGGTAAAAATAGTAAGGAAAATAAATCAGACAGAGATTTAGAATACGATATGAAAAATCTTTGGAAGGAAGATGAAGATTTACGTTCATTAAAATCATTAATTTTATTTGGCATAAAAGGCATGGCGGCGTATGCTTATCACGCTATGGTACTAGATTATGTAGACGATGAAGTAAATCAGTTTTTCGTAGACGCACTTGAAATGGTAGGAAATGAAGAAAGCTTTGATGATTTGCTGAAAACTACCCTAAAAGTTGGCGAAGAAAATCTAAAATGTATGGCACTACTAGACAAAGCTAACACAGAGTCCTATGGTACGCCTACACCGGTTACAGTGACACTAAATGTAGAAAAAGGACCATTCATAGTAGTCAGCGGACATGACCTAAAGGATTTAAAATTGTTATTGGAGCAGACAGACGGAAAAGGTGTAAATATCTACACTCATGGTGAGATGTTACCGGCTCACGGATATCCTGAGCTAAAAAAATATCCTCACCTTAAAGGAAACTTCGGTACAGCATGGCAAAATCAGAAAAAAGAATTTAAAGACTTACCTGCACCGGTATTATTTACTACCAATTGTTTAATGCCACCGCTAGATAATTACAAGGACAGAGTATTTACTACAGAAGTAGTTTCATTCCCGGGACTAATCCATATAGATGATGACAAAGATTTTACACCGGTAATAGAAAAAGCTTTAGAGCTTGGTGGCTATAAAGAAGACACACAATTTTATGGTATAAATGGAGGAGACCACGTTACAACAGGGTTTGGGCACGGAGCAATACTTTCACACGCAGGTGAAGTGGTTGACGCAGTAAAATCAGGAGCGATAAAACACTTTTTCCTAGTAGGCGGATGTGATGGAGCAAAGCCGGGCAGAAATTATTACACAGATTTTGTAGCAAATTCTCCAAAAGACAGCATAATCTTGACACTTGCTTGTGGCAAGTATAGATTTAACGATTTAGATTTAGGAACAATAAATGGACTCCCAAGGATAATGGACGTAGGACAATGTAATGATGCCTTTGGTGCAGTGCAAGTAGCACTAGCTCTTGCAAAAGCATTTGACTGCGAAGTAAATGACCTACCACTTTCATATATAATTTCTTGGTACGAACAAAAGGCAGTAGCAGTTTTGTTAACATTACTATATCTTGGAATAAAAAATATAAAACTTGGGCCAACCTTGCCAGCCTTTGTATCTCCAAATGTACTAAAATTTTTAGTAGACAATTATGGTATTTCTCCAATAACTACAGCACAGGAAGATTTAAAACAAATCTTGGCATAGCTTTAAGTTTACAAACAGATTTTTAATAAAAAATTCGCCTGTTAAGTAAAACTACCATTACTTAATAGGCAAATTTTGTTTGTATGTAAATTCAATAGGCTAATAAAAAATTAAAAAAGTTTATTGAGTTTTAGTAAGCGAAATATAATTTTTGTATTTTCTAACGTTAAAAACTGCATTTTCTGAAAATGATATAAAATTTTTTTTTATTGGAAAACTTATAGAAAATCCTAGATTGTCAGGATATCCTGACAGATTTGCTACGACTTTGTTACCTTTCACAAAAATTAAATATACAACCCCCTCGCTTATAATGTTATCAGTGATATAACTGCTTTTAAACCCGACTATAGCCTCTATT
>NZ_MBEW02000010.1 GCF_001693775.2 Criibacterium bergeronii | reverse complement strand
CTTGGATACCGCCCAGTAGAAGATCTTTGAAAAACTCCTCTATCTTGTCGAATATTCCAAACATTTAATTTCTCCTTTTCTTCTTACTTGAGTACATTGGCAAGTAGTGGAATGAGCTTTAATCCGATTAAGACGATACCGCCTCCAGCCATAAGCTGCTTTATGCCTAATTAGAGATTGTAAAATACTTGTAATGTGTCTGTATTTCCTATGAAATTGTAGTAAATATCAATTGTTTGGGTGATTTCTCCATTCACTACTTCTTTTTCGTGAACATAGATTTTTGAGATGAGTTCGTTTAAGGTTTCTTTGTCCAGCTTCTTTATATCCCTATGTTTTTTTATGAGTTCAATCCATTTTTTGACATTAATATCTTCAAGATCTTCTTTAACAATCAATTTTTTATTATCTTCTATTCTTTGATTTAGATAATCTTGTTCGTTTTGTGATTTTTCAAGAATTTTTTGGAAGTTACTTTCACTTATCTTGTTATCGAGCCAGTCATCATATAGTCTTTCAATCTTTTTAGTTAAGTCTTCTACTCTTATCTGATCTTCGTAAATCTTATCCATAATAAATTTTTGTTCTTCTTCATTATCAACTTCTCGTGATTTTTCAAGTGCTTTTATGATTTCTTTTTCGTCTTTCAATGCTATTTCTGCATTTTTCCTAATATCTTTAAGCACTATCTCATAAAGAGTATCGTAATAAATTCTATGTTGACTACATAATGACTTTCCATATCTTCTATAAGTGTTACAAGTGAGTAACTTTTCTCTTTTTTTCGATTTGTTTCTTCCAAGATTTAAAGATTTTCCACAATCGGGACATTTCACAATGCCTGCAAATATGCTTTCTTCTCCATTTTTAAATGGTCTTCTCCTGCTCTTTAATTTTTCATTTGCTATATTATAAATATCTTCAGAAATAATTGGTTCGTGTGTATTTTCTACTATTATCCATTCCTCTTTAGGTTTATCGGATAACCAACCTACTTTGAATTTATAATTAACTTTTTGACTAGCAATATGACCAATATAAACTGGGTTTTCAATAATTTCTTTTAGGGTTGTGCAGTCCCACCAATACTCTCCACCATCTACGGTCATTTCTAACTTAGTTTTTTTATTTCTAAGTCCTTTTTTTCTATTCCACCAGGTAGGTGTAGGTATTTTTTCTTCAAAAAGTCTTCTCCTAATTGCTTGTACTCCATAACCACTAAAAGCAAGATCAAAAATTTTTTCAACAATCCATGAAGTTTCATCATCGATTACTAATTTATGTGGATCATCTTTGTCTTTCCTATATCCTATTGGAGCAAGACAACCAATAAATTTCCCTTGCCTTGCTCTTGTCATATAGGCAGATTTCATCTTTTTAGAAACATCTCTTGAATAAAACTCGTTTAAAACATTTTTAAAAGGAACTATTTCGTTGTTTTCTTGAAAGGTATCTACTCCATCATTTAAAGCTATATATCTGACATTGTTCTTTGGGAAGAAATTTTCTGTATAGTATCCAGTCTGCAAATAGTTTCTTCCAAGCCTTGATAAGTCCTTAGTTATAACTATATCCACTTTCTTATTTTCAATATCTCTAATTAGTCTTTGAAATGATGGTCTATTTGTATTTAATCCAGTATATCCATCATCTATATATACATCGTAAATACTCCAACCCCTTGATTTTACATAGTTTTCTAAAAGTTCCTTTTGGTTTTGTATGCTGGCACTCTCTCCTTTCTGCTCATCATCTTTAGATAGTCTGCAATAAATTGCAGCTTTGAATGAAAAGTGATTTGAATTTGTTTGTATCATTTCCTATTCCTCCTTGTTTGAGTTTTCAGAAATAACACAACTTTCTCTAAAACTATTTTTATTATAGCACTCTTTTTTATTACTATCAATATTATATTTGCTATACTCAATTTCATTGGTCTTGTTTAATTTGCTTGATTTTTTTATTAGTCTTAGAAAAGCGTCTGTATCTGTTCTTCTATTATCATAATTTCTTTTTACAATGTATTTTGTTTGTCTTTTTGTCATAACTTATCCTTTCATGCAATAAAAAAAGGCGATTAGATTTTTAATTTTCTAATCGCCTTTTAAGTGTCATATTTATCTTTTTATTATCTCTGGCATACTTTTATACCTTTTTAGACTTAAAGTCTTTAATAATGCCTTTCCACCTCTTTTTATCTATAAAGATTCGCCTACTTCATAGTTCATTTTTTTATTCCCTCCTTGATGTCTTAGTTTTTCTTTGTCTTCTTCATACCATTTTAAGATTGTCGCATAGTGGTTTTGATAGGTCTTACCACTGCTTTCCATGTATCTTGATAGTTTATTTATCATTATTTCTGTGTGTGAGTTTAGTTTTTCTTTTAGATTTTTATATTCTTCTTTGCTTAACCTTACATTTTTGAATTCTCCATAAAAGATGGGGGTGGACTGTTCTTCTCTCCCCTTATCTATACTAACCTTATCTAATCTACCCTTACCTATACTGGGTTGACCACTTGACAACCTTTGGTTAACCAGATGACAACCAACTTTTTCTTCTGAAATATATGCTCCATTTTCCGTTTGATAAAGCTGCTGTTTCTGCTCTATATACATTGTTGGCTTATATCTGTCTTTTCTAATAAAGTTATTTATCTTCCAATGAGTAATGACGATAATTCCCTGATCAAAGACTATTACAAAGCCTTTGGCAATAAGTATTTTCAGGTCATCTTCATTAGCTCCGATAATTTTGATGATCTTCTTAGGATTATTTACAAAACCATCATCATCTGCCCTCATTGATAGATGAAAATACAGGCATTGACTACTTAGTGGCATATCCAAAAATAAGTCGCTATCCACTATCTTTAGTGAAAACATTCTTTTATCTGCCATGCTCTCCTACCTTTCTTCAAATAAAAAAAGACGATAGTTTTT
This sequence comes from Criibacterium bergeronii, assembly GCF_001693775.2. Taxonomy (GTDB): domain Bacteria; phylum Bacillota; class Clostridia; order Peptostreptococcales; family Filifactoraceae; genus Peptoanaerobacter; species Peptoanaerobacter bergeronii. Next base: position 52,980 of record NZ_MBEW02000010.1, on the reverse strand, counting down.
ACTTCTACCGCCTTGCGTATTGTTATGATTTAACATAATTATATATTAAATTTTTAAGTCTTTATTATTTAACATCTTACTAAACATATCATGGTACATATCTTTAGAAGATTCTTCTATCTTGGTAATACTTGATATTTTATTTCCCGCATCCTTTGACGAAGCTCCGCAAAGATAAAAGGCTTCATTTTCTGTTCCAAAGTCTATTGCTATATATCTATCGTGATATTTTTTACCTGCTATCTTCAGTTTCAGGTCTATATTAGGATAGTCTTTTCTAAAATCATCTAAGATGTTTTTTGTAAGCATATCCTTGTTCTTGACATTATCACTAAAGACTACGATTTGAGTCTTATCTCTTGCAGCTCTTAAAAGTTCTAATGTTTTAAGTCCGATATAGTTATCTATTACATAAATGCTTTTCTTTGCTGATTTATATATTTTTGTATAGGCAACATCAGCTTCTATCTTATCTCCATTCATCAAGAGGAAATGTTTATATGTTTCCGGGTCTATAAAATTGTCCATTACCTTTTTCAAATCTTCTTTAGTAGCCATTTGAGATTTTATTACTGCAATATCTTTTGTGTTTTGGTTGGTTTGAATGGCAATTTGTACTAATTCTTTTGAACCGATAAAATCTTGATTTTCAATAATAAAGTCTTTCATTTGCTTAAACATTCGTATTAAAGCCTTGCTCTGTTTAACTGCAAGTTCTCCCCTCAATACAGTCATGAGCATATATATTCCCTGTTCTGTAAAGGCATATGGATTATACTTTATATTACTTCCTCTACCTGTTCCTCTCTTCAAGGTCACATTTTGTGATCTTGAAAGTTCATATACTTCTTCATCGGTTAATTGGAACATAAAATCATCATCAAATTTTTCATTATTTCTTTTTACCTGTTGATTAAAAGCTCTTGTTTCATACCCATATATTTCAGCAAGCTCAAAATCAAGCATAACCTTTTGATTTCGTATATAGTAAATCTTACTTTTAATTGTAGTTTCATCTATAACTACAATTTCCTTGTTTTGTTCTGCCACAAAATTCACCTCCTATATATTTTTGGGGCTACAACTTGTAGCCATTTTCTCTTTATTTCATTTAGCTTACAGAATGTAAGCTAATTCTCCATCATATTTTCAAAGTCTAATTTCTATAATTATACCAAAAATGTTAAATCTTTTCTATCTCTCCCTCTCTCTCTTTATCTAACTCTATATCTTTCTCTATCTCTATCTCTTGTCGGACATGGGTTGGACTCATTAAGGACAATGTCCTCTGTTTATTTTATCTGTGAAAAATTCTTCTTTCAATTTTATCCAATAATATCTTTTGTTTGTTACCATATCTGCTCCTTTCTTGATTTTCGATAATCGAAATTCTGGACTTCTGCTTTTCGGAAGTCTTGTTATTATGGTTATTTAAGGGTGTAACTTTACGTTACTCCCTTAGATTTCTCTGGTCATATCTTTTTTGCTTGGTTTTACTTTTTCTTTTACTTTTCTTTTGACTTTTTCTTTTGTCTTATCCTTGTTCTTGGATAGGTCTTTATATTTCTTTATTTGTTTTAGGATACTTTCTTTTTCTTTTTTATTTTCTTTGGCTATGACTTGCTTAAAGGCATATTCCATTACTTTTATGTCTTTGGCTTGGAAGAATATTTCATAGTTTTGGGTTTCTTTGTTTTTCATTACTGAAAAACTTACTCCAAGTTTGTTTAGTTCTTTTTTTAAGTCTTTGAGGTCGCTTTGATCTATGCTTATATTTTCTAGTTGTCCTTTTTTATATAGGTCTTTTATTTTTATTTCATCGCCCATAAGACTTTTGAGGTTTCCGTTTGCTTTTTCTAAAGTTTCATTCATCTTTTTTCTTATTTCTTTTTCTAAGTTGATTGATTCTTTTGCTGCCTTTATTGTGTATGTTATTATGGTTTGTGCTGCTTGACCTGCTTCTTTGCTTATTTCTTCGTTTATCATGTTTTCTCTCCTTTGTTTGAATTAAAAAAAGGGAAGTATAGGCTTTAATTTTTCTATACTTCCCTTTGATTGTTTTTATTTTATTGTTCTTGGTGGTGGAATGCTTTATTTAGATGTTTTTATAGCTTACTTAGGTATTTGTACCTTTTCTTGTTTTTATGCTCTTATTTTGCTTTTCCACCTTTAGTAGTTTATGTGTGTTCTTTTGTCTGATAGATAGTTTTTCATGTTGGAATATATAATCTGTATTTCTTCATTGTTCATTGCTTTTATTTCTTCTGTGCTTTTATATGTTTTGTATGTTCCATCTTCATTTGCTTTTATGAGTTCATCTATTAGCTCTTGCCTTTTATTCATCTCTATTACCTCCTAGATCTACCTTTAGTTGTTTGGTCATATTATAGCTTGGATAAGATATTTTTACCAGGTCTTATCTTTCTTGATCCATTTTCTTGTTTTTCATCATTTCTCTGTATTCATTATCTTTATTAACTTGGTCTTGGAATTTTTTAATTTGTGCTATTACACTTGGTTTTTCACCTTGTTTTATTAACTTATCTATTTCTATGGATAAATCTATGCCAAGTTCTTTGTTTACAAAATCTACTGAATATTTTATATGATTAATTTCCTGGTATTCATCTTTTATTTTGTCTTTTTCTTTATTTATTTCTTCAAGCTTTCCCATTAAAAGATTTTTTTCTTCATTCCACTTTTTAGGACTTAGTTTTTCCTTATCTGATAGGAGTTTTTTTAATTTCTCGCTTACTACTTTATATTGGTCTATATCTTTCTTATGTTTATTATAGAATGCGTCTTTGGTGAATATGTTTTTCTTTTGATATTCTTCATAAACTCCTTTTTTGGCTTTGTATATTTCATAGTATAGAATTTTCTTTTCTACATCTTCCATTTCTTTATGAATTGTCTTTGCTTTTTTATTTAGTTTGTAACTATTGGACTTTAAGCTTTCTATTTTTGTTTGTAACTGACCTATGGTTTCTATATTATTTTTTCTTAAATAACTATATGCACTCGTTAGCTTTTTAAAGTCATACTTTTCTTTATTGGTTTTAGCATATCCTTTTAGATATTTACTTTTTTCTTTTTGAATTTCTGAATAAGTTAATAGATAATTTGTTAGATTGAAAAGTTTAGGGTTGTCTATTACCTTATCTCTTTCTATATCCTTAAATTTTTCATAAGCAGTAGTTAGGTTATCTAATAAATTTCCTATCCAACCCTTTAATGTTTTTATCTCTTCTTTTATTGTTTTTACAAGTTCGTTATATTTTCTTATTTCTCTATTATAGTTTCCCTTGTCAGTTTCTATTCCCTTTCTTTCCATTGCACATGCTGCTGATCCTAAATGGATTGTCGGTAGATAATCTGAATTTTGTCTTTTAAAACTCCTATGGTCTACTCTTTTTTCTATCTTGTTTTTTGCTAGATATTCATTGCAAAGGTCTGAAAAATTTTCTCTCCATTTTTCTACATTGCCTTTATCATTCCAGCTTGTTAGTTCTACTTTTCTTGTCTTAGGTTTTCCATTTTTGTTTAATACTTTTTCTCCTTTTTCATCTAGGATATATTCTTTTTTTGACTTTGCTAAGAACTCTCCTTTTTCGTTTATGGGTCGCATTATGGTCATTATATGACAATGGATATTTCCATTTTTATCTTGACTCTCATCATGAATTGCATAATCTACTATCATTCCTTGTGATGTTAGATTTTCTTTTATAAATCTTTCGACTAGGTTTTTATTTTCACTTAAAGATAATTCTTTTGGTAGTCCTATTATGAATTGTCTTGCTAGTTGTGCATTAGAATTTTTTTCTGCCATTTCTACTTTATTCCATAAGGTAGACCTATCATTAAATTCTTTTGGTATATGATCAGGCAATATTATATTTTTTACTAATACTTTTTCTTTTCTTGTATAGTCATGGGTTACTCCGTCCCATTCATTTTTTATTTTTTCTCCACTTATATATGCTGCACTTGCTACTGCACTTTTTCCTTTTCCTCTTGATATTATGTTTACTGAAAAATGAAAACTGTCTGCCATTTTTATCACTTCCTTTCTTTTTTTGTTGTTTTAGGTGGAGGCTTAATAGATTTTCTATATCCACTTTCTGAATGAGCGTTTTGAAATGATAGAATAGAAAAAGCCGACTACTGAATTAATTTTTGTTGTTTCAGTATGTCGGCTTAATTGTTTTGTTCATTTCAAATTTTAAAAGTCAAGGGCGAGCGTTAGCGAGTTTATTTACCCTTGACTTTTAAAAAGCGAATGGTTGTTGCTCCCTGCAAGGGTTTGGCTCCGCAGGACGCAAGCACCCTTTAGGGTGTATAATTGCGCCCTTGTAACCAAGGGACAATTATGTTATTTCATCTTTAGATGATTTTTCTACATTATCATCTATTCTTTCTTCTAAAATTTCCATTATGTTTAATCTTATTTCTTCATCATTTAACATTTTTATTAACTTATAAAATTCATCTTTTGTTAAATCAGTACTTTCTTCAAAAATACTTTCAAACACCGCTCCTTTTTCTATAAGTCTTTTGTTTCTTGCTTTTCTTTCTTGTTCATTAAGTTTTTTCTTCAACTGTCTTTTCTGATTTTGTAATTGCTTGATGCTTTCTTCTTTCTTTTCGATCTGTTCTTCAATACTTAATCTTTTACTTGTCATAATATTTCCTTCCTTAAAATAAAAAAACGACTAGATTTTTTCTAATCGTTTTTCAGCTTAGTGTTTTAATACAACTTGTTTTGTCGCTTCTATTTTTTTGTCTGCCCATATTACAACATGGCTTGAGAGGATAGAATGAATGTCATTTGAGTGTGTCCGTTCTCGGGAACATATCCACTGCGTTTTTGGGGCTATCGGTAGACGGGAACATATCAATACACCTCATGGATTATTATTTTAGAATGGATTTTAAGTAATCTAATAAATCTGATTTAGTTAGAGGCTCTGCATGACTTAAAATACAATACTTACAGTCGAAACTTTCTATCAAATTTGTTAATGACATTAATTTTTCTTTATCCATATACCCATCATTGTAGAAATCCTCGCTTGTTGAATCTCCCAAGAACAATATTTTTTCCTCAGGAATATAGATAAGCACCGTATCTTCCGAATGGGGTGAAACCGTATGAAAAATCATTGCGGTTATTCCACCGAGATTAAGGGTAAGCTCTTTTTCAAATTGGATATCCGATAGAACGGCAATAATTCTTTTATTATCTACATATTCTCTAGCTAGGCACTCATCATCATTTATCAAAAATTTTATATATGCACTGTCAGATAGTTTGGCTCTTTCCTGTTTCAAAAACTCGTTGGTTTTATGGTGTGCAATGGACAATCCGTGAATTTTATGCATTCCAAAGGTATGGTCCCAGTGCCAATGAGTGATGACAGTAAAATCTGGCTTCTTTAGGTCCTCGATTTCTAGGGATTTATAAAATTCATCAACATGGTCTGCTGAATTTCCTGCATCAATGGCAAGTGCAATTTTGTCTCCATTTAAGTATGCCAACATAGGCCTATCAGTTTCTGGTTGATGTGGATAATAAAAGACCCTGCTAGTTATCTTTTTCAGTTCCATTTGCCATCCCACCTTTCTGGTAATAAATCTTTCAGCAACACTTCTTCCATTTCAGGTAATACAATTTGGGTCTCTATATTTTGATTATCTATCTGTGCAATAAACTCTCTGCACCTTCCACATGGTGGAAGTATACTCCCATCTTCAAATACAGCGATAATCCTTTTGATTGCAGTTTCATTGTTCTTTACCATTTCAGCAATAGCTGACTGTTCAGCGCATAAGCCAATAGAACAGGGCAAGTCAATGCATATTCCTGTAAAGATGTTACCGCTATTTGTCTCCAACGCGCACGCAACATGCCCTGAAGTTCCAAAGTTCCGTAACTTTTTATGATTAATTATACTGAAAGCAATTTGATATAATTCTTGTTTATTCATTTTCTTCTCCAATATTATTTAGCTTAATAATACGTTATTCTTTTTTCAAAACACTAAGTTATTCAGTTCACCATCAAGAACTTTTATAGTTTCATTTCTTTCCTTATCCTCTTGATTGTCATATAAAAGTTGTTCAATAAACTCCCATATATCTTCTAGTTTACGTCTAATATGATAGAATAACAAAGCATCCGTATTGATTAAAAAATCTTTGTGTAATTTCAGGTATATGTTCATAAATACATCATAATATGGCTTATCAACAAAAAACATGAGATCAGCTTTTACTGGAGCCAATTTCAAGCCTTCCCAGTCAATTAGAACTAACTGCTCATCCCGTTGCATCAAGTTCCAATTATGAATATCAGTATGGCATAGGGCCATTTTAGGATTACTTCGTCTTAGAATCTCCGACAGTCCTTCAACTCTGTCAATAGATTGTTCAAGGGGTTTTATGTGTGCCCCAAGCAAGCATTTTAAGTCCATGGGAAGACTGGCGCATTCTTTACGCAATACTTGTTTTAGCTGTTTCAGAAATGGCAAGCTAAAATCTTCCCTAATTAGTTGCACATATACCTACTATATCAATAAATTTTGAGTTATCATTGACTATATTAGTTGCTATTATCAGAATAGTCGTCGATAACTATATTTTCGTGCAAATATGCAAATAAGTAAAATGATAGTTATGTTATATCATAATAATTGAAAATAATAGAATGTATTTTTCAATGTAATAAGATTAAGCGTTCTCTTAAAGTTAGAGAACGCTTAATTATTTTTAATTTATTGAAATAATTTGTAACTATTGAAAACAGACAAAAATTGTTCATTGGATAATTTATCAAGATCAGTAACATTCGCATGCTTCAGCACCTGTCTTAATTGATTTTTAGTAAAAAGAACATGATATTCCCTGTTTACCCATTTATAAACGAAAAATCTATACTTTTTGTAGTCCTTCTTTAAAATAAATGGTTTATGCCTTTCAAGTACAATCAATACAGAATCTACATTAGGCTTAGGGTGAAAATATGCTCGTGGCACTTTTTTAAGAATTTTTATATCCATTTCCACCATTAACAGCAAACCTAAAGCTCGTTGGGTATTTTGCAACCTTTTAGCAAATCCCCTCTCTACAATAAGGTAGCTATATTTCGCTTGACTATCAAAAGCAATCTTTTTTACAATATCAGTACTAATATTGTAGGGAATATTACCAAATATTTTATAGTCTGTATTTTTAGGAAAGCTAAACTTCAAAATATCCTCATGAATAACTTTTATATTCTGAAAAGGTTCAACTGCTTTTTTCGTGGCATGACATAAACCTTCATCAATCTCTATAGCATTCACCCGTTGACTCATTTCCACAAGTTCCTTGGTAAAATGTCCTTTTCCTGACCCAATTTCTATTATTTTATCTTGTTTATTGATATTCGTATATTTTAATATTTCCTTTACATGCTTTTTAGATGTAATGAAATTTTGCGTATTTTTCGGGTTTTTCTGTTTCATTATAACCTTCTCCTTGCCGGTTATAATGAACTAATCTTAAGAGCTCATTATAACCAATTATTTTTGGTTTGGTTGATAATGAAATCTCTCAATAACAAATATAGAAAACATACCCATACCTTTACCTCCTTTAATTTTTTTCATTATAAATGAGATAAAGTAATATCTACTACTGCAATACATGTACACATATTTAACTCCTCCTTATGCAACTGATTATATCACTTTTAATTTCTCTATTCAATAAAGTTCTGTGCTAATCTACCTCACCCTATGGATTTTTAATCCCGAAACATCAAATGTCATCTGTCAAATGCCCTATTTAAAAGGGTCAAAAAACGGTATTTTTTAGCCTGTTTTTGACCCAATTTTCGTACTCAAACCACTACATGTTGTGGTTGACTCCTATTATTCCTTGTCCAAACCACAATACGTCATCAGAATTGCTGCTTCAACGTGGCTAGAGCGGTCATTATGGATAAAATTTAATATTTCTCAAAAGCCTCGTATGTGGGAATATATTAATCAATACGTATCTTATAATACATTATATCATTCTGGAGCAAAGAAGAAACAGCCCTACAAAAGAGCTGTTTAGATTGGTTCTAAAATATCCGTTGGGGAGTCATCTCCTCAGTGGATATTTTAGAACCAAAAATTAATGGAGTAAACCTTTAAGGTATGCTCCATTTTTTTACGCACCTAACCACGCGAAAGTTTACTTGAGTGTTTGGTAGGTGATATGCAAGGACTTCCCAAGAGCTAATATAGTTAGCGATTGGTTGAAGTCTACTGCTAATTTTTACCTTGTTAGGGATTACCCTAAGACCCCGAAATATATTTCATAAAGGAGAATAAAATGGCAAATAGATTTAGAAATGAAAGAATAGAAATAAAACTAACCAAAGAAGAAAAAGAAGTTTTTGAAAAGAAAATGAAACTTGCTAATTGCAAAACTATGTCTCACTTTCTTAGAAAATGTGTATTGGAAAAAGAGATTTATGTTGTGGATTTAGAACCATTTAGAAACTTACAGTGGCTGCTTTCAAATGCAACAAATAATATAAACCAGATTGCAAAAGCAACTAATACAACTGGTGTTATTTACAAAAATGAAATTGAAACAATGAATAAACAGATAGAAAAATTATCAAGAGAAATATGGCAGATCCATTCCCTGCTTCTTAATAAATCAAAAGAAAGTTCTGGTGATTAGTATGGCAATTACAAAAATACATCCTATTAGGAGGGCTGATACACAAAACTTTTCACAGACCCACTACCAATTTGACCTTCTATAAAAGAAGATACAAGACCTTTTAGTCTTATGTATCTTCTTTTAATTTTATTATACTATAATTCACTCGCTGATTTTATAATAATCTCTTCTGATATCATTTAAGTAATGGTATTTCCTTTAATAAGGCTTTAGAGTCTTTAAAAGGTTTATAAATTCCTCTTTCATTCAATCTAACTTCATTTGACTTGCTGTGAACAAGTGAATTTCTAGTTTTATATACTCTATTAGCCAACTTCTTAAATATATGTTTTTTGTCTCCTATTAAATCTATTGCATCTCCATTTGAAAAATTAACCTTATTGTTTTTATAGTATTCTATAATATCTTCATCAATTTCATTCAATTTTTCTATTATCTTTTCAATATCTATATACTTTCTTAATGTTAATTCCAGTGCTTCCAATTCACTTCCTACTGTACTTTCAGTTCTCTTTTTATTAATTAAATCTACAAGTTTCATTATATCTTTTTTTCTTTTTGTAGAAAATCCCGGATCTAACAATATTTCCTTAACATTATTAACAACACCTTCTTTATATATTTCTTCATAAAAATATTCCATAATGTGATAAAATCCTATGAATTGTACAAACGGATCTTCTGAAGAGACTGCCATATGGTACTGTTCTGTTAAATCTTGTTTATATAATAATCTTGGTGCATCTAACTCTTCGCTTTTGTAAGAGCTATTTTTATTCCTATACCTAATATTTAATAATTCATCTAAGCTATTCATAATCCTGAAGGAATATCCATAGTTATAGCAAAAGTTAAATAAAAATGAATTAATATAATCATTAAGTTTATTTTTATCAATATCTTTTTTATATGAAACAATTAGTGAATAAGGATTTCTAAAACAAACTCTTAATAAATTAAATAAATTTTCGCCTTCATCTCCTCGCAATCTAGGAGGAAAAATCATAAAAGTTCTTTTTAAACTTTCCAAGTCTATTTCTTTAATAATATTCCATACCATTACATCTGATATTTCTTGAAATTTATATTCAATATTATTCATGGAGTCTTTAATATTAGTAGATACTATTCGTTCCTCAAGTTTATATGGCAATAGTCTTCGAACCATTTTATTTGTTTGATAAATAATAACTTCATAGCTATTATTAGTTAAAACTGTAAATTGCGACAAATCCGATTTCATTGCATCATTGGTAATATTATTATAGTCAGATTTACTAAATTCATAACTTTTTTCACCCACAGTATAGCTAATACTATCTTCGCTATAATCTATATTAAATTCTTTATTAAATCTTTTTAATATAAATTTTACTTTATCAATAAATTCATCCCATTCCATATTTACTCGTCTCCTTAAAAATTTGTATATTCTTATAATGTTGATTTTTTATTGCTTCTTCGTCCTTGATATTATAATCATATTACTTTATATAAGTTTAAACCATTTCTTTTATATAGTTTTCAATCACTAATAAAATTTTTTCTTTGCGGACTTTCCTTGTGCAATATATGATAGCTCCATTTTCAAATTCTTTGGTTTTTTCTGCTAATTTAATGCATCTACTACAAACGTTATAATGTTAATTCTTTTATGTGTCTCAATAAGATTTTGTTCATCTCCTTCAATACAACCTTTGAAAATTAAATCTTCGATAATACCTCCATATATTTCCTAATTTCATCTTCTATTTTAAATAGTCTACTGTATTTTATGAGTCGTCTTAGATTTTTATTTTGTGATTTAAAGTATCTTTTTATGGCTTCTGTAAAAATTTGCTTATCTATTTTTTCTCTGTCGATTATGATATCACAAATTGTTCGATCTATATCGTAAACTGGAATAAGGTTGCCTTGTGGTGATTTTATTTCTGTCTTTCCTAGTTCGTATAAATCTTTCTTTACATAGTGAACTTGTAAGTCTTTATATCTATTTTTAATATGGCTTGCATTGTAGCCTTGGGGTACAGATATATGAAATACATTTGGAGTTCTATCGGATAGGTCGTGGAGGTAGAGGGCTGTTTGATGGGAAAATATAATTCGATTACTATTTGATGATATTAGAACAAAATCGTCTATTACTTTTCCTTTTAATTGATATAGTCCCGGTCTTAATCTTTCTAATTGTCCGCTCTTTGTTAATTCTGATAGATTATGCCTAGTATATCCAAGTTCTTCTGCTTCTTTGTTGGTGATTACTAAATTTTCTTGTATATAATTCTTAAGTGTATCCATAGTTCGCCTCCTCTCATTTATGCTTTTATTATATGTTATAAAAGCGAATGTGTAAAGTTGACTTATGAGTTTTCCATTTTTAAAAAAGGATGTAACAAATCCTTACTCCCTTTCTAAAATTATTCTTTCTTAACTCAATATTACTAATATTATTATAGTTACTCTCCGATTTTCGGATTTCTAGAAATCTGTTATTCGGAGTTCTTGAATTCCGATTTTCGGAAGCCTGGACTTCTGCTTTCAGGAAATCAGATTTTGTATTATTAGTTATATTTTAAATTTATATATACTCACTTACTAGAAAAAAAGAGCAGCTTTTTAAGCCACTCTTGTAGAAAGTACAAAATGAGTTTATCTTATTAAATTTTTCTTTGTGTCTCCTCATACCAGTTGCAAAACTACTCTTACGTCCATGTAGTTTTTTTGGGTCTTTTTGACGTATCCTTCTTCATCTTTATCAAAGACAAAATGCTTAAAAAACTGCTTAAAATGCAGGATTTCTAAATTTACATCTTTTGTATCAACGCTATAGCTTCCACATGTATGGTGTTATCTATAGCGGCGGGTTACATAATTATTTACTGTCTGCAAGTGTGATTTCCATATCCTGAATATTGATGATTGTTTCCCGCTTACATTTCGGACAGTAGAAAGGAAAGTTTTTTAATTCCGTATCTTCCCGTATCATAGTACAGGTTTTATTGCCGCAGACAAGGCATAACAACCATTGGTTTTGTATATTTTACATAGCCTCTCACTTTTTATCAATATTCATTATTTGCTGATACTAAAATTTCTTTTTCATAGGCATGTTGTTTTAATATCAATGCCAAAATGGCAGATAAAATTCGTGCGAACACTGTACTCCACCAAATCATTATCTGACCGCCGAATAAAGTCGGTAAAATAAGCATTAGAATTAGCATAAATATCGGCTCTACAAAAGACAAAATATAAGAAAATATACTTTTTTCTGTTGCATAAAAACTTGCAGTTGTAATACGGTTAATAGAAACAAATGGTACAGAAATTAAAAATATGGGTATGGTTTTTTGGATTTCTGCATTCACTTCATTTGATGTGCCGAATAATAAGCCAATATCTGCTCTTGCCACATACATAATCACACAGCCTATTACAGAAAGGAGTATCCCAGATCCATTTGCTAATCTCATTATGTTTTTCAGTCTATCAAACGCCTTTTCGCCGTAATATTTGCTCATAATCGGCTGGCTGCCATCTCCAACTCCCTGTAAAATCAGATAAATAATACTCATAACGTAGCCAATAGAAGCATAGGTTGCAATTGCTTGCTCTCCCCCATAGAATACGGAAAAACGATTAATAATAATCAGGGATAAGTTGGGTGTCATAGCAAGTCCAAAAGGAGCAATCCCAACCTTTATAATGGATAATGATACTTTACCTATATCTCCAAATGCAATCTTCAGCGTAAACTGTTTTTTCCACAACAAATAGACAAGTGCTGACAACATGGTAACACCCTGTCCGATAACCGTAGCCCATGCTGCACCCGAAAGACCTTGCCCTAATACCCATACGAACAGATAATCTAAAATTATGTTTGTCACAAACCCTGCAATCATAGAAAACATTGCATAAGACGAGCCGCCGTGATTACGGATGAACGGAACTAAACCAGTTCCTATAATCTGTAAACCTGCGCCTAACGCAATAATAGAAATATAGTCCTCTCCCAAAGAAAGAAGCTGATTTCCTGCTCCTAACAGCCTTAAAAGGAAACTGCTCAAAAAGAAAAATGTGATTGTTACAAAAACACTTGTGACAATTAACAGCCACACAGCTCCCGCAGTAAACGCTTTTGCTCGTGCCTCCTTTTTTTCGGCTCTGCTGATTGAATAATAAATTGCTCCTCCCATTCCAATTCCCGTTCCCAGAGATTGAATGACTGCCACAAGGGGATATGCTATGTTTATAGCGGAAACGCCTATATCTCCCATACTGTTTCCGACAAAAAAACCATCAACAATCGCATATACTCCAGATAATGCAAAAGATAATACGGAGGGAATTACATATTGAAAAAAATTCTAATGTCATGCTTATATTTCATTATTTTTTCCCTCTGCTTTTCCGAGTAGCTTTACAAACAAGGCGGCATCTTCATTAAATCGCTTCATACGTTCTATCCCCATCTCATCAATTGCATTCATTTCCACTTTTCGAAGTTTAGACAAAATGGTTTTTGCATATTCTTTTCCCTTTGGTGTAAAGCAGATTGTCTTGCGCCTTTTGTCTGTCCGCATAGGAGACAATTCGACCAAGCCCTGTTTTTCAAAATCTTTCAAAATCATGTTCACTGTCTGCTTGGGAACCAACCATCTTTGACTGATTTTTTTCTGTGTGCATTCTTCCTTACTATTATAAATCGCAGAAAGCACTAACAGACTGTTGGCAGATAGTCCATTTGTCTTTGCCCATTCTTCATACATACAGTTCCATTCCTGCCATGTTGTATAGTATTGATTTAGTTGTTCCATAAATTGAATATTTTTTATCATAATATCCTCCTCACATTTAGTCTATATCCGTACTAAATCATTATAGTCCATAACCGTACTATTTGTCAAGAGGTAAAACTAAAAAAGCAACAGAGTTTTAAGCTCTGCTACTTTTCTGTATTTACGCAAAGATCATTTCTACTTCTAGAATCTCTCATGCACACGCTCGTATGTTATTCATTCGTCCAGTCCATTCTAAGGCGTTTTCCATCTTTATCTGTTCCGTGATACCCTATGCCTGTTTCACCTGCTCTGTGAGCGTTTCAAAGCGTTCCTATATGTTCGATTTTAAATTGTACCATTTATTTTATCCATACCATTTATTCTTTTTGTTAGAGTGAAAATTTTGTTTTTATCTATATAATTTTCTTTAAACAAATCAATATATTATTGCATATGTTGAAGTTTATTAGCTACTCTTATGAGTTCCTTATTTTTATATATAGCGATTTCTTTGCCATTGTACAAAATTCCAATTGTCTTTTTATATTTGCTTGAAATTATGTCTATATTTTTTATTAGCTCATCAATAAAAATTTGTTTGCTAATATCTCTTTCTTCTGATTTTGTTTCAAGGATTATTGCTACATCATTCATATTTTTAGGCAAATACCAACCATCTGGCTTATCTGAATATTCCTTAAAGCCTAATTGATTAAAAGTGGTTATTTGTCCAGTACCTTGATTGATGTTTTCTTCAATTTCATCAAAGCCTAATATTTCTTTTGCATAATCCCTAACTTGATTTTCTGTCCTTAAAGTCATTTTCTATTCCTCGTCACTAAAATCATCTTCAAAACTAATAATATCATTAGGTGTGCATGATAAAGCCTTACATATTCTTTCTAAATTCTTGAATGTAATTGGTTTATCCTTGCCCATTTGTGCCATAACATTTGTTGTAAGTCCTGCCATAGCTATTACATCTGTTTTCTTTAGTCCTTTTTTTGCTAACTGTATCCATAATGGTTTATAGTTAAGTGCCATAATATCCCTCTTTTTCTATTCATTAGATTTATTTAATTATAGCATAAATATTGATTTCGTTCAATCTTAAATTGATTTAGTAATTTGTTTTAGAGAATATGTTGTGTTATTCCGTCCTTATTTTGCCATAAATTGCTTTATTCCCTGCGACTTTGCTGATGTGTGATAAAGAAGTAGTAGAAGTGTAAAAAATTTTGCCGTTCCTATCCGGCGTTTGCGCATTGCGCCGGATAGGTCGGGCGGTCATTCGGGCAGGTCTACCTTGCCAACGAAAGAGTAATAAATATCAATGTCCTGTCTGCGTGTGCCGTTCTCGTCATAGCTGCACTCATGCACAACGATTTTCTCCACAAACTCACGCAAAAGGGTAGGGGTAAGTTCTTCAAAGCTGGTGTACTTGCGGACAACATTCATAAACTTTTCTGCGTTTACCGTGGCTTCCTGCGCTTTGGAAAGCTCTGCCCGGATAGCGGCGGCTCTCTCTTTCAGTTCTTTCTGCTCGGCTTCATAGTCTGCCGACAGCTCCGTGAAACGCTCGTCTGAAATGCGCCCGGTCACGCTGTCCTCATACAGCCGC
Organism: Criibacterium bergeronii; assembly: GCF_001693775.2. Lineage (GTDB taxonomy): Bacteria > Bacillota > Clostridia > Peptostreptococcales > Filifactoraceae > Peptoanaerobacter > Peptoanaerobacter bergeronii. The sequence continues at coordinate 37,848 of NZ_MBEW02000010.1, read as the reverse complement.
TTGAAGATAGCGGATAACTCGCTGATACGCTTCTCGGCGGCTTCCAGCTCCTTTTTCCTTGCGGCGTTCCTGCGCTTGCCCCCGTCCTCGTTCTGCTCGATCAGCAGCTTCATAAACCGGGCTTCGTGCTTCGCTGCATAGCTGGTGACTTTCCGCAGATTGTCGGTCACTCCGGCGGTCAACAGGTCGGTGCGGATAAAGTGCGCCGTACAGTCACGGGTACGCTTCTTGTAGCTCCCGCAGATATAACAATCCTGCTTGCGGGTGGCGTTCTGGTAACGCTGCTGGTAAAGGACGCTGCCGCAGTCGGCACAAAAGAGTATGCCGGAGAATAAGCCCACTTCATCATAGCGGTTCGGGCGTTTGCGCTGCTTGCGTAACTCCTGCACACGCTCCCACATCTGGGTGTCAATGATAGGCTCATGGTGGTTCTCGAAAATCGCCTGTTTCTCAATGGGGTTCTCTACGCTGTGCTTGGTCTTGTAGGACGGCTTCTCCGTCTTGAAGTTTACCAGACAGCCCGTGTACTCCCTGTTTTCAAGGATATGTACCACGGTATTGGTCGCCCACTTGCACTCATAGCCGGGGTGGTAGCGGCGGGTGCTTCCCGTCCGACGGTATTCCAGCGTTCCCGGCGTGGGGATCTCCTGCTCTGTGAGCATACGGGCTATCTTGGTCGGCCCGTTCCCGGCAAGGCACAAGCTGTAAATCTGCCGCACAACAGGGGCGGCTTCCCCGTCAATGATAAAATTTTCGTCCTCGTCCATAAAGTAGCCGTATACGGGTTTGCTCGTGACGGGCTTCCCGCTCATACCCTTAGACCGTTTTACTGCTTTGATTTTCTTGCTCGTATCTCTCACCAGCCATTCGTTAAAAATGTTCCGCAGAGGGGCAAAATCATTGTCGCCCTGTGCGCTGTCCACTCCGTCATTGATAGCGATAAAGCGGACGCCTTTCTGTGGGAAAATCATTTCCGTATACATTCCCACTTGCAGATAGTTTCGCCCTAACCGTGACATATCCTTGACGATAACGGTGCCGACTTTTCCGGCTTCAATGTCCGCAAGCATGGCTTGAAAACCGGGTCTTTGGAATAATGAGGTGTGATAGCGATAGCGGCAAAAAGCTAATAAAATCAATGGTTTTGCGGACAGCGGATAGACAGGGAATGTGTTAAAAACTGAATACGCACACAAACGGCGTTACCTTAACCCCTTTGGGGGAGAAAGTAACGCCGTTTTTTTATGCCCGCAGGAAAGGAGGTGCAGCCGGAATGTATTTCACAAAGGGCAAGCAGCGGGCGTTTGAATTGCTCATGCAGCAGAAGCCGGGATTTGACCGCTATCAATCCGGTTGTGCCGGAGATGATGAAGATTGCGGCACTTGCCGTTTCTACCGCCCCGGGTGGAAATATGAGTTTTGCGTTTTCAAAGAGTGTCCCTATTGCCCCGGCAAAAGGACGCGGAAAACGCACGCCAGCATGGACAAATAGACGGGCAAAAGCCCTTGTGCCATGCGGCTTTGCAGACGCGAAAACGGCAAAGGGCATATTGCAATACCAAAACAGCCGAAAACGGCTTTCTAATTGTCCACGCATACCAAGAGAGGAAGTGAGGAAATATGGCAGTTTTCAGAGTGGAGCGAAATACGGGATATACCGTTATGAGCAACCACCACTTGCGAAACAAGGAATTGTCCTTAAAGGCAAAGGGCTTGTTGTCGCAAATGCTTTCGCTGCCCGAAGATTGGGATTATACCCTTGCGGGCTTATCCCATATCAACCGGGAGAAGATCGACGCAATCCGCGAAGCGGTAAAGGAACTCGAAAAAGCCGGATATATCGTGCGCAGCCGGGAGCGCGACGAAAAGGGACGCTTGCGGGGCGCAGATTACGTCATATACGAGCAGCCGCAGCCGCGAGAGCCGGAAGCAGCTACCAGCGGCGGACAGCCGCCTATATTGGATTTACCTACATTGGAAAATCCAACATTGGATAATCCAACGTTGGAAAAACCTACGCAGGAAAAACCTACGTTGGAAAATCCAACGCAATTAAATAAAGATATATTAAGTAAAGAACAATCAATTACTGATTTATCAAGTACCGATTCCATTCCTTTCCATTCCCTAAACCCCTTGCCCTTTGCGCATGGCGAAGCGGCTACGCCGCCGGAAAGGAAAAGAACGGAAGCGAAAAGCAATAGCGCAGTAGAGATTTACAGGGAGATTATCAAGGACAATATCGAATACGACCATCTCATTCAAAACTGCAAAATTGACAAAGACCGTTTGGACGAGATTGTTGACCTTATGCTGGAAACCGTCTGCACAGCCCGAAAGACAATCCGTATTGCCGGGGACGACTACCCCGCCGAATTGGTGAAATCCAAGTTTTTGAAGCTGAACAGCAGCCATATTGAGTTTGTTTTGGATTGCATGAGGGAGAACACAACCAAAGTGCGCAACATCAAGCAGTATCTAAAAGCGGTGCTGTTCAACGCGCCGAGTACCATTGACAGCTACTATACCGCCCTTGTCAATCACGACTTATACGGCGGCGAATGAGCATAGCCGCACTTTACCGGGAAAGGAGTTGATACCTTGCAGGAGGAAGTAACCCAAAAAACGATTGCCCTATACGTCAAAGTGGGAAAAGGCGCGGCGCGGCTTACCGAACAGGCGTTACAGAAAGCAATCCAAAAGTTTTTGGAGCAGAAAAGCAAACCCGCGCATGGGAAACAGACCATGCGGCAGCTTATGAAGCAGAACGCGGGTGTTTCCAACATCGAGATCACCGACAGCAATATTAAAGCCTTTGAGAGTACGGCGAAGAAATACAACATAGATTTTTCGCTAAAAAAGGTTAAGGGCGAGCAGACCCGTTACCTTGTGTTTTTCAAAGGCCGGGACGCGGACGTTATGACCGCAGCGTTTCAAGAGTTTTCCGCAAAGAAGCTGAACCGGGAGAAAAAGCCCTCTATCCGCAAAGCCCTTGCCGCTGCAAAGGACAAGGCGAAGCAGCTTAACGCCGCCCGCGACAAGGTAAAGAAAATGGACAGGGGGCGCGAGATATGAAGCAGATCAACTACAAAAAGCTGATACTTCCGAATATCCCCTATGTGTTCTTTGTCTATCTCTTTGATAAAGTCGGACAGGCGGTGCGGCTTGCCCCCGGCGCGGATATTTCTGCAAAGATACTGAATATCACACAAGGATTTTCCGCAGCCTTTGAAAACGCCTTGCCGAGCGTTTACCCGTTGGATTTGCTTGTCGGCATTGTCGGTGCGGTGATTATCCGCTTGATAGTCTATGTCAAAGGGAAAAACGCGAAGAAATACCGCAAGGGCGCGGAGTACGGCTCTGCCCGATGGGGAAACGCCGAAGATATAAAGCCCTACATAGACCCGGATTTCCAAAACAACATCATTTTGACGCAGACGGAACGGCTTACCATGAACAGCCGCCCGAAGCAGCCGAAGTACGCGAGAAATAAGAACGTCGTCGTGATCGGCGGCAGCGGCAGCGGAAAAACAAGATTTTTTGTCAAACCTAATCTAATGCAGCTTCATTCCTCTTACGTCTTAACCGACCCGAAAGGTACGGTTTTGATTGAGTGCGGGAAGCTGCTGCAACGGGCGGGCTACCGCATTAAGGTACTGAATACGATTAACTTCAAAAAATCTATGCACTACAACCCCTTTGTGTATATCCGCAGCGAGAAAGATATTTTGAAGCTGGTAAATACGTTGATAGCGAATACCAAAGGTGAGGGAGAAAAAAGCGCGGAGGATTTTTGGGTAAAGGCAGAACGGCTTTTGTATTGCGCGTTGGTGGGCTACATCTGGTACGAAGCCCCCGCCGAGGAAATGAACTTTATTACCCTGTTGGAACTTATCAACGCCAGCGAAGCCCGCGAGGACGACGAGGAATATCAAAGCCCCGTCGATTTGCTGTTTGCCGACTTGGAAGAACGCGACCCCGACCATTTCGCGGTGAAGCAGTACCGAAAATATAAATTGGCGGCGGGCAAAACCGCAAAATCAATCCTCATTTCTTGCGGTGCGAGGCTCGCTCCTTTTGATATAAAGGAATTGCGCGATCTTATGTCCTACGACGAATTAGAACTTGACACGTTAGGCGACAGAAAAACAGCTTTGTTTTTGATTATGAGCGATACGGACAGCACGTTTAATTTTGTTATCGCTATGCTGCAATCGCAGTTATTTAATCTCTTGTGCGACAAGGCCGACGACGAATACGGCGGCAAGCTGCCGGTTCATGTTCGCTGCCTGTTAGACGAGTTTGCAAACATTGGACAAATCCCGCAGTTTGAAAAATTGATTGCCACAATCCGCAGCCGGGAAATCTCGGCTTCTATCATTCTGCAATCGCAGAGCCAGCTAAAAGCCATTTACAAGGACGCGGCAGAAATCATACTTGACAATGCCGACAGCACCTTGTTTTTGGGAGGGCGCGGGAAAAATGCAAAGGATATTTCGGAGAACTTGGGACGTGAAACAATCGACAGTTTCAACACTTCCGAAAATCGCGGCACGCAGGTTTCTCATGGCCTCAATTATCAGAAATTGGGAAAGGAGTTGATGACACAGGACGAAATCGCAGTTATGGACGGAGGAAAATGTATTTTGCAGTTGCGCGGCGTGCGCCCCTTTTTCAGCGATAAGTACGATATAACGCAGCACCCGAACTACAAATACCTTTCCGACTTCGACAAGAAAAACGCTTTTGACGTTGAACGGTATATGTCCACCCGTCCGGCAATCGTAAAGCCCGACGAACCCTTTGACATATACGAAATAGATTTGTCCGACGAGGACGCAGCCGCCGAATAAAAACGGCGGCATTTTTATTTCCAACAACATTTTTTGAGCCGTTTTAGCGGCAGAAAGCGAGGTTTATATGGATTTTTTCAACAGCGCAGTTGACGTATTGCAGACTTTGGTAATCGCGCTTGGCGCAGGACTTGGCATTTGGGGCGGCATTAACCTCATGGAGGGGTACGGCAACGATAACCCCGGCGCGAAGTCGCAGGGCATGAAACAGTTGATGGCGGGCGGCGGCGTTGCCCTTATCGGCCTTACCCTTGTCCCGCTGCTCTCCGGCCTGTTTGGATAATGCCACAAACTAACACTACCCGCCGCGCTCTCCCGCTTCACGCGGGAGGGCGCGGGAAAGGAGGGATTAGCTTTTGATATGGCAGATGATTGAAGATTGGTTTCGCGGCATTTTGACAGACGGAATACTCTCTAATCTCTCCGGGCTGTTCGACAGCGTAAATACAGAGGTTGGAGAAATCGCAACGCAAGTCGGCACAACCCCCGCCGGGTGGAACGCGGGCATATTCAATATGATACGCAGCCTATCGGAAAACGTCATTGTGCCGATTGCGGGCGTTATCATTACCTTTGTCATGTGCTACGAACTAATCCAGCTTGTAATTGAGAAAAACAATCTGCACGATCTCGACACTTGGATTTTCTTCAAGTGGATTTTCAAAACCTTTGTTGCGGTGCTGCTGGTAACAAATACTTGGAACATCGTCATGGGCGTATTTGACATTACACAGAGCGTCGTCAACGACAGCGCGGGCGTTATCATATCCGACACAAGCATAGATATTGCAACCGTTATCACCGATATAGAAGCAAAGCTGGACGCTATGAGCGTCGGCGGGCTTTTGGGGCTATGGTTTCAATCACTCTTTGTGGGGCTTACCATGAAAGCGTTGTCTATCTGTATCATGCTGGTGGTGTACGGGCGCATGATTGAAATATACCTTGTAACGAGTATCGCCCCTATCCCCGTTGCGACAATGGTAAATCGTGAATGGGGCGGCATGGGACAGAACTACTTAAAATCCTTGCTTGCCCTCGGTTTTCAGGCTTTTCTAATTCTTGTGTGCGTCGGTATTTATGCGGTTTTGATACAGACAATCGCAGCAACCGATGACATATCCGGCGCGATCTGGTCTTGCATGGGCTATACCGTCCTCTTGTGTTTTACGCTTTTCAAAACGGGAAGCCTTGCAAAATCCGTATTCAGCGCGCATTAAGGGGGTGCAGATGAAGAAATACAAAATCATTTACGCCGATCCCCCTTGGAGATACGCGAGAAGCAAGGTACAGGGCGCAGCGGAAAAGCACTATCCCACTATGAGTATTGAGGAACTTTGCGCTTTACCCGTCAAAGAAATTGCGGATAAGGACTGTATTTTATTCCTATGGGCGACGTTCCCGCAGCTTAAAGAAGCGTTGCAGTTAATCAAGGCTTGGGGATTTACCTATAAATCCGTTGCCTTTGTATGGTTAAAGCAAAATCGGAAATCGCCCACTTGGTTTTATGGCTTGGGCTTTTGGACGCGAGGAAATGCGGAAATCTGCTTGCTTGCTACCAAAGGACACCCGAAGCGACAATCAAACAAGGTACATCAATTTATTATTTCCCCTGTTGAGCAGCACAGCAAAAAGCCGGATATAACGCGGGAAAAGATACTTGCCCTTATGGGCGACCTACCGCGTATTGAACTGTTTGCAAGGCAGCATACCCCTGGTTGGGACGTATGGGGAAATGAAATCAAAAGCGACATACGGTTTGCCGGAAAGGAGGTTTGAAATGGCGTATGTAACCGTCCCAAAGGATTTAACCAAAATCAAGAGCAAGGTAATGTTCAACCTTACCAAAAGACAATTACTCTGTTTCGGCGCGGCGGTGGCTATCGGGCTACCGCTATTCTTTTTGACAAAGGACAGCGCGGGAACGACAACGGCGGCTTTGTGCATGGTGCTTGCCATGCTGCCCATGTTCCTACTCGCTATGTACGAGAAGAACGGGCAACCGCTGGAAGTGATTATACGGCAATTTGTGGAAGTGAAGTTTCTTCGCCCCAAAGAGCGACCTTATCAGACCAACAATTTTTATACCGCCCTTGCGCGGCAGGAGCGATTAGATAAGGAGGTACGGGCGATTGTCAAAGGAAAAGGGAAAGACCCAAAACAAAAAGCGTAAACTTACGCGGCAGGAAAAGAAACAGATCGACGCGCTTATCCGGCAGTCAAAGGGCGACGGGAAGCCCCATACGGCGCAGGACAGCATACCGTTTGAACGAATGTATAAGGACGGGATTTGCCGCCTTGCAAACGGGCGGTATTCCAAGTGCATTGAGTTTGAAGATATTAACTATCAGCTTGCGCAGCCGGACGACAAGACCGCCATTTTTGAAGCCCTTTGCGATATGTATAACTCTTTTGACGCTTCTATCAGTGTGCAGCTTTCCTTAATCAGCCGCCATGCGAACAAGGAGGATTTCAAGAGCAGTATCACGATTGCCCCACAGAATGACGACTTTGACAGTATCAGAGCCGAATACACCGAAATGCTGCAAACACAGCTTGAACGCGGCAACAACGGGCTTATCAAGACAAAGTTTCTCACCTTTACCATTGAAGCAAAAGATATTAAATCGGCGCGGGCGCGGCTTGCCCGTATCGAAACGGACACCCTCAACCATTTTAAGGTGATCGGCGCGGCGGCGCGGGTATTGGACGGGAAGCAGCGGCTTGAAGTGCTGCATGGGCTTTTCCACCCGGACGGGGAACGCTTCAACTTTGCGTGGGAATGGCTACCCGTAAGCGGCCTTTCCGTCAAAGACTTTATTGCCCCGTCCTCTTTCCGTTTTGGCGACGGGCGAATGTTTCAAATGGGCGGGAAGTTTGGCGCGGTTTCCTTTTTGCAGATTGCCGCGCCGGAACTTTCAGACCGTATGCTTGCCGACTTCATGGAAGCGGAAAACGGGATTGTCGTCAATCTGCACATTCAGAGTATCGACCACAACGAAGCGATCAAGACGATCAAGCGGAAAATCACCGACCTTGACCGTATGAAAATCGAGGAACAGAAAAAGGCAATCCGCAGCGGCTACGATATGGATATAATTCCGTCCGACCTTGCCACCTACGGCGGCGAAGCGAAAAACCTTTTGCGGGATTTGCAGAGCCGGAACGAGCGAATGTTTTTGCTTACGCTGTTAGTTTTGAATGTGGCAGACACAAAGCAGAAATTGGACAACGACGTATTTCAGGCCGCAAGTATCGCACAGAAATACAACTGTATGCTCACCCGCCTTGACTACCGGCAGGAACAGGGGCTTATGTCCTCTATCCCATTGGGCGAAAACCTAATCCAAATCCAGCGGGGCTTGACGACTTCCAGCACCGCCATTTTCGTCCCCTTTACGGTACAAGAGCTGTTCCAAAGCGGCGAAGCGTTGTATTACGGCTTAAACGCATTATCGAATAACATGATTTTGTGCGACAGGAAAAGGCTGAAGAACCCTAACGGCTTGATACTCGGCACACCCGGCAGCGGCAAGAGTTTTTCGGCAAAGCGCGAGATCACCAACGCTTTTCTCATTACCGCAGACGATATTATCATTTGCGACCCGGAAGCGGAATATTACCCCCTTGTGGAACGGCTGAAAGGGCAGGTTATCAAGGTTTCGCAGAACAGCACGCAGTACATTAACCCGATGGATATAAACCTCAATTACAGCGAGGGCGACACGCCCATAGCCTTAAAGAGCGATTTTATCCTTTCCTTTTGCGAGTTGATTATGGGCGGCAAAAACGGGCTGGAAGCGGTTGAAAAGACTTTGATTGACCGCGCCGTTATCAGCGTGTACCGCAGCTACCTTGCAGACCCGAAGCCGGAGAATATGCCGATTTTGGGCGACCTCTACAATGAAATCAAGAAGCAGCCGGAAAAGGAAGCGCAGCGTATCGCGTCGGCATTGGAACTCTATGTAAATGGCAGTTTGAACGTGTTTAACCACCAAACAAACGTTGACATTCACAACCGCCTTGTCTGCTTTGATATTAAAGAACTCGGCACCCAGCTACGAAAACTCGGTATGCTCATTGTCCAAGATCAAGTTTGGAACAGAGTTACCATAAACCGCAGCGAAGGCAAGGCGACGCGGTACTATATCGACGAGTTTCATTTGCTGCTCAAAGAGGAACAGACCGCAGCGTACAGCGTTGAGATTTGGAAGCGTTTTAGAAAATGGGGCGGTATTCCGACAGGTATCACCCAAAACGTGAAAGATTTGTTATCGTCCCGCGAGGTGGAGAACATTTTTGAAAACAGCGATTTTGTGTATATGCTCAACCAAGCCCAGGGCGACAGGGAAATCCTTGCAAAGCAGCTTAACATTTCGCAGCAGCAAATGACCTATGTAACCCATTCCGACGCGGGCGAGGGGCTTATCTTCTATGGCAACGTGATTTTGCCCTTTATTGACCGTTTCCCGCAAGATACGGAACTCTATCGTGTAATGACGACCAAACCCGGCGAGGTGTCGGCATGAGGATAGAAATGGACAAAATCTATTGCGGCGACAGCTTGCAGGTGCTTCAAACCTTGCCGGAAAATGCAGTTGATTGTTGCGTAACGTCCCCACCCTACTATGCCTTGCGGGACTACGGCGCAGACGGGCAGATCGGACGGGAAGCAACGCCGGAGGAATATGTTTCCCGTATTACGGCGGTATTCCATGAGGTAAAGCGGGTGCTTACGCCGGAGGGTACTTGTTGGCTGAATATCGCGGACACTTATTGCGGCACAGGCAGCAAAGCCGACCACCAAGACCCCAAATACCCCAAAGGCAGGAACGGGCAGCAAGTGGCGTTTAACCACCGCGCCCCCGGCTGCAAGCCCAAAGATTTAATTGGTATTCCGTGGCTTGTAGCCCTCGCCTTGCGGGGCGACGGTTGGTATTTGCGCAGTTCTATCATTTGGCACAAAACAAACCCCATGCCGGAAAGCACGCGGGACAGGCCGACCCGCTGCTATGAATATGTGTTTCTGCTTACCAAGTCAAAGAAGTATTATTACGATTGGCAAGCAGTAGCCGAGCCGATAGCCCCCACAACGGCGGGGCGGCTGAAAAGCGGAGTTAGCAAAGGAAATAAGTATAACGTTACTGTTCCGGGGCAAAACCAACCGCAGAAAATCAACCGCCCCCGCGAAAAGGGCGCATACGCCGACGAGTTGATTTCTCCCGTCCGCAGCCGCCGCAACGTTTGGCAGATTAACAATGTCGGCTATCATGGCGGGCATTTCGCAGCGTTCCCGCCGAAACTTGCGGAAACGTGCATTTTGGCGGGCTGTCCCATCGGCGGGATTGTCCTTGACCCCTTTTTCGGCAGCGGCACGACGGGCATGGTAGCAAAACGGCTTAACCGCCGCTATATCGGCATTGAGTTAAACCCCGACTATTGCGAACTTGCAAAACAGCGGATTGGAGGTGATGAAGATTGAGCAAGGAACTGAAAGCCCCCGACAAGGTAACGCAAAAAATGACCCGCGACGGTGCGGTTGCGGAAAACCTCACGACGGGCGAAACGTCCAGTATCAGCGAAAGGCCGCAGGAAGAAAACTATTCAGCCCCCGCAGGGGTGGCAGCGGAAAAGGTTGTGCAGCATATCGGCGCAGAGATTGAGCGACACGCAGCAAAAGGCGCGGAGAAAAAAGCCCTTGACGCGACGCAGCCTAAAACCCATTCTTCCCGCTTGCAGTTTTCCGAAGCGGAACGGGCAACGCCGGAACTTCAAAAAGCGATCAAGAAATCGGATAAGGCGGCAGACTGTTTAGACGCAGCGCGGGCGGCTATCCCCAAGCAGACCAAAATCAAGAAAGAGCGCGTTTTTGACGAAGCGAAAGGCAAGGCAAAGACGCGCCTTTCCTTTGAAAAGACGGATAAGCCCCCAAACGGCAAGTTGCGGCATAACCCCTTATCCCGTCCGGCACAGGAGTTAAACAGTACCGTACATGGGAAAATCTACGAGGTAGAGAAAGAAAACGTCGGTGTGGAAAGCGGGCACCGGGTAGAACTTGCCGGAGAGAAAGCGGGCGGCATGGCGGCGCGGGCAGTTAAGGGCGGCATACGCCGCCATAAGCTGAAACCCTACCGGGCAGCGGCGGCAGCGGAAAAACAAGCGGTAAAGGCAAACGCAGATTTTCTCTATCAAAAGGCGTTGCACGATAACCCCGCGCTTGCGCACTCCAACCCCATTTCCCGTTTTTGGCAGAAGCAGCGCATTAAAAAGCAGTATGCAAAAACGCTGAAAGCGGGCGGCAAAGCGAAAAAAACCGCTGAAGCCACCGCAAAGGCGGCGAAGAAAACCGCGCAGGAAACCAAACGGGCGACGTTCTTTGTTGTCCGGCATTGGAAAGGCTGCTTGATTGTGGGCGGGATTGCCTTTATCGTGCTGCTGCTTTTCGGCGGGCTGTCCTCTTGCTCCCTCTTTGGCGGCAACAGCGGCAGCGGCTTGATTGCGTCGTCCTATCTCTCCGAGGACGCGGATATAACGGGCGCGGAAAGCGCGTATGCCGCTATGGAAGCCGAGTTACAAGATATGCTGGACAATATCGAAAGCGAATACCCCGGCTATGACGAATACCGGGTAAACGCGGACGAGATCGAGCATGACCCCTATGTGCTAATTTCTATCCTTTCCGCGTGGCATGAGGGCGTGTTTACACTCGATGAAGTGCAAAGCACCCTTGAAATGCTCTTTGAGAAACAGTATATCTTGACGGTCGAGGAAGAAGTACAGGTACGCTACCGCACCGAAACAAGGACGGACAGCGAGGGCAACCCCTATACGGTTGAAGTCCCCTATAACTATTACATTCTTCATGTGGATTTGGAAAACTTCAACCTCTCCCATGTCCCCGTTTACATCATGGGCGAAGAACAGCTATCCATGTACGCTATGTATATGTCGTCGCTGGGAAACAGACCCGACCTTTTCCCGCAATCCGGCTATGTGTCTAAATACTATGAAAACCCGCCCGCCGATTATGAAGTACCCGCCGCGCTGCTGGGTTCCGATGAAAAGTTTGCGCGGCTCATGGAGGAAGCAGATAAATACGTCGGTTTTCCCTATGTGTGGGGCGGCAGCACCCCGGAAACCTCTTTTGATTGCAGCGGCTTTGTGAGTTATGTGTTGACGAACAGCGGCCTATACAATACGGGCAGACTTGGGGCGCAAGGGCTTTACAACATCTCAACCCCTGTTTCTAACCCGCAGCCGGGGGATTTGGTGTTCTTTACGGGTACATACGACACCCCCGGCGTTTCCCATGTGGGGATTTATGTGGGCGAGGACGGGGACGGAAGCCCCGTCATGCTGCATTGTGGCGACCCTATCCAGTATTCAAAGCTGGACACCAGCTATTGGCAATCCCACTTTTACGCCTACGGGCGGTTAAATTACAATTAAAAGGAGTTGAAAAATGAATATTGTATCTTTTGGCGGCGGCACGAATAGTGCCGCCTTACTTATTGGCCTATACAAGCACAAAATCCCGATTGACCTTATCACCTTTGCCGATACGGGCGCGGAACACCCGCATACCTATCAATTTATCGAGATAATCAATCAATGGCTTGCGGAACACGGTATGCCGCAGATTACCGTTGTGCAGTATGTTGACCGCTACGGCAACCGCCTATCTCTTGAAACCGAGTGCTTGCGCTCTCATACGCTCCCGTCGATTGCCTACGGGCATAAGCGTTGTTCGCAGAAACACAAAATCGCACCGCAGGAAAAGTTTTGCAACCACTATGCGCCTTGCCGCGAAGTATGGCAGCGCGGCGAGAAAGTCAACCGCTATATCGGCTATGACGCGGGAGAAGTGAAACGGTATGAACATTCCCGCAAGTACAACGAAGCCGACAAAAAATATCATAACCGCTACCCCCTCATTGAAGAATGGGGCTGGAACAGGGACGATTGTATCCGGGAAATCAAAGCGGCAGGATTGCCGCAGCCGGGTAAATCGTCCTGTTTCTTTTGTCCGAGCATGAAGAAACAAGAGATTTTATATCTCAAAGAACACTATCCCGATCTATTTAACCGGGCGGCGACTTTGGAAGAAAACGCTATGCCCTATCTTAAAACCGTTAAGGGATTGGGGCGCAGCTATTCATGGAAAGAACAGTTTGGAAAGGAGTAAATGACTATGGCGAACACGAAACTTGACCGTATCGAAAGGGATATTGAGAAAACGAGGGCAAAAATCCTTGAACAGCAAAAGAAGCTGAAAGACCTTGAAGCGCAGAAAGTCGAGGAAGAAAACGCGCAGATCGTGCAAATGGTAAAGGCGGTACACCTTGACGGGACGCAGCTTGCCGCGTTCCTCTCCGCTTACGCCAGCGGCGAAATCACCTTGCCGCAGCCGGAAGCCACTTACCCCGCCGAACAGGAGGACAACGACAATGAAGAATAAAAAGATAATCCGAAAGTTTACCGTATTGCTTGCCGCACTGGTTATCATGTGCGGCTTTTCTGTTACCGCTTATGCGGGCGGTGGCGATGAAAGCGACGACACGCCTACCCCCGTAACCGAGGAAACCCCCGCGCCGGAAACCGAGCCGGAAGAAACGACGGGCGGCTATGAGCCGCAGCCCCTTACCCCGGACGGGAATATGTCCCTTGTGGACGATATAACGGGTGAAGCGTCCGGCGACAAGCAGTTTATCACCGTCGTTACCAAAAGTGGCAACTATTTTTACATCATCATTGACCGCGCCGAGGACGGGGAAAATACCGTCCATTTCCTTAACCAAGTGGACGAAGCGGATTTAACCGCCCTTATGGAGGACGGGCAGACCGAAGCCCCCGTTTGTAGCTGCACCGATAAATGCGTTGCCGGAAGCGTCAACACCGCTTGCCCGGTTTGCAGCGTCAACATGAGCGAGTGCGCGGGTGTGGAAGCCGAGCCGGAGCCGGAAGAAACCGAGCAGCCGCCGGAAGAAGAAAAAGGCGGCGGCATGGGTATTCTGCTTGTCGTGCTGCTTGTTGCCGCAGCGGGCGGCGGCGCGTTCTACTACTTTAAGATTTTGAAGCCCAAAAAGGACGCGGCGAAAGGCAGCAGCAGCCTTGACGACCTTGATTTTGACGAGGACGACGAGGAAACGGAAGTAGTCGAAACCGAACAGACCGAGCAGGAGGACGATAATCTATGAAACTTGTAATTGCAGAAAAACCGAGCGTCGGGGCGGCGATTGCCGCCGTTATGGGCGCGAATGAAAAGCGCAGCGGATATTTTGAGGGCGGCGGCTACCTTGTGTCGTGGTGTATCGGGCATTTGATTAGCCTTGCAGACGCGGCGACCTACAATGAACAATTCCGTAAATGGAAGTACGACGATCTTCCCATTGTCCCGCAGGAGTGGCAGTTTATTGTTGCCAGCGGCAAGGAGCAGCAGTTTTCCATTCTCAAAGACCTTATGCACCGCAGCGACGTTACCGAGATTATCAATGCTTGCGACAGCGGGCGCGAGGGGGAACTCATTTTCCGCTTTGTCTATGAACAGGCGAATTGCAAAAAGCCCTTTTCCCGCCTTTGGATTAGCAGCATGGAAGCAAGTGCAATCCGCGAGGGCTTTTCAAATCTCAAAGACGGGCGCGGCTATGACAACCTCTATCAATCCGCGCTTTGCAGAGCAAAGGCCGATTGGCTCATTGGCATTAACGCGACCCGCCTTTTCTCTATCCTCTACCATAAAACATTGAATGTCGGCAGAGTGCAAACGCCCACCCTTGCTATGCTGGTAAACCGCGACTATGCAATCAGCAGCTTTAAGAAAGAGAAATATCATGTCGTCCGGCTGGACGTTGGCGGCGTTGCCGCCCTTTCCGAAAGGCAGGACGACGAAGCGGCGGCGCGGCAGATGAAAGCGGCTTGCGAGAAATCGCAGGCCGTTTGTACTTCCCTTAAAAAAGAGAAAAAGACCGCAGCCCCGCCGAAACTGTTTGACCTCACCGCCTTGCAGCGGGAAGCAAACCGTTTGTATGGGTTTACGGCGAAACAGACCCTTGACTATGCGCAAGCCCTTTATGAAAAACGGCTTTTGACCTATCCCCGCACCGACAGCAAATATATCACTTCCGATATGGAGGGCAGCACAAAGGAACTTATCACCGGCCTTTGCGCTGCTCTCCCCTTTATGCAGGGCGTGAAGCTGCAAGCCGACCTTGCGAGGATTTGCGACAACAGCAAAGTAACCGACCATCACGCCATTTTGCCGACAGCGGAGTTTGTGAAAACGGGCTTTTCTTCCCTTGCCGAAAGTGAGAAAAAGCTAATGACCCTTGTGTGCGCAAAACTGCTTTGCGCCGTTGCCGCGCCCTATGAGTATGAAGCGGTTACGGCGGTTTTCACTTGCGGCGGCTATACCTTTACCGCAAAGGGCAGGACGACGCTTTGCGAGGGTTGGCGCGAGATTGAAAGACTATCCCGCGCCGCGTCCGGGGAACAGGACGAGGACGCAGAGCCGGAAGCGGTTTTACCCCCGCTTGCCGAGGGGCAGACCTTTGACAATCCGGCAGCGGAGATCTCCGAACGTTACACGCAGCCCCCAAAGGCATTTACCGAAGATACGTTACTTTCGGCTATGGAGAGTGCGGGAAAGGAGGACACGCCGGAGGACGCGGAGCGCAAAGGGTTAGGCACCACCGCGACGCGGGCGGGTATCATTGAAAAACTCATTAGCGCGGGCTTTGCCGAGCGCAAGGGCAAAAAGCTAATCCCCACAAAGGACGGGTATAACCTTGTCGCTATTCTGCCCGACAGCCTTACGTCCCCGCAGCTTACGGCAGAATGGGAAACGCGCCTTACCGGGATTGCAAAGGGCAGCGACAGCCCCGCCGACTTCATGCGCGGGATTGAGGAAATGACAGCGGGGCTTGTCAAGACCTATTCCGCGATTTCCGAGGATAAAGCGAAGCTGTTTACCCCGCAGCGGGAAGCAATCGGCACTTGCCCCCGTTGCGGCGCGGCGGTTTACGAGGGCAAGAAAAACTTTTACTGCTCCGACAGGGCTTGCAGCTTTGTGATGTGGAAGAATGACCGCTTTTTTGAGCAGCGCAAAAAGGCTTTCACAAAGGCGATTGCCGCCGCCCTTTTGAAAGACGGAAAGGTAAAAATCAAAGGTATGTACTCGACCAAGACGGGAAAGACCTTTGACGGAGTTGTGCTGCTTGCCGACACAGGCGGCAAGTATGTAAACTTCCGCGTCGAGCAGAACCGAAAATGATAAGGCTTGATGAAAAGCAATACCGCGCCGTAAAGAAAATGACCCGCGCCGCTTGTGCAAACAACGATTGCGGGAATTGTCTGCTGCTGGACGACGGGGAAACTTGCGTTTGTGTGCAGAGTATCAGCTATTCGCTGCTATGCCGCTATTTCCGCGAAGCGGTATTACCCGCCGACAGGCAGCTTTGCGAACAGATCACCCGCAGCGGGGAAACCGATTTGAAGCGTTGCGCGGTATGCGGCAGCACGTTTGCGGCGGGCAGCAACCGGGCGAAATACTGCCCCGATTGCGCGGCAAAGATACGCCGCAGACAGAAAGCCCAAAGCGAGAGAAACAGGCGTTTACGGATAAAAACAACTACATAGCAAGCACAGCAAACGAGTACCCGTTTGCGAGAAATGCCCGCGCTTCCCATAGAGAGCGCGGGCATTTTGCTTGTTGGGATAGTCCCAAACCCTTATATGACCGAGAAAGGACGTGATGAAAGAATATGCCGTATTCCTCATACGACCATGACAAATTAGAAGCCGCCGAAACCATGCGGATAGAACGCCGGATATATTTTGAAGCAAAGGACAGGGAGATTGCCCCTTATGCTTCCTTGCCGATTGCGCAGCTACTTTCCATGCGCAGCGAAAGCGCGGCGGCAGAACAGGCGATTTTTGACGACCTTAAAGAACGCGCCGCCGCATGGGAAGAACAGGCGGGAAGAACGCTTTTGCTGGATAAAACACTTGAATATGTGAGAACGCCGCACGTCCAGCACACCGCTAACGAGTGGCAGACCACCGAGCATAACCGCCATATTCGCAGCAATCGGGTATATCAGATGAATTACTACATTTACGAGAATACCCGCTACGACAAAGAAGCGCAGAAATCTATCCCGTATTCATGGACGCTTACATGGAGCGTGCGCACCAACAGCCCAAGCAGAACCCAAGCGAAGATTGCCGGACAAGATAGAAAGGTTTTCACCGACAAGGCAGCTATGGAAAAGTATCTGAATGGGCGTATCAAAGCGTATGACCGCTTGTTTACGGAAATCTCCCCGCCTATCCCGCAGGAGTACGCCGACTATTTCAAAGTAAACGGTATGCTCATGCCGGACTACACCATAGAGGGCGAAGAACCCCCGCAGCAGCAACAGGCGGCAGCTATCCCCGAAAATACCGGGCAGGAAAAGGAGCGTGAACACATGAGCGAACAGTTTTCTATTATGATAGGCAACCGCAGCCGCTTTGACGCGGGCGACCCCGGCGGCTATTGGTTGGATATGCCCGCCACAAAGGAGCAGTTGCACGAAGCTATGCGGAACGTCGGCATTACCGCCGACAACCCGCAGGATTTTTCCATTCGCGGCTATTCCGACGACCCGGAGAAACATATTGCCTTGCCTTATGAAATGGTATGCGCCGCCGACGTGGACGAACTCAATTTTCTTGCGGCGCGGCTCGAACAGCTTGACCCCGCCGAGGTTGGCAAGCTGAACGCAGCTTTGCAGCAGAAAAACGGGCTTGCAAATATTGGACAGGTAATTGACTTCACCTACAACGTGGATTTTTACGTCCATATCCCCGAAGTACATAACTACCACGATTTGGGCGACTATTACTTAAATCAATCCGGCATGGTACAAATGCCCGAAGAATGGAAAGGCGGCATTGACCTTTCTACTTTTGGCAGGAACGCTGCCGCGCAGGAAAAAGGCGCGTTTACCGAGTACGGCTATATCGTGGAAAGCGGCGACGAGTGGGAACGGCAGTTTGAGGGGCGCGAAGTGCCGGAAGAATACCGCATTATGAGTTACCCGCAGCCGGAGCGCGGCGAACAGGACAAAGCCTATATGGACGCAGCCGAAACGCAGCAAGCAGACGCACAGGCCGCAGAGCCGCAGCAGCCCCGCCCCGTCGTCCCCATTATCCTTACTTCCGAAAAGCCCGCCGAAAAGGTAAAGGAGATCACCGCGCGTTTGGAACAGGGCGTACAGGCGATTTTTGACAGCGACCGCTACAAAGAGTTTCTAACCGCTATGTCAAAGTTCCATGATTATAGTTTGAATAACACTATCCTAATTGCTATGCAGGGCGGCAATTTGGTAATGGGCTTCCGTCAATGGGAAAAGGAGTTTGACCGCCATGTAAAGAAAGGCGAGAAAGGCATTAAAATCTTTGCCCCCGCGCCCTACAAGGTGAAAAAGCTGGTTGATAAAATCGACCCCGAAACGAGAAAGCCCATGCTTGACCGCGAGGGAAAAGTGGTAAAGGAAGAAAAGGAAATCACCGTCCCCGCCTTTAAGGTTATAACCGTCTTTGATATTTCGCAGACCGAGGGCAAGGAGTTTCCCGACCTTTCCGTTAAACCGCTGCTTGCCGATGTGGAGCAGTACGAGGATTTTTTCGCCGCCCTTGAAAAAGCGTCCCCCGTCCCGATTGCATTTGAGCAGATCACAAATGGCGCAAATGGGTATTTCAGTTTGACCGACAAGCGTATTGCAATCAAAGAGGGCGTGAGTGAATTACAGGCGGTAAAGACCGCCATTCACGAAATCGCCCATGCGAAGCTGCACGACGTAGACTTAAACGCCCCGCCGGAGCAGCAAAACCGCGTTGACCGCCATACCTGCGAGGTAGAAGCGGAAAGCGTCGCTTATACGGTTTGCCAGCATTTCGGCCTTGATACTTCCGATTACTCTTTCGGCTATGTGGCTGGTTGGAGCAGCGGCAAGGAAATGACCGAGTTAAAAGCGTCCCTTGAAACAATACAGACCACCGCAAAGGAACTCATTACCGAGATTGAGGGGCATTTTACCGAGTTGCAGCAGCAGCGGCAAGCCGAGCAGGAGCAGGGCGATACCTTTTCCATTTATCAGTTAAAGCGCGGGGACGAAACAAGGGACTTGCGCTTTGAGCCTTATGACCGTCTGCAAGCGGCTGGACTTACCATTGACCGGGTAAATTATGAACTCGTCTATACTGCACCGCTTACAAAGGATATGACGCTGGGCGACATTTGGGAAAGGTTTAATATCGACCACCCCGCCGACTTTAAGGGGCATAGCCTTTCCGTTTCCGACATTGTTGTGCTTCATCAGAACGACGAGGACACCGCCCACTATGTAGACAGTATCGGTTTTCAGCAAGTGCCGGAGTTTTTGCAGGAGCAGCAGACCCCCGTATTTGACAAGCTGCCGCCCGAACAGCAGCAAGCCTTGTCCGACACCGTACAAGACACTTTGCAAATGCTGGTTGACGCAGACAAGCGGATTTATGGCGACGTTACGGGCAAGACCCTTGAAGCAATCGCGGCGCAAGGATATTCCTACAAGGACGGGCAGCTTGAAAAGCAGCAGCCGGAAGCGACCCCCGACAGCCTTTTGACGGGTGAAACCGTTAGAACGCCGAGGGGCAATTTTCATATTACCGATATGAGCCGTGAACAGATCGAAGCGGCGGGATTTGGTTTTCACCATGCGTCGGAGGACGGGAAGTATCTCATTATGGGGAATGGCACACAGGCTTATGCCATAGCCGCCGAGCAGCCGCAGCGGGATAATCCCTTAAAGCACGTCGAGGACACCATAGAGCAGAACGACAACAATTTTGACGGGCTTATCAACAATACGCCGCAAACGCCCACCGTTGCAGATTTTGAGCAGCGGGCAAAGGCGGGGGAAGCGATTTCCGTTACCGACCTTGCAAAAGCGGTAAAAGCCGAGAAACGGGAACAGCCGCAGAAAAAACCGTCCATTTTGAAGAAGCTGGACGAATACAAGAAACAGGCGGCGCAGCAGCCGAAAGATAAACAGAAAGAGCATAAAAAGGATTTGGAGGTTTGATAGCATGAATACCCGCTTTACCATTGAGGAAGAAAACATTGTTGCGATCTACGCCGAGGACAGCCGGGAAACAACGCTTGAAAATATCCTTGCCGCCATGCCCTACATGGACGAGGATATGCGCCAGCTTGCCGCCGCAGCGGTGAACAAGCTGCAAGCCATGACGGACAGCGAGTTTTCCGAAAGGGAGTTTATCTTGACCGACGAGGAATAGCCCATAGAGAACAGGGGCGCGGTTGCCGATTTCCGGCACCGCGCCCCTGTTCTTTTTTTGTCCTTGCGTGGACAATTAGAAAGCCGTTTTTGCGGGTTTGAATATACTTTATCGTCTATGTCGTTTTCATGCGCTGGAAGCCGCAGAAACACAGGCGTTTTCAGCCCTTAACATTCCACTTGCCACCCCATGTTTTGCGCCTTATCGCTCCTGCTCCCGCGCCCTGCTTTGGGACGGGTAAAGAATACTATCGACGTTCTTTTTGACAACGCCGTATTCCTGCATTTGCTTCTTGGCTTGCCGATAATCTTCATACAATTTGGTTTTCCTGTCGTTTAAGCTTCTATACTCCTTGCGCAGCGCGGCGAGATCGGGCAGCTTCTTTATCTGCATTTCCTTTAATGCCCTTGCCGCAGCTTCAAACAGGATAATTTCGCTTTCATGCCCCCGCAGATACTTTTCCTTGTCCGGCGATTTTCGGTATTCATCGTAAATCGGTTTTAACTGTCGGTATGTGGTGGTGTGCTTGATAAGCAGCGACAAATCAGACATACGCTGTTCCACTTCCTTAACCGCCTTTGCCGCCGCGTCATGAGCGGTCATAATATCGGCTATCTTGCTTTCAAGTTCGCTATAATACTCAATCTTGTTTTCGGTTAGGAAGTTCATGCTTTTAGCAGCCTGTTTCAGATTATGGATTTTTGCCCACCGTTCATAGCCCGCCGACTGTTGGGCTTTGATACTGTTTTCAAGATCGACGACAAGCCGGATTTTCTTATCTTCCCGCAGCGTTTTTGTTTTGGCAACATACACGCCCTTGATACGCTCCTTTATCGCTTCTTCCGTATAGGCCGCGCCGAGCGTCTTTGTGCGGGTAAACCGTTCCTGTCCGGCAGCGCGAAAGGAAATGTATTTGCCCTGTTTGATTTCATACCCCATTTCCTGCAAGCGGCGCAGCAGTTCGTCAAAATCTTTCACTTGGGGAATGAGAGTATCTATCGCCGTTTTCAGCTTTGCTTTGTAGCTTGTCCCTTGCTTTTCGGCGGTGTATTCTGCATAGCTTTTTCCCTTGTCCTGTCCCGGTACGACGACGGATAGCCCATGCTCTTTACATATCCTGTCGCTGGTGCGCCGGATAAAGTGATAGCTTTGCTTGTTGGAATGGTACTTTTTGTAGTCAACGAAGCTAACCGCGTTGAAAATCAAGTGATTATGCAGATGGTCTTTATCGACGTGAGTTGTCAAAACAAACTCATACTTGCCGCCTAATACCGCCCCGGCAAGTTCCATGCCGATTTTGTGCGCTTCTTCCGGTGTGGTTTCTCCCACCGCAAAGGATTGTATCAAGTGCCGCCCTAAATGTGTGCCGCGATCTCCGGCAGCTTCCCGCGTCCATGCAAACTCAATATCGGCGGTTTCCAGCCCGCAGCCGAAAGAGGACGCAAGCAGCTTCCCGTCTGTCTTTTCGGGATTTAAGATATAGTCTATCGCAGCCTTTAAGGTTGATTTAATAGGGTGCGTCTTTGTAACCGCCATATCTCGTCCACCGCCTTTTTAATGTCCTCTATATCCTGCCTGTAAACCGTCCCCGTCGCATTGGCGCGTTTTGCAATTTGGTTGATGTTCCGGCTCACCGCTTGCAGTTCCCGGATATATGCTTTTGTGTCGCTTCGGTCAACGACAAGAATATACCCGTCTATCGCCATTTTACGGAAGTATGCCCCATACTGCTTTATGGGAAGCTGCTTCATCTTCTCGTCGATCAGCCGCTTTTCTTCTTCCGTAACGTAAAACTTCATCTGTATATTTCTCTTTCGGTTTTCCATTTCCGCACCGCCTTTCGGTATAAGGGTTTGGGATTATCCCAACAAGCATTTTCCGCAAACGGGTACTCGTTTGCTGTGCTTGCTATCTACTCCATACCCCCACCGAAAGGCGGTATTTGTTGCGCGTTCCTTTGATTTTGGACGCAAAAAAAGATTGCAGCCGCCATGCGCTGCAATCTCCCGATTTCTCATATTGTGAGGTTAATCCTCTGCTTTTTCGACTTCCGTTATCTCCCTTGCTGTTGCGGTTACAATCCGTATGCCTTTATCGCTCATACCGTCCAGCAGCGCGTCAAGCTGCCGCCGCCCGGTGGATTTCTCCGCATTGCTGTTCGGGAAGAAAAATTGATCTACCGAAATATGATACCGGGTTACAAGGTCATAGAATACCTGTAAACTCGGCTGTTGTCCCTTGTTCTCGATATTCGCAAGGTAGCGCGGGGAAATATATAACTCGTCGCTTACCTTTTTGCGGCTCTCGCCGTATTCATTTCTCGCGGCTTTTATAGCTGCCCCGAAAGCCTTAAAGTCGTACAATGGTACGGGTCTTTTTGCCATTTTCATTCACCCTGTTACATTTTACAGTTCACCTTTCTTTTTGGATATGTCCACACAATTCATATCATTAGGTTAAATACTTCCTGTTGTGTATTGACAGTAGACTGATTTTCTGATAAAATAAAATTTATGTAAAAGGAGGCGGCGTTTATGTTGCATAGCATGCGTATTAGATAAGCATTGAAAAAAAGGATTTTCCCATTTTCAACATGGGCTTTTTTGTCATGCTTATTTTGCGGATGCTATACAAAAAACTAACGACGTATAGATATAGTATAGACATAGTGCAAGCTATGCCTTAGTTTTGTTGTACTGCTCTGTGCATTATAAATGCAGGTCAATGCTCATGTTGAGGATTGACCTGCATTTTTTTGTGTAAAAAGGACGAGTGAAATATAATGCTTAAAAAATATTGGATAAAATGTCCGATTTGTAACGGAAAGACGAGAGTTCAAGTATTTCATAATACTGTATTAAAAGATTTTCCTCTTTTCTGCCCTAAATGCAAATTGACGCATATCATTGATGTAGAAAAATTAGAGATTGTAATCAAAAATACAGAAAAACAAACTTTTATTATTTAGAAGAAAGGATATAAAAATGAAACGTTTACCTAAATATACGCCTGCGGAAGTACGGAATGATCCATACGGATTTACTTACAAAGAAATGTCGGAAGTTATTGGCGAGAATGAAGCAAAAGCCTTATATGAAGAATTATATAAGCAATTACCACGCAAAAAAAATCTATCAATGTTGGTAAAAAATATTTGCAAAAGCAGTGATACTGAAAAGTATGTTTACGAACTGAAAGACAACAAATACATTGAAACGGTTTTTATCAAGCGGCGAGATGGTGGAACTGTTTGCGTGAGCACACAAGTCGGTTGTCCTGTTGGTTGTATTTTTTGTGAGTCCGGGCGAAATGGCTTTGTTCGTAATCTAACATCGTCAGAAATCGTACAACAGATTATATTGTTGCGTCGAAAAGTAAACCGTATCGTTTTTATGGGTATGGGAGAGCCTTTATTCAATTATGACAACTTGATAAAAGCAATCCATATTCTCCGAGATAGATATGGGCTCAACTTTCCAACCGACGGCATTACCATATCAACAGTTGGTCCGGTCGATCAATTAAAAAAATTGCGCGAGGAACATCTTAAAATTCAGTTGACAATATCTTTACACGCAGCAACACAATCTGCAAGAAATCGTATTATTCCTCACATGCGCATATATGCTATTGAAGATGTTGTTAAGCAAGCCTTATCCTATTCTGAAAGGCATAATCGCAAAATTGTCTTTGCGTATTTGCTTTTACCGGGTATAAATGACCGGCCCTCAGATGTAAGACAACTTGCAAAATGGTTTCGGGGCAAAAAAGTTATGATTAACGTGTTACAATACAACCCAACAAGCAATTCAAGAATTAAAGCACCACAGAAACGGGAAATAGTTGCATTCAAACATCAATTAGAGCAAGCAGGACTTGAAGTTACTATGAGAGTTTCTCATGGCAGAGAGATTAACGCGGCTTGTGGACAGTTAGCTAACACATATAATAAATTCAAAAAAAAATGATTAAAAGTGCCAGACGCATAGACGCAGAGCCGATAACGCATTAGGTCAAAAAACCTATGTGTTATCGGCTTTTTTATTTAATATTGCGCAAAAGCCGCTGTTCCCTATTATAGAATGGATTGCGGGTAGTGTATTAAAGTCGCCCTTTTTTAAGGATACGGCGGTATCGGGGAGGTATCGCCGTGTCCATTTTTATTTACTGTAACCCGCCTAATGCTTTGCGGTCAAAAAAAGCTATGCTCCGCAAGCGGGATATTCCGGCTATGAATGTGAACTGTCAATACATTTAGCTACTGCTTACATTTCCTTTGCGCCCGTCCGCGTCTTGCGGACGGGCGCATTTTGCTTTTTTCAACTTTTTTCTGAAAAGCGCACTCAAGAGCCATCTCCCGAACGGGTACGGAGCGAAAGGGGCAGAGAGGACAAGCCCTTAACTCCCGTCCTCTACTCCACGCGGGAAGGAGGTGAACTCTATGGAGCTATCTTCTTCCGACAAGGAAAGAATACAACATCAGTACGACGCATTAGCAAAGAAAACTTTGGTCGGCGAAGCGAAAAGCCACCGCCGCACTCTTGCGAAACGCGCAGCACGCGAAGTTACTTTTTCGGATTTGAGCGAAAGCGAACTCGCGCAGCTTTTCACAACGGACGAATACGAAAGCGATTATTTCCGTTTTCAAGTGTCCGGCTTTGATGTACTCGTCAAAAATGAACTGCTTGCCGAAGCCCTTAACGCTTTGCCCGAAAGGAAACGCGACATTATCCTTTTGTCCTACTTCTTGGATATGAGCGACGCGGAAATTGGCGAACTGCTGAATGTTGTACGCACGACGGTTTTCCGGCACAGGAAATCCGCGCTTGCGAAAATCAAACAGTATTTGGAGGGAAAAGCAGATGATGAATACCGTTAGGAAGTCTGAAAATCTGTTGCCGTTCCCTGTCATTTCCGCAGCGGCAAACGGCGACACAACCGCCATGTGCGCGATCTTGAAGCACTACGAGGGTTACATAGCGAAACTTTGTACCCGCACGCTGAAAGACGACGCGGGCAATACCTATTCCTATGTGGACGAGGAAATGCGTAACAGGCTGCAAGTGCGCCTTATTACCCGCACCCTTGCTTTTCATGTAGGATAATCTTTTAGCCCATGCGGGGAGCGTGTCCCCTTTCCACGCTTCCCGTTATGGGCTATTTGTCGTTCCGCAAAAGCATATCCGCTGTTGATGTGCTTTTGCAGGCCGACAAAGCCTATTGTTCTTTGACAAAGAAAGCGGCCTTTGGTGCGCAGCATAACAGGCAAACGGGTACATTCCGTCTGTACCGAGCCAGTCGGCGGGTACGCCATGACAGCTTTTCCCCATAGGGGAAAAGCCGAGCGAGAACTACCGCGCCGTAAAACAGGTTTAGCAGCTTGTGGGCGACGACATACAAGGCGGCACAATGATACTCCCGCGTTGAACACCCTCAAAGTATTGCGCGGCGCACCCATAAGCATGGGCCGGGGTGAAACTCCCGTGAGGTTGCAGCTAACAACCGCCCGTTTTTGCCTTTTGACGAATATAGTTTATCCATACAGGAAAAGGAGGTTTTTCTAATGGATAAAAAACAGACAATTACAACCGAACGCAAAATAGGGAAAATCACCTATCTTGTTCAAGCGTTGCCGAGTGAAAAGGCAACCGATACAATCCATAAAAAGATTGAGAAACTCATTGTAAAGGATTTGCAGAAAAAGCCCGGAAATCCGGGATTTTTAGCGTCCGAGTAGTGCATTAGGCGGCGGGATATGGTATAATGATAGCAACACATTATACCTGTTTATTCGGCTGTCGGAAAGGAGGACTAATGTTACAGTCGAATAAAATCACCGCCCTTTACTGCCGTTTAAGTCAAGAGGATATGCAAGCCGGAGAAAGCGGAAGCATACAGCACCAAAAAATGATACTTCAACGCTATGCGGACGAACACCATTTTTTGAACACAAAGTTTTTTGTGGACGACGGATTTTCCGGCGTGAGTTTTGAGCGCGAGGGGCTGCAAGCGATGTTGCAGGAAGTGGAAGCCGGACGAGTGGCGACGGTCATTACCAAAGACCTTTCCCGTCTTGGCAGAAACTATCTGAAAACGGGCGAACTCATAGAGATTGTATTTCCCGAAAACGGAGTACGCTATATCGCGATCAACGACGGAGTTGACACAGCGCGGGAGGATAACGAGTTTACCCCCTTGCGGAACTGGTTTAACGAGTTTTACGCCCGCGACACAAGCAAGAAAATCCGCGCAGTTAAACAGGCACAGGCGCAAAAAGGCGAGCGCGTCAACGGGGAATATCCATACGGCTATATCCCAGACCCGAACAACCGCCACCACCTTATACCCGACCCGGAAACCGCGCCGATTGTCAAACAGGTTTTCGCTATGTTTGTTAGCGGCGTGCGTATGTGCGAAATCCAAAAATGGCTTGCGGAAAACAAAGTCTTGACGATTGGAGCGTTGCGCTATCAGCGTACAGGACAGGCGCGGTATCAGCGGGCAATGATCGCCCCCTATACTTGGCCGGACAAAACGCTCTATGACATATTAGCAAGGCAGGAATATTTAGGGCATACCATAACCGCGAAAACTCACAAGGTATCCTACAAGTCGAAAAAGACCCGGAAGAACGAAGAAGAACAACGCTATTTCTTCCCAAACACCCATGAGCCGCTTGTTGACGAGGAAACCTTTGAACTTGCGCAAAAGCGGATTGCTACCCGCCACCGCCCGACAAAAGCAGCGGAGATTGATATTTTTTCCGGCTTGCTGTTTTGCGCTGGTTGCAGACATAAGATGTATTACCAACAGGGCGTAAATATCGAGCCGCGCAAGTTTTCCTATTCTTGCGGCGCATGGCGCAACAGGGCAAGGACAGGCAGCGAGTGTACCTCTCATTATATCCGCAAAAACGTACTTCTTGATTTAGTGCTGGAAGATATGCGGCGGGTTTTGCGGTATGTTAAGGAACACGAACAGGACTTTATCTGTAAAGCTACCGAGTACGGCGACATGGAAGCGAGAAAGGCATTAGCGCAGCAGCAAAAGGAACTTTTCAAAGCACAGGCGCGTATGACCGAACTTGACACGCTTTTCCGCAAGCTGTATGAGGACAACGCATTAGGCAGACTGACAGATGAACGGTTTGTGTTTCTAACTTCCGGCTATGAGGACGAAAAGAAATCCCTTGCCGCAAGGATAGACGAGTTACAACAGCAGATCGCAACCGTTACCGAGCGAAAAAGGGATATATCAAGGTTTATTCAGATTGTCGGGAAATACAGCGACATACAGGAATTGACCTATGAAAACGTCCATGAGTTTATCGACCGTATTTTGATACATGAATTAGACCGGGAAACCAACACCCGGAAAATCGAAATCCATTATAGCTTTGTCGGACAGGTTGATACCGAGCAGGAGCCGACGCAAGTTGTCAACCATGACCGCCGCAACATGGTAGATGTAAAAAGTATCGCTATCTAACCCCAGCAAAGTTCGCCCCAGAATAACCGTCATCTGTGTACCATTGCAGATTGGAAAAGCCGTTCTGCTTCGCATAGGTTTCAAGAATACGCTTCTGGTTTGAAATAGAATTGCTCTCACCTTGCAGCTCGTCCTCGTGGGATAATCTCGGATAAAGGGCGGTAATAAGGTTTCGGGTGGTCTGTCTTAACATAGTGTCCTCCATTTCCGACAGCCAGCCCCACTATTCCGTATGACTATCATACCACACGCCGGGGCTGGCTGTACAGTCCTTTCTGCTTCTTTACGTCCCGTCAAATTGCCGATTTTTGTGTAGCAGCTTCCGCTTCCAGCACTTTCAGCATTTTATCGGCGGCGGTGGCGGTGGTGTCCTGCTTGAAATAGCCGGAAACGACAAGGACAGAATTACCTATGCGGATTTCCGTCACGCAATCCGGGCGGCGGGTGCTGCGGTCATTCTTTGGGGTGTTGGTCATAGGCGGCTCTCCTTTCTGTTCATCAGCTTTTTCAGTTGTCCCATTTTCTCCTGCGCCGTGGCTTTTCGGAAGTTGCTCCCGGTAAAGCGGACAGGAGAACACATTTCAATCAGACGGTCATAAATGCGGGCGTGGGCGGTGTCCTCCGGGTGCTGCAAGTCCTCCAGCGTGAGATTAGTCGTGACGATCAGCGGCCTGCCGCTGCGGTAACGGCTGTCAATCACGTTGTAGACCTGCTCTAAGCCGTATTCCGTTCCCCGTTCCATTCCAAAATCGTCAAGGATAAGCAGCGGGAAGCTGCAAAGTCGGGAGATATATTCATTCCTGCCCTCAAAGCTGGCGGCAAGGTCACCCAATATCAATGCAAAGTTTGTCATGCACACGGGGATTTCACGCTCCATAAGGGCATTTGCGATACAGCCCGCAAAATAGCTCTTGCCTGTGCCAACGCCGCCCCATAGCAGATAGCCAATGTTGCGCTCTTTCATGGTTTCCCAGTTCTCCACATAGAAATGGGCGTGTTCCATTTGCGGGCACTTGCCGTTGTCGTTCTCAAACGTCCAGCCCTGCATAGCCGGGTCTGTAAAGCCCCGCCGCTTCAACCGCTCGACAGTTTCAAGGTGACTGCGCTGTTTCTCTGCGGCTTCCCGTTCCTCACGCTCTGCCCGCTGGCAGTCACATTCTGCCGGGTGGCGGTCACGCCCCAGCCATGCGGCGGTTTCTTTGGGGAAATAGCCCTCTTTGGGCTTGTGGCACTTCCCGCAGTATAAAAGCCCGTCCTCGCCGGTGTAGTCCTCCGGCTCCGGCGTGGTGTCGGTCATATTCAAAATCATTTCATCAAATCCATTCGTCATAAGCTCTCGCCCTCCTTACAGGTATAATCGGGTATGCCCTTTTTCGGGGCTTTCTTGGCTGCGTCCTCCTGCGCCCACTTGAAAATCGTGGCTGCATGGCTCTTGTATTTCCTCCCGCTGGAAGCGATATGGCAGGATAGGCGGTCAATGTAATACTCCCACTTGCCGGGAAGCTCTGTTTTCAGCCCGTCAAGCTCCGTATCGGAAAGAATGACATTGTGGTATCTGCCATAGGCGGCGGGGGCGGGGTGTCCCGTTTCTAACTCTCTCTCTTTTTCTATTTCTATATCTATCTCTTTCTCTATCTCTATCTCTGGTGGACAAATGTCCGCTCGATATGGTGGACATTTGTCCGCCCCTGTCTGCGGCAGGGCTTTTTGTTCCTGCAAAGCCAGCCGCGCCCTGCGCTTGCGCTCCCCCTCGGTAGAGGACTGGCCGATTAAAAGCTCAATGTTGCTCATGTAGAGTGCGCCGCTTGGCAAAGGCTCCACAAGCCCCAGCTTCATAAAGATTTTCAAAGCTCTCTCTACGGTACCTACCTGCTGGCGGGTAATGGTCGCAATCATCTGGGCGGTGTAGGGGATATTCTCGTCAAGCTGCAATTTCCCGCCGTTTTTCAGCGATTTCAAGTACAGCTTCAAGAGAATGTTGGAATAGATAACGCCGTCCTGCATACTTTCCAGCAGAACGATTGCATCATCGTCAAAATAGCTCTCTTTCAGCTTGAGGTAGTAATATTTGCGGTTATCTGCCATAGGCTGCGTCCTCCTTTTTCCAGCGTTTGGAATAATAGCGAGGGCATAGTATGATAACCGCCCGGAAGCTCTGTTTGCAGTCACGGGTGCAGCCCCGGCATAGGTCGTTGTAAGTGATACGGTTGCGGTGGTTGAGGAAGAAAGACCATTCCAGCCGCCGCTTCTTGCTCATTCTCGGCAATGGTAAGCTCCTTTCTGCCGTTCCTATCGGTGTAGCGGGATAGGGGGCATTTTCTGTATGTTCTCGGTATCATTTTCGGGCTTTTTCTGCCCTGTAAGCCCCGTTTGGAAGTCGGGGAGTATTGCGGTAAGGGTTCATATCATACCTGTATTTTTGTAGGGTTTCGGTATCATTTCGGGGCGGTCTTTAACGCTCCTGTTCACGCTTTTTCTGCTGGCTCGGTGCGCCCCTTAAAATCTGGTCGATATTGCGTCTGACTGTCTGAAGCTCCTGCGCCCGCTGGCGTTTCTCCCGGTAGTCGTTATATCCGGCGTTCTTCTGGACGGTAAGCTGCTCAATCTCCCTTTGCAGGGCTTTGCTGGCTGGCAGCTTGGTTATTCCATGCTCCCGGAAATAACGGGCGGCTGTGTCCGCTATGATAAAATCGCTTTCGTGCTGTTCCCGGTAGGCTCTCCGGGCTTTCTCCGATTTCTGCGCTTTCAGACCGTCACGGGCGGGCTTCGTGCCGATATAGCCCAAAAGGTTGCGCTGCAATTCCTTTTTCTCCCGGATAGCGGCTTCCAGCCCTTTCAGTCCGGCAAGGCTCTCCTGCGTGGCGGTGTTGGCTGCGGAAATGGCAGCGTCCAGCTCGTCCGGGGAAGAAAAGCCATACTGCTGGTAGAGCATGAGGGTAGCCGACATCTGTTTGAGGTTGTGCATGGTCGCCCACTTCTCATAGCCCCGTCCTTTCCCCTCGGCTCGCTTGGCGGCTATGTCTACCATGCGCTGTACAGCGTCATTGTTCGGGGCGTTTTTCGCTTCTTTTTTCGTCCGTAAGCGGTCTTTGATACTGCCGGGGTATTCCGCTATGGCTGCGGGTTTTTCGGCGGCTCTGGCGGCGTTCTGCTCCAAAACGGAGAGGACAGCAGCCCGGTCAAAATCGTCCCCCAGCTTCCGGGCGGTAATTGGCTTCGTCCTGTCCGGCGTGAGGTAACTTAGCCGCCCCCGGCTCTCCTTGACAGTCACACCATGCCGGAGAAGCAGGGCGGCAAACTCATCAAAGCCGGAAGCAGCGGCAAGGGCTTCCCGGATAGTCCGGCGCAGCTTCGCCTTATCCGTTTCAAACTTGGTCTGCCGGGGCGCGATACCGTCCGCAGCAATAGGGGCGTTGGCTCTGTCAAGGGCAGCCTGTCCTTTCTTCTGCGCCCAATACTCACGCTCGGTAATGCGTTCTTTGCTGCCGTTCAAAAGGTCTATCTGGTAAAGCCCCTCGCTGTGGCACATCTCCATGACTTCGGCTTTCAGATAGTTCATAGCTGCGTCCGTACAGCGGTGCTTGCAGCCTGCTTTCCTGTCCGCTGGCCTGTCCATGTGGGGCAGCATGGGAACCTCCGCAATCCGCAGACTGTTAATGACGATATGCACATGGATATTTTCGGTGTGGCTGTGTCCGTCCGGGTGGGTGCAGACAAGGGCCTGGTGTCCGGGGAAATGCTCGGCGCAGAACTTCTCGCCCAGCTCCTGCGCCCGATCAACGGTCAAGCCGTTGTCCGGGCCGTCCCGTGGGTCAAAGCTGATGATGTAGTGGTGGCTCTTTACGTCCTCCCGTTTCTGGTTCTTGCCGTAGCGGAGATTGGAGCGCATACAGGCAACGGCAAAATCCTCCCCGCCACAATTCAGAGAGGATATGCGGTAGTCTACCCTCGGTATGAGCCGCCCGTCTGCGTCAAGGGTGGGCTTCATGGTAAACTCGTCATGCTCGAATGTGAGGTATTTTTCAGCGTCCCCGTAGTTGGCATTTTTAGAGCTGATATGTTTGAGTATCGCCAACGGCTTCACCTACTTTCTGCAAGACTTCAAACTTCAAGGCGGCAAGGTCGGCGGCGGCTCCCCGCACTTCCTTTTCCAGCCCCCGGTAGGGGCTTCCGTATTCGTTCAGGCTCCGGGCAATCTGGTTTAAGTTGCCGCCGATTTTCCCGTACTCTGCCGTGAGCTTGGAGAGGGCGGCAAGCAGCCCGTCATTGACCGGGGAAACGGTGACAATGGGGCGTATGGTCGCTTTCCGTATGGCTTGCCGGATAAACTCGGACTGGCTGATTTCATAAGCCGCCAGCCGCCCGGTGAAGTCGGCGTATTCTTCATCGGTCATGCGGGTCTTTACCACATGACGGCGGTGGGGCGTATTGTATTTCTTTCGCATGGTCTGTGACCTCCTTTCTCGCCCGACAGGGCGCATAGCAGGGTTTGGGGAAGGCACTCCCCAACAAGATTCCCGCAGGGGCAAAAATAAGCGGAGAGCGAATTTTGGCACCTCGGTAGAATCTTGCTCTGAAAAACTCCGGCGTTCCCCGGCTCCCGTCCTTTCCGCTAACAAAACGTTTCAAAAGGGCTTTGCTACCCGCTATTCCGGCTTATCTTGAAAATTTTCCTTTCACTACCTACAACACCACGCAAAGCAAAATGGACGGAGATTTTTAGAATTTCCCCTCTATTCCCTACAACACCACGCAAGCCGGAATAGGCGGACAATGGCAGTATTTTTTTCTTTGATACCCTCTACGGATAAGTAAGGGATTTTGCCAACTGCGGCGGCTATTTTCCCTTTTGTTTTTTCATACTGGGGATTTTCAAAAATGCCAAACAGGAACGAAAAAAAGCAGCAAATCTGTTGAATAGATTTACTGCTTTCTGGTTGCCGGCGAAGCGGCGGTTATTCAGTTGTAGGCGGTAGGGCTATCTCCCAAAGCGGAACTTGAAAATAGCTGTGAGAAGCGTCTGGGTGATGTAGTCCTCTGTATCTTGGTCTACCCGTCCATTCACACGGGCGGCACATTGTATGCGGCGGCGGTAATACTGCAATACAGTTCCCACCGCTTCCGGCTCCCCGCTGGCGGCTTGGACGATTGTTTCATAGGGGAGAAGCCTATTATTTCTCATATGCCATTCCCTCCATTTCCGCTTGGAGCTGCCGTAGGGCTTTTCGGATATGGTAGCCCGCTGTGCTGCGGCTGCGCCCGTACTGTCTGCCAATTTCGTGCTGTGGAATACGCTTGAAAAAGGACAGGTAAATCATTTCCCGCTCCCGTTCGTCCAGCCGTGACAGGGCTTCCGCAAGTAAACCGCTGCTGAAAATGACCGTATCGCCGCAAAGGGTAAGTATGTATTCCTCGTCCGGCTCCGGGGCTTGGAAATATTCATCTGTCGTGCCTAAAGGGTAGTGCTTTTCGTCTGTGAGGTATTCAAGGGATATTTCTCTTTTGTGCTTCCTGCTCCGTGTCCTCGCTGCGTTGATCGTTGCATTTCGGATAACGACTTTGCAAAAGGCATGGAAAGTGTACTCGATATGTTCCCGATATTCTTCTGTACAGGTCATGGAAAATCCCCCTTTCCTCCCAAAAGGGCTGTGGCTGGTTAGTAGTTGCTTTTTATGATAGTAAGGGGCGGCAGCACTTTAGGCTGTCGCTCCTTGACTGCCTAACTGCAAAACCGGGCGGGGCTGTCAACGGCGGGCGAAGCCCGTTCATCTTGACCGTTGACTGGCTCGGCCGGGTTTGCTATTTATCCGGCAAACTTGAATTTATTTTAAGCTATCACGTTTTACCTTTTTAAGCCTTACTATCATTACCATAGGAATTTCTTTATTGTTTTTGAAACATTCTTCATAAAATCCATCAATGACAAATCCAGCTCTGAAACAAAGGTTAAAAATATCTTGTATGGAACGATGATAATAAATCTGCTCCTCCGGCTGCCCTTCGATCGCTATATCATAGTAACTGTGCGGTGTCATATATTTTTCAGTCAATGTGATAAAACAAGGGTGCTGCGTTGCAAAGACAAAAATCCCGTTTTCCTCCAATAGTTCATAAACAGCCATAAAAAGCGGTTCAATATCCGTAATATCCATAATTGCCATATTAGAAACTGCTTTCGTAAAGGCTCGATTTCTTTTTAATCCTAATAAGCTTTCTCTATTGGTCGCATCCGCTACGCAAAACTCAATTTGTTTTGCATATTGTGATCGCCGTCTTTTAGCCAATTCTATCATTTTTTTGCTGTAATCAAAAGCGACGACCGAAGCGCCTCTCTGTGCAAGATACGAAGAATAATTTCCATTGCCGCACGCAATATCCAAAATGTAATCCGAAGGATCAGGAGAGAGAAGTTCCGTTACTTTGGGACGTACTACCTCTCTGTGAAATTCATTGGATTCGTCACCCATTGCATCATCCCAAAATTGTGCGTTTTTCTCCCAGATCTTTTTGCTTTCCTCTGTTCCCATGTTCTCTCCCACTCCCAAAATTTGCCTTTTTGCTTCCATTAAATCTTCCTTACTATATTCCATTGTTACCCTCCATAACTTCTGATTGTTGCCGTCTTGACTATTATGTATCTTTTCTTTCCAAAATGGTATAGGCTTTTATTTTTATAATGCTGCAAAACTTTTCTTCTGTAAGGTATTCAAAGGATATTTCCCTTTGCCGCCGCTATTGGAAAGCCAAAAGCAGCGGCTTTTTTACGCGATATGACCGAAAAGACTAGAAAGCAGGATATGTCATCATTTGTCATTTCTTCTCAATGTAATAACTGCATGGCATATCAAGCCAAATACAAGAGAAAAACAGCCACCGCCAAATAGTGATGCTCCCCACCCTGCACCCGACATTGTCATAAAACCGCCAACAAAGAAAATACCAATGCCAAGAAATATCCCGACACCATAAAAAAGTCCAATTGCCATATCATACTTATTAAATTGTCGTTTCTCTTTTTTTCACATGTTTCCATTTTTGTTATTACCTCCTTCGCAAAATCGTCCATGTGGACTCCAAAAAGAAAACAAATTTTTTTCAACGTATTTAAATCGGGTTCATTAACATCTCTCTCCCAATTCGATAGCGCCTGCCGGGTAACATTCAATTTCCCAGCCAGTTCTTCCTGTGTCATTCCCGATTGTGTTCGCAGATGACGTATTTGCTTTCCTGTTGTAATATCCGTCTGTTTCTGGTTCAAAATGGTTCCTCCTCTCTGATGCTGATTTTATCAATGATATTTCGCAATAGCCAGCAATGAACGTTTGCATTGCGCAAGATGTTACATTATCTTCTGAAACATATGCCGGATCTTGTCTAAACGGCTGTTCGGGCGGCGTGGCTGAAACACAGGCTCGCCGGAAGTTTCCTGATACCCTTTTAATTCTGTAATGCAGACACTTCTTCCATTTGTATAAAAATTCAAATCATTTCTATATTCACCAATACAACGGGCAGGGATTTCCCCCTTAAAAATAACTTCATCTTTTTCAAGTCTGGTTGATTCAATGATTGCGCAATACTTTGGTGCGTCATTATAAGCCCGTGAAAGATATTCCTGCGGTGCAAAAAGGGTAAAGGAAAGGTATGGTTCCAACAGTTGTGTTCCTGCTTTTTTCAATGCCTGCTCCAACACGACAGGCGCAAGAAAACGAAAATCAGCGGGGGTGCTGACCGGGCTGTAATAAACTCCATAATCAAAACAAATTTGGCAGTCTGTCACTCCCCAGCCATATAAGCCCTGCTCCATTCCATAACGCACACCCTCCATGACGGCATTTTGAAAACTTTGGTTTAAATAGCCGAGAGATACCTCGCTTTTATATTGTGTTCCGCTTCCAACAGGAAGCGGTGTTACAGTCAAACCAATAGATGCCCAAAACGGATTCGGCGGCACTTCAATATGAATCGTGTAGCTCGCTTTTTTTTGCGGTCTTTCCAGATAAATAACCGAAGGCTCTTTCATAGCCACGCCCACATGATATTTTTCTTCTAATAGCGAACAAATAACTTCTAACTGTACTTTTCCCAAAAAAGATAATATAATCTCATGTGTAACAGTATCAATGTCAAAATGCAAAAGAGGGTCTGTATCAGCAATCTCTGTGAGGGCATTTAACAGGGCTTCCCTTTGCTCCGGCTTTTGCGGCTCTACCGTTGTCCGAAGTAATGGCATGGGATTATCAATCCGTGTTTTGTGAGGCAGGAGTTTTTCATTTCCCAGAATGTCGTTCAGTTTCAAAGTATCATCAGCTAAAATAACAATTTCTCCCGGACAGGCATGGTCAACCGGGACGATTTCACCATTTGACGGAATACACATTTCTGTAATCTTTATTTTTTCCTTTTTTGACAGCAGCAGGGTATCCCGTAAATGGAGCGTCCCATGATACAGGCGTAAATAAGAAAGCCGTTTTTTCCGCTCTGTATACTCAACCTTAAAAACATATCCACATAATTCAGACTGAATATCGTCTGTTTCTGTAATGAAAGTTTCTGTAATCGCTTCAATCAGTTTTTCTGTTCCTAAATTGTCTTTTGCACTCCCATGATAAACAGGAAACAAAGAGCAGCATCTGGTTCTTTTGCACTTTTCATATTGTAATTCCTGTATATCCAAAGAATCCTCTGCAACATATCGTTCTAATAGTTCATCGCTTCCGGAAATAATCATATCCCATTTGTCCAAATCAGAAATATCGGTCATGGTTATCTTTGGCGACAGGGAAACCTCCTGCATGACAATCATATCACTGGTAAGTTTATCTTTAATGCTTTGGTAAACACGCCGCAGGTCGATCCCATTTTGGTCTATCTTATTTATAAAGATAATTGTCGGAATGTCCATTTTCTGAAGCGCATGGAATAATATACGGGTTTGTGCCTGTACGCCGTCTTTTGCCGAAATGACTAAAACAGCTCCGTCAAGGACAGATAAAGAGCGGTATGCTTCGGTTAAAAAATCCATATGACCGGGAGTGTCCACGATATTGATTTTATAATCATTCCAGCAAAAAGAAGTAACCGCTGTCTGAATGGTAATTCCGCGCTGCCGTTCCAAAATCATAGTGTCTGTTCTTGTAGTTCCTTTATCCACGTTTCCTTGTTCCGCAATCGCTCCACTGGTGTACAGCAGGCTTTCCGTCAATGTTGTTTTTCCTGCGTCTACATGGGCGAGAATTCCAATATTGATTATTTTCATGTGATTGTCCTCCTTTTACAGCCCCAAAAGGGCATAAAAATCCCCAGCAGTAAAATACTTTTACCACTGGGGATTATAATTTGCGGACATACACATATACAGCATACACCTGTTTGTGATTGCTGTTTTTCGGATATGTCAAAATTGATAAGGCAAAAGTATTCTTAAATTGGGTACAAAAAACCAAGCCCCCACAAAAGGGACTATCATAATCCTTTGTTCCCACTATTTGATTATAGTTTTATTTAAGAATACCTTGCCGCATATTTTTTACTCCTTTTTTGGAATGATGCTATTATATCACATTAGTTTTAGGAAAGAAAGTACCTAAAAGAAATTTTTCTTCCCCTTATATGTAACAATCATACCGACTTTCTGGCGTTCAGAATGGTTTCTGCTGTCTGCTGTGGTGTTTGGTTGGAATTGTCCAGCCAAAAGCCGATCCGTGGTGTTGTCTGCATAAATGTATCGTATAAGGTTTCAACCGTAAAGCCGGAATAGCCTGTTTTCTCCCTGTATCGTTCCCTTCCTTTTATTGTTTCCACATCTGGACAAAGAACGACAACCTCAACAGGGTATTTATGCGGCACAAAAAATATGTACATGTAACTAATTCAACACATTTATAATTTGAATAGGGACATTATAGCATTTACTAAATACAAATTCAATGTATACGGAAATAAAGATATAAGGAGTGGGAAGGATTCCGCCGTAGTCGGCATTGTAGGAAAATCCAAAAGTTTAGATTTTCCCACAATGCTTATCTTTTGGTCTTTGGTTCGGAATAGTGTAGTGCTGGCGGTCTATCTCTTGTTTTCGGTTGCTTGCTTCCTTACCGTACATGAGCATTTGCACCTGGATTGTCATTGCCATAACCTTCCATCAGGTTAATAACGCCCCATGCTCCAAGTCCTGCACCTACTG